>JAIPHJ010000030.1 GCA_021735245.1 Candidatus Bipolaricaulota bacterium
AACCCGTAAGGTCAGGAATGTTTTTCTTTAACGACAATCGACCCAGCAGTCAATCGAACCCGTTTCCCGCCTTATACCCAATATGGGAAATAAACTCATGAATAATCACCAGAAACTATCAAGGATTATTCCTCGATTGACCGCTGGGCAAAAACCAGCCGATTCCTCCCCAGGGGGTGCCCTGGGGCTTCCTCGGCAAGTCTTGGTAAAGATATGGTAAACAGCACGGCCGAAGTAGATTTTAACTGTTAGCTCTTATTAATTTGATTTTTACTTTCTCCTGGGTTATTTTTTTCAAAGTAATCTTTGGGTGAATAGTAATCGATAGATTTGAATAAGCTCAGTTTCGCCAGAAGGGGAACGGAAGAAGACCGAGAACGATTTGGGGTTTTTAAAACTGGTAAATATAGCGACTTAACCGCACTAAAGCAAACACCTGGAGGGGTTTGGTTGACTAGTTCGATATTGTTAGGGGGCAAAAAGAAATGCCAGCGAGGGTGAAGTACCTCGTTTTTAGGACATTTCAGGCTTTGATTACTCTGGGAATAGTAGTACTCATCCTTTCCTCCTTGTTTAACAGCATGTCGGAGGAGCAGCTCCAGACGAGAATACGCCAGACGGTGACTGCCCGGGTTCGCAACAGCACCGAACTCCAGCAGCTATCAGAGGAAGAGTTGACGGAGTGGCGGGAAAATGAAATTGAGAAACTAAGGGATAGGTGGGGGCTGGACCAGGCAGTCTGGAAGAGGATATTTATGGATGCCTGGGATAGAATGAAGCTCGATTTTGGTCAATCCTACATGATCACCGCACCTGGTGGAAGCAGGCAGGTAATGGATATAATCATGTCGAGGCTTCCGAGAACCATCCTCCTGTTCACTACCGCGGCGGTGATTTACGTCTTACTGGGTTTGATAGTTGGCTTGAAGGCGGCTCAGGTGGCCGGTGGTAAATTGGACAGGTTCTTATCAATCTTTGGCATGACTTCTTCCAGCATGCCCATGTGGTGGCTGGGAATGCTGGCTATACTAATATTTGCCTACCAGCTTGGCTGGTTTCCCTCGACGGCTTTGCCCCTCCCTCAGACTACCGGCCTGGATTACTATTTAGGCGTTCTTTACAGGCTGGCGTTACCGCTGGCGACAATCGTTTTCAACATTTTTGGCGCCAGAGCCTGGGTAACGCGAAATATAGTTACCGACGTCCTTCAAGACGACTACATCATGGCTGCCAGGGCAAAGGGGGTTCCCGAGCGGAAAGTGATCTACGGTCATACCCTCAGAACGGCTGCTCCCCCGGTTGTAACTTCGGCCTTGCTCTCACTGCTGATGTCGATTGGCGGGGCGATGATCACCGAAGTTATTTTCAACTGGCCGGGAATTGGATTGTTAACCAGGGTGGCAATCCTGCAGAACGACATCCCGGTAGTTATGGGTGTGATGTTCATTACTTCCGCTATATATATTTTCGGCTACCTGATAGCTGATCTCCTCTACGGGTTGCTCGATCCCCGGGTAGAAGTAGGAACATCGCAGTCGATGCGTTAGGTGATAAAATGATTCGGAGGAAGTTAAAAGACATATTTAGGGGCTTTTTCGACGTATTTCGCGAGTACAGGGGCGAAACTACGGGGATGATTGGGTTAAGCTTGATAGTCTCCATGATTATCCTCGCCCTTCTGGCTCCCTCGCTCGCTCCGGAAACGAACCGGAAGTGGGATAACGTTGACCGCTGGAGAGACCTGCCATCCGGTGCGCCACCCTTCTGGATGAACTATTTTTCCGGGACGAGCAAAGCGACTCAACAGGTCAAAAACGAGCCCGTGAGCGTCTCGAGAGAGTCCGTGGTCACCAAACTGGTGTACGATTACCGGTTCGACTTGAATTTACCTCCCAAGGACGTCATCTTCTACATTGAAGGAAAGTACGCAAGTGACAGTCCAACACTGATAGCGAGCCTCGTTAGACCTGACGGCAAAAAACTTCAGCTTACAACCCGGAGTATTCAAGGAGTGGAAAAAGGGGATGGTTATACTTTTGAGACGCGATTGTCCATGTTTGGAGGGAGCCAGCAGAGGACGAAGGTTCACAGGTTCGCCAGGGAATACGAGAAGGGTTCGACTCCAGACCCGAGCGAGATAGACGTGACCCGGACGGCATTCGCGAAAGCTCAGGACGGGATGTTGTCACGGACGGAGCCGCTAAATGGGAAATACAAGGTAGAATTATTGCTGGTTGGTCCGGGAAAGGAGCTGACAAACTCTCGAGCGATATTTACGGGCCGTGTTTACGGCTTGATGGGTACCGACGGTGACGGTCACGATATCGCTCGAGGCTGGATCTGGGGAGCCAGGTACGGGCTTATACTTGGCCTGTCCGTCGCTGTCGGTACGGTAATCATAGCGCTGATATTCGGGATGACTAGTGCATACTACGGAGGATGGGTCGACGAGCTTATGCAGCGATTGAACGAAATAGTGATGGGGATACCAACCCTGCCGATTCTTGTGGTTGTTGCGACGTTATGGGGACGGAGCATCTGGTTTGTCATATTTATCATGACCCTGCTGTACTGGAGGGGTATCGCCAAGACCATCAGAGCCCGGGGACTGCAGATCAGACAAAATACTTACGTCGAGGCAGGTGAAGCTCTGGGGGCCAGCGGAGCTAGAATTATTCGCGGCCATATGATCCCCCAGATGCTTCCTTACGCCTTCGCGGAGGCGGCGTTGATGGTCCCCCTGGCGATAATAGCTGCTGCCGGGTTGCACGTGCTGGGTCTCGGTGATCCCACTGTAGTAACCTGGGGGACCATGCTAAGCGAGGCAAATAGCGCCGGGGCTACTATTCGTGGCATGTGGTGGTGGGTCCTGCTCCCCGGACTGGGAATCACGCTACTGGGGTTTGGATTTATATCTGCCGGTATGGCGGTTGAAAGGATCGTTAATCCAAAGATGAAACAGGAATAGGTTTGTGAGAGGGGGAGAATGATGGCTAACCCTGTTCTCGACGTGCGGAACTTGACAACTCACTACTTCACGAGAAAGGGCGAGGTCCAGGCTCTGGACGACGCCAATTTTGATCTCGCGAGGGGGGAATCGATGGGAGTAGCCGGGGAGAGCGGCTGTGGAAAAAGCACCATGGCTTTTTCTCTTATTAACCAGGTTCAGCCTCCCGGACGGGTGGTCAAGGGAGAAGTAAATATTGACGGCATAAATGCTGTTCAGCTAACCGAAACGGAGACCAGAAAGAAGGTAAGGTGGAAGCGAATTTCGATGGTTTTTCAGGGTGCAATGGATATATTAACTCCCGTTTATACCGTGGGACATCAAATGAAGGAGCCATTACATTACCATCAAGGGATTACCGGTGACGAAGCCAGACAGAAGTGCGAGGAGTACCTCGGAGAGGTGGGGCTGGATAAAGAAATATTTACAAGATACCCCCATGAATTGAGCGGAGGACAAAAGCAGAGAGTGATTATAGCGACATCCCTGCTTCTGGAACCCACCGTATTAATCGCCGATGAACCTACTACCTCGCTGGACGTGGTCGTCGAGGCCCAGATAATGAACCTGCTTAAGCGGCTTAAAAAGGAACTAGGAATATCGATGATATTCATCACGCACGACCTCAGCATTCTTTCAGAGGTTTCGAACAAACTCTCGATAATGTATGCCGGAAAGTTTGCCGAACTCGGGGACGCGGAAAAGATATATAACAACCCAAAACATCCTTATACCGAAAAGTTACTGGCTTCGATCCCGCGACTTCATAAGGACGTGAAAAGGCTGGAGAGGATTCCGGGCGCTCCCCCAAACCTGGTTGATCCTCCCTCAGGATGCAGGTTCCATCCCCGATGTACTTACGCGAAAGAAGTATGTCAGAAGGAAGACCCAGAGCCCAGAGAGGTCGAGGGAAGGAAGGTTGCCTGCCACTTCGCGGGTGAGGTCACGTGAGGGAGGTGAGAGCATGAGCGCCGTTCTGGAAGCTGAAAATCTCAAGAAGTACTATACCATGAGTCAGTCCTTCTTTGGTAGGCTGCTCGGGAGCCAGAAAAAGTACGTCAAAGCAGTGGACGAAGTGGATTTTCAAATACCACGGAAGAACGCGATGGCAGTCGTCGGGGAGTCCGGCTGCGGCAAGACCACTCTCGGAAAGGTAGTAATGAGGCTCCTGGACGCCACGGGCGGAAAGTTAATTATGGAGGGAAAGGACGTCACGCAACTCAGCGGCTCGGGTGAACTGAAGGCCTACCGACGGACCACACAGATGATCTTCCAGGACCCATTTTCCTCCATGGATCCGAGGTTTACAGCATTTGATACGCTGGAAGAGCCAATGAATATCCACAACATCAGGGGAAGTTACGAAGAGAAGAGAAAGACCATCATGGATGCACTCGAGGAAGTTCAATTGACCCCCGCCGAAGAGTTCGTCGACAGGTACCCCCACATGCTTTCCGGGGGGCAGAAGCAGAGGGTCGCAATAGCACGCGCCCTAATTCTCAATCCCGATTTCATAGTCGCCGACGAACCTACGTCTATGCTGGATGTTTCGGTGAGGGCGGAGTTGCTCAACCTGATGAAGGATCTAATGAGCGAGGAAGACCTGACCTATCTCTACATTACCCACGATATCTCGACCTCGAGGTTCTTTTCCGACTCCATATCCGTGATGTATCTGGGAAAATTCGTCGAAAAAGGAGAGGTAGCTACAGTTCTTGATAATCCTCTGCACCCTTACTCTCAAGCCCTGTTAAAAGCAGTACCGGAACCGAAACCGGAAATGGTTGAAGTAATCAAAGAACTCCCGATTAAGGGTGAAGTGCCGGACGCCACGAACGTACCCTCCGGCTGTCGATTCCACCCGAGATGCCCTTACGCTGAGGATATATGTGAGAATGAAGAACCTGAGTTAAGAGAGGTCGAAGGCAGGGAAGTCGCCTGCCACTTTGCGGGGGAAGTTCCTTAATTAGCATTTCGGTGGATTAAACTTGCCTATATTATTCCTTTCCTGAAAGGAAGGTTACATGAACCGCGAACCGCCAGGTATATTAGAAGTCCTGACCGGTAATAGAAGAATGTTACTTGGCGCGGTCATGCTCCTTCTGGCGTTGATCCTTGCCTTTTCCGCGATTTATAAGAGAACTGCTACCTATTCTCGGACGGGAAGTGTTGATTCGGGAGAAACAGTGGGAATCGAGAAAAGGAGACCGGAGAACGAAGGTAGATTGAATGTAAAACTTGACGATGAGAGGCGATCGAAATCCGCGGAGGCGGAACTCCTCGACGATAATAGGGAGCTAGTTCGAAGGGTCTCCCTGAGTGGCGACGAGGGAATCACGGTGGAAATAGACGAAGGGGTAAGTTATTTTAAGCTGGTTTCCGGTGAGGATAGTTACGATTACGAATACCGGATTAAGTTCTCCTACCAGCCGTTTAGGTGGCTCTCAATTCCGGCCGCCCTCTTCACCGTTTTTGGGGTAATAGCGGTTTACAGGGGGTTCGACGAGTTTATGGCCGACTTTGCTAAAGAGAGAATTGAAGATTCAGGGGAGGAAGAAGTGGAACCGGAGGAAGGTCAACAAGTCGACTTTATGGGAATAGATAACGAAGAGAGTGAAGATGGGGGTGGACGATGAAGGTATATTTTAGCCATCCAACTATAACTTTTAGAACCCGGACTGAGTCTATCTGCCTGGATATAATTGATGAGGTTCTCGGCCCCGACGAGATAGTAAATCCTCCCGATTTTGGCCTGAAGGACGACCTGAAATCAGTTATTCACGGATGCGAGGTCGTTGTAGGGATGGCCATCGAAAACAAACATACGTTCCTCGTCTGGAACGAAATGAAAGAGGGAAGAAAGCACGGCTCCGAGGTTTACACTATAAGGGTAAAGAACAAAGAGAATATCGGGGAACTCGAAAAAGGATTTCCGGAAGGAGTACAACAGCTTACCAGGGAAGAGTCCGACAAATTTACGGGCGAATTAATGAAGGAGAATAGAGGGTTGCTGGTAAGCCTTATTTTTGGAAATTGGGGAAGTCGTTTTTAACAGTTTTTCAAAAGGTGGCAGGCATTCCCGGTTAATAGGGAAAGAGATCCCGCGGGCTGAAGCAAGCCCTGGGCAGTGGAGACGGACGCCGTTTTTTAACGGAAGTATTTCTGGCCGATCTTCCTCAGGATTTCCCGGGAAAATCTTGTTCCGGTTTGAGCCTGAACTTTTCCCCCGTCTCCCGATTTGAATAGGAAAGTTCCCGCGAACAGGTCACGGGTACCATCCTCGCCTTCTTTTTCGCGCAGGAGTGAAAAAAGAGCGTCTATATCGTTTTCCGCCAACGACTCGCGCGTTCTGCCCTTCTGATCTTCCGAGCCGGTTCGAAACTCTATAAGTACTTGTTTTTCGTCCTTCAACCTTCCCAGTTTTCGGGTTAGATCTGGTGTTTCCGGTATATCGAGGTCGAGTCTTTTCGTCTTTTCTTTTTTGAAAGTATTGGGGTTAAGTTCCGGGTACCAGTCAGAGGCCACCCCCGCCATCAGGATCAGGTCGTATTCGGAAAACTCGGCGGTCAATAATTCGTCGAGTTCCTCGATGGATCTGGTCCATACCACCCCTACCCCGGTTGGAGGTATCTGTTCCGTGGGGCCGCTGACCAGGGTTACTTCTCCCCCCATTTGCCGGGCCTGCTGGCTCAGGCTATAACCCAGCGACCTGGTTGTCGCTCCTCCGGTAAAGCTGGGTTGGCTAAATAAGTCCCTCGTGGGGCCCGAAGTTACCAGAATTCTTTTATTTTCCAGCAGCTGGTCCTCTTTCAGGATGTCCTTAACCTTCGAGATTATCTTATTGATCACTATGGTTAAGGGGACTTCCTGGTCCGATTTGACCTCAAGTTCCCAGGTCTTAGGCTCCACAATGTGGAAGCCGCTCTCTTTTATTTGGTTTAAATAGGACCGAAGGGTTTCGCTGGAATAAAGATTTCGATTCATGGATGGGGCCAGAACTACGGGGTTGTTTGAGCTGGAAACCAGTTCCGTTAGCGGTTCCGTTCCCAGTCCCGATGCCAGTTTTCCGATGAAACTGAAGGAGGCAGGAGCGATTACGGTTACGTCACTTTCGTTTGTTAAAGAGGATTGGACCACCCGTTCACCACCGGAGGCAGAGGGTTCCACTATAACGTCTTCGCCGGAAACCCGTTCGAATGTGAGTGGGGTGACGTATTTTCTGGCCTCGTCGCTTAGAACCACCCGGACTTTTGCACCCAGATGCCTCAACTGTTCCACGAGGTTCACGCTCTTGTAAGCGGTGCTTGCCCCACATACGCCAAGAGTAATAATTATATCTTTCAGCAGGTCCTTATTCGTCATGGAAATCCATAATAAGGTAACCCGATAGCCCCGATAAGTCAAATTGGAGAGAGGTTAGTGGGCAGGGAGCAAAAAAGTTCGAAAATAGGATGAAAATGGTCTGGATTTTTTATTGGGTAGTGGTTATAATATCTGCGAAGAAGATTATAAGCTAGGTTAAAAGAAATATACCCACCACGGGTCCGCCTGGGCACAAGCGGTATGGTGTTTTGCTGCGCTGGTTTAGCCTCCTTCCGCGCAGTTTTTTTTCGCCATACACTTAACCTTAATGCGAAGTCCTGGGCGGATCCTACTTTTTTGAAGTAACGACAACTCAGTTCTTTCACCTCCGTTCAGGAGCGAGACGTAGGTCGTAAGTCAGGAACCCCGCCTCAGGGGACGGGGCTTTCTCGGCAAGTGTTGATAATAACGATATTTTTCAGTTCACACCCCCTGCCCGTACCTGGCTGCCGGATTACCTCTACTACTATGTTTTCAAGGTTAAATCAATTGCCAGATAAGGGCTGGGCGGCGAAGTACGAGTACGACGATGGTGAAAGAGTTGAGTGTAAATAACCCTTCACGATGCCACTTTTCATGGGTCCTTATGTCAGGTATTATTCTTTGAGAAAATCTTAGAATATTGTAAGAGCAATTCTTTAGAAAGCTAGCCATTTATTGATTTACGAAGAATACCCCGCCCAGTGGACGGGGGTTGCGCGATTCAAGTGATTTTTTTACTGGATAACTTAACCCATACAGAACAAATACTGGAAGAATATGCGAAAAATCGTCAAAAAATCGAAAGTCGGTGACGGCGTCTGGGAGTACGAACTGGAAGCTCCGCTGATTGCAGAAGCCAGCGATCCAGGGCAATTCGTAATCCTGCGATTGCACGAAAAGGGAGAGAGAATTCCCCTCACTATTGCCGATACCAGCCTCGAAGAAGGAACGATCACGATAGTGGTTCAATCAGCCGGTAAATCCACGATAGAACTCAACCAGGAATATTTCGAAGGTGAGGCAATCCACGATCTTGCCGGTCCGCTGGGCAATCCGTCGGAAATAGAGGATTACGGGACCGTCGCCCTAATAGGGGGCGGAGTTGGTATCGCCCTGATATATCCTATAGCCAGGGCTCTTCGAGAAGCGGGAAATCACGTGATATCGATAATAGGTGCTCAATCGGCGGACAAACTATTTTTTCAGGACAGGATCGCTGAAGTTAGTGACGAAGTTATAGTAACAACTGACGACGGATCAGCTGGCAGGGAGGGGTTTACCAGTGACGCCCTCAGAGACTTGCTGGAGTCTGAAAATGTCGAAAAATCCTGGGCGATCGGGCCGGTAATGATGATGAAGGTCTGTCAGGAAGTCGCGGAAGAATTCGATACGGAGCTTATAGTTAGCCTCAATACGATAATGGTCGACGGAACCGGCATGTGTGGGGGCTGTCGGGTTAATATAAACGGGGAGACCAGGTTTGCCTGCGTGGACGGCCCGGAGTTCCCTGGATCGGCCGTCGACTTCGATCTACTGGCCCAGAGAACCGAGATTTACGAAGAAGAGGAAGAATGCGCCCTTGATGAGTTCCTGGAAGGTGAGAGTAAGTGACTGTAAGAGAAAAAGCGGTTCCCATGCCCCAGCAGGATCCGTCGGAGCGGGTTGGTAATTTTGACGAAGTGCCGCTGGGCTACGAAAGAGAAGCTGCACTGCAAGAGGCGGAAAGATGTCTCAAGTGCGATCCCGCTCCCTGTATAGAGGGGTGTCCGGTCGGTATCGATATTCCGAAGTTCATCGATCGGATAAAACGAGAGGATTTTCAGGCCTCGATAAATACGATAAAGGAATCCAACAACCTGCCGGCCGTTTGTGGAAGGGTTTGCCCTCAGGAGGAGCAGTGTCAGGAAGTCTGCACTCTGGGGGAGAATTTTGAACCGGTTTCGATCGGCAGGCTGGAAAGATATGCCGCCGACTGGGAGCGTGAGCACGGTACGGTTGATAACACGGTGGAGGACTCGCGGGCAGGAAAGATAGCGATTGTCGGATCGGGCCCCGCTGGACTTACCGCAGCCTCGGATTTGCGGAAACTGGGTTACGAGGTGACCGTATTTGAACAGTTCCACCAGCCGGGCGGGGTACTGGTTTACGGTATACCGGAGTTCCGGCTACCCAACGAAGTGGTCGAAAGAGAAGTCGAGAATCTAAAGGCAATGGGTGTCGAAATCGAGACAAATACCGTAGTCGGCCGCCTCTTTACCGTAGACGATTTACTGGATGGAAACAGAGTAGAGAAGCACGACGCGGTATTCCTGGGAACCGGGGCCGGACTACCTTATTTTCTCGACTTACCCGGGGAAAACCTAAACGGAATATACTCCGCAAACGAGTTCTTAACCCGGGTCAATTTGATGAGGGCCTTTAAATTCCCCGAGTACGACACCCCGGTAAAGATAGGAGGGAGAGTTGCTACTGTAGGCGGGGGTAACGTAGCCATGGATTCGGCCAGGACTGCATTGAGGCTGGGGGCGGACTCCTCGATGGTCATTTACCGTAGGTCCGAGGCCCAGATGCCCGCCAGGGACGAGGAGATTCAGCACGCCAAAGAAGAGGGAATAGATTTTCGCCTGCTCCGAAATCCGACCAGGTTTAAGGGTGATGACGGCAGGGTGGAGAAAGTGGAGTGCGTGGAGATGGAACTCGGTGAACCGGACGAATCGGGCCGTCCCAGACCTGTACCGAAGGGAGGGTCGGAATTCGACCTGCCGGTAGACAACGTCATTATAGCGATAGGAAATTCTCCTCACCCCTTAGTCCCGAGGACGACGGATGGGCTGGAAACCAGTGACCGGGGAACGATAAAGGCGAGCTCCAGGGGTCGGACTTCGAGAGAGGGAATCTGGGCGGGAGGAGACATCGTAACCGGCGCGGCCACGGTAATCAGGGCCATGGGAGCGGGAAAAACCGCCGCGTCCGATATCCATAAGTGGTTGTCGAACGGAGAGACGTGGAAGTAGATAATAAAAAACTCCGCTCGGGAGGCGGAGTTTTTTATCGCTGGATCAAGAAGAACAACCCTGCAAGAGTTTTACCGTCGGTAATTTCTCCCCTGCTTGCCATCTTTATTAATTCTTCAGCTGAGAAACTTTTGACGATCAAATTTTCGTCCTCCGGGGTCTCTACCGCTTCTGAAGGCCCTAATTTTTCCAGATCGGTTGCCAGGTAGAGACTAAGGATCTCGTCCGTATAACCGGGAGAGGTAAATAGATCGACTTTCTTCCCCAGGCTATTCGGTCGATAACTGGTTTCCTCGACCAGCTCTCGGCGGGCACAATTTTCCTGGGTTTCACCCTCTTCCAGCGTGCCGGCGGGAAGCTCCCAGAGAGGCTTGCCAGCCGGCTCCCTGTACTGCCTTACTAGAAGGATTTCATCTTCCTGGTCTCCGGCTAGTACGGGCAGGATGACTACTCCACCCGGGTGGTGAACTACCTCTCTTTTTGCCCTTGAACCGTTGGCTCCCTGAACTGTATTGACCGTTAATTTCAACAGGTCGCCAGAAAAAACTTCGGACTCTTCCAGCGTCTCTTCAATCAGATTCTTGTCCTCTTTCGAAATCATCTCGTTAGACACTGGACGCCTTGATTCCTTCTTTAGCCGTCTCGTAACCCTTTTCCAGGGCCTTTTGATTGATATCTACGAACCTTTCTTTGCCGGATTCTTCCAGGGTCAGCTTCATCCCCTTCTTCAACGCCGACAGTGATAATTTTCCTGTAGCTTTCGACCAACCACCGAGAGCCACCATGTTTATGACTTTCTGGTTTCCAAGGTCCTTTGCGAGTTCGTTGACCGGAAGAAGAACTACTTTGTGGGATTTATCCAACGAGAAATCATCGATAAGCGAACTGTTGAGCACTATCACACCGTCCTGCTGAACGCTGGGTCCAAATTTATCCAGAGAAGGTTTATTGAAGGCAATTAAGGAGGAAGGTTCTTTAACCACCGGAGACCCGATAAGTTTTGACGAAATGATTGCTGTACAGTTTGCAGTACCGCCCCGCATCTCAGGGCCGTAGGAAGGAAGCCAGGTTACCTCCAGGCCCTCTTCCATTCCCGTTCTGGCAATTATTTTGCCCGTTAATATGACCCCCTGTCCTCCGAACCCCGATACTATAGTCGAATATTGATCCATTTTGACCCCCTCAGCTCCTCTCGATTATATCGCCGAGAGGATAGACTTCTTCTACTTCTTTCTTGATTCTCTCGTTCGCTTCCACAGGGTCCATACCCCAGTTAATAGGACAGGCGGAGAGAAACTCGATCAGAGAATATCCCTCGTCCTCCATCTGAAACCTGAAAGCCTTTTTGATTGCCGTCCTGGCTTTATCTATTCTCTTCGGGTCGTATACCGCCTGCCGGGTAATGTAAGTCGGCCCGTCCAGCTCCGCCAGCATTTCGGACATCTTTATCGGGTATCCATAATCTTTGGCCGTTCTCCCCTGGGGCGTGGTAGTGGTCTTCTGGCCAATCAACGTAGTCGGTGCCATTTCCCCGCCGGTCATCCCGTAAAGCGTATTGTTGATAAAGAAGGTCGTGATATTCTCGCCCCGATTGGCGGCGTGAGTCGAATTATTTGTCCCGATTGAGGCGAAGTCCCCGTCTCCCTGGTAGGCAAAAACGGTAAGGTCGGGTCTGGCTCTTTTTGCCCCGGTGGCAACCGCTGAGACTCGGCCGTGGGCGGGTTGAATAACGTCTATATCAAACCACTTATACAGAAAGACGGAACAGCCCACCGGGGCCGTTCCCACTGTGGTGTCCTGGATTCCAAGTTCGTCGATTGCTTCCGCGATCAGCCTGTTTATAACCCCGTGATGACAGCCCGGGCAGTAACTAAACTGTTGATCGTTTAGACTCTCGGGCCTATCGAAAACTTTTTTCATTTCTTTCGTGTTCTCGGCTACCGCTTCTTCAGACATACTTCTTTACCTCCTGCAGGATTCTGCCGGGATCGGGCACTACTCCACCCTGCTCTCCGTAAAAGGGTGTATTTATCTCCGAATTAACCGATAGTCTGACGTCTTCGACCATCTGGCCGGCGTTCATCTCTACCGTAAGAACCGTATCGACTTTCTTGCTCAGTTCGGCGAGCCTATCCCCCGGAAAGGGCCAGAGAGTGATCGGGCGGAATATCCCTAAGTTAATTCCCTGCTCCTCGGCCAGTCGTCTTGTCGTTCTGGCTATTCTGGCTACGGTTCCAAATGCGACCAGGAGTACGTCAGGATCGTCCACACCGATCTCTTCGTATCTCGTTTCTGCCTTTTTGATGTTCTCGTATTTCCCCTGAAGATCCCGGTTAATTGATTTGAGTGCCTCCGCGCCCATGGCGAAACTCCTGATGGTATTAGAGTCACGGCCGTCCGTGCCCGTAGTGGCCCATGGTTTGGGCTGAAGGTCGGAAGTATCGACAGGGGACGGCAACTCTACCGGCTCCATCATCTGACCTATCATTCCGTCAGCGAGGAGGATAACCGGGTTTCTGTACTCGTCAGCCAGGTTGAATGCTTCAAATGTGAGCTCTGCTGCTTCGGGTACCGTAGACGGGGCAAGTACTATCAGTCGGTAATCCCCGTGCCCCCCTCCTTTTGTAGCCTGGAAGTAATCTGCCTGAGCCGGTTGAATATTTCCCACCCCCGGTCCGCCTCTCATAATATTCACTATAACTGCGGGAAGTTCGGACCCCGCAAGGTAAGAAATTCCCTCCTGCTTTAAACTTATTCCCGGGCTGCTGGAGGAAGTCATGGTTCTTTCCCCCGTGGAAGCCGCCCCGTATACCATGCTTATAGCCCCTATTTCGCTCTCAGCCTGGAGAAAAGTTCCGTTTTCTTTTTCCGGCATGTGTTCGGCCATCCACTGTAGTAGCTCTGCCTGGGGAGTTATCGGGTAAGCGAAGTAGTTCCTGCAGCCGGCCCGTATTGCCGCTTCCGCTATCGCTTCGTTGCCCCGCATCAGCTTCTTTTCCCCCATCAGACTCCCTCCTTCTGTCTTTTGTAAACCGTTATGGCGACATCGGGACAGACTTTGCCACAAAAACCGCAGCCTATACAGTCCTCTGGATTTTCTGTCTCTACGTAGTTATACCCGCTGGAGTTAAAATCGTCGGAGAACGCGATGACGTCCTGAGGGCAGGTCTCGATACATAGCCGACACCCCTTACAGCGGTTGATGTCTATTTCTATTTTCCCCCTCGGCATGTTACCCCTCCTGAATTGAAATTAGACCGTCCAGAAATCTTCGTTTAGCCTTTCCTTTCGGTTCTGGTTAATCTGTTCAAATGTTTTTTCTATATCGGCGAGCCATTCCTGAAATTCATCGGCTATTTTTGGCTCTGGTTCATTTTCACCCCCGTTGCTCTTCTCGTCAGATAAATTTTTAAGATATTTGTCCGGCTTCTGCTGGAATTTATCCCTGGTAAAGAGTTTGGTGATGGTCAGGGTCAGCGAACCATCTTCCTCTTTCCCGTTAACCCTGACTTTCACCTCCGATCCCTCTTCCAGGCTGGAGGACTCTACGCCGTTGGTCAGATTATCTTTGGGAACGAACCCCTTAATATCGTTACATAGAGCTACCGTGTATCCCTCGTCATTTAACTCTTTGACGACCCCGGATACCTTTTCTCCCTCTCTTATATCCATAATATCACCGTCGGATTTCGTGGATTAAGAATATTATTACAGTCTGTTAATAGATTATACTTCGCCAGGTAGATGAGTTCAAAAACCTGATTCTTACGGGAACACAGGCGGTTCCAGCACGGATTACGATATTCGGACCGGGGAGGTGTTATGTAGAGATTTGTTGTGTTTATTTCCTATATAGTTTTATAAGCGGCAGAAGAAATCGAAATTAACTGGAAAATGTAACTTTGTTCAAAGTATAGGAAGGGCAAGCGAGGAGATTCAGCTGCTATTATACCAAACAAATAAATCGGGTTACCCATGCCTGGCCGAGACTCTCGATGAAGGACGATCCGCGTAGCTGGTTAATAGTATCTCTTATCTATTTCGTAAATGGGTGATTGTTGCTTAACTTCTATACCAGCATTATGTTCATAAGGCTTTTGCTCACCGTTCGACAAAACCGCAGGCGATTTCCCCGGCGTGGAAATCGCTGCTTCCGATCTCGGCCTCGCTCCCCACCCTTTCTTCAATTGTACTAGAACGCAATAAGGGCTCCGGGCCGAGAAAATTCCAGCGACGCGGCGCATATGTCTGACCGAGCCTGGAATTACCTGAGGCTTGCATCAGGTAATTCCAGGAGAGGGATATTACCATGACCGAATGAGGTTAAATCTTTATGCATCATGATCACTCTCAAAAAGAACCACTCTCGTAAAGGCACCAGTTTGAGCACGCGAGTCGGAAATTTCTCGGTCCGGGAAGCCCGGAGGTCGAAAAGGAGGACCGACGAAAGGGTGGAACCGTGCCCGCTCGGCCTCCGATAGGATTTTCCTGAACGGTCAGCAAAAGCCTCCTGGTTAGATTAGACTTCTGGTGCGCTTTGTTGTGGAGAATGCATATGTCTAGCAACCATGGGGACGAACCTGGATTCTCCTCACAAACACCAAAAATTTAGGCTCATTTAGGACGATAGAAGTAGCGATAGGCAGCAAAGAACGAGTTCTTTAATTGCTAGGATAATTTATTGGGTTGAATTTGTCCACCATGAGTTGTATCAATAGTGGAAAGGTATGAAAGGAGTATAATGAAAATAGGGTTCGTAACGGGAGCCTATCTGCCAGCCCCTGGTGGAGTTACGACTTCCGTGGTTAATTTTTCAAATCAGTTACGGAAACTGGGACAGGAAGTTTACGTATTTTGTCCCGATTATCCCGAAGAGGAAACGACGGAAGAGGAAAACGTCTTTAGGGTTCCTTCCTATTACAGTCCCCTGCTAAAGGATTTCAGATTAACGGACCCTTTCCAGGCTGCCAGGATCTTTCGAAGGGAGTTTTCCGACCTGGATATAGTTCATATACACCTTCCCACTATTATGAGTGCTCCCGCCCGGTGGATAGCTGGTTTTTACGGCGTTCCCATTTTTCTGACCTATCACACAAATCTGGAACTGTATATACGACACTACGTTCCGGGTGTACCGAATAACGTATCTCGGGCAGTAACGAGGTTGTATACTTCAAGAGAAACGCAAAACGGGGAAAAGGTCTTCGTGCCCTCACCTGACATGAAATCTTTGCTGGAGTCTTATGACCTTGACCCTCCACTGGAGGTTTTGCCCACGGGTATCGACCTGGAGACATACGAGAAAGAGAACGAGGGCGTAAGGACGTTGAGGGAACAATTTGGGATAAACGAGGACGAGAGAATTTTGCTTTACGTTGGTCGGGTGGGAAGCGAGAAAAACGTTGGCTTCCTTCTGGATGCGTTTAAAGAAGTATCCAGGATGGTTTCTTCCGTTCATTTCGTGATAGTCGGGGGAGGTAGAGGGCTGGGAAAGGTATTATCTCGCGTAAGCAGGATGAATGCTTCCAGAAAAATTCATTTTACGGGTTACGTCGAGCAAGAGGAGGTACTGGCCCAGTATTATCGGGAAGCGGATCTCTTCTTATTTGCTTCCCTCACGGAGACCCAGGGGCTGGTTATTGCCGAGGCGCTGGCCGCAAAGACTCCGGTAGTTGCAGTAGACGCTCCGGGAGTCAGGGACGTACTGGTTGGGAATAAAGGGGGTTATCTGGTGCCTGAGGACGTCGGGGTCTTCAGTGAAAAGGTCAGGGAGTTACTTGAAAACCCGGATTTATTGAACCGAAAAAGCGAAGAAGCAAGAGAGGTGGCCCGAAGCTTTTCGGCTGAGACGATGACGAGGAAATTGTTTGAAAGTTACGTCGAGGTAATGGGGAGAAAGGAATAAAAAAAGGAGAAGACCCGTTAAGGTCCTCTCCTCGATAATCAACTTAATTGACTTATAAAGCTAAGAGCAGTTTTTCTTCTCGTTTTTTGCCTCTTTTCTCAATCTATGTGAAAGGTCTTCCAGGTAGTTCTCGCGGTAGATTTGCTTAATAGCTGAAAACTTCCGTGCTTCGTTACCCTCTTTGTTCATTTAACACACCTCCTAGTGTACTTAATCCGAATTTGAGGTCCAGTTGAACCGTTATTAGTTAAATAATTTTATAACTGATTAAATTATAGTCGGGGAGACTATATATTCAAGTGCAGATATGTAAATTTTTAGGAAAATTGATATTTTATAGAGAGAGGGCCGGAAATTTATTTTTCCTTCAAAAAGTTGTCGTAAATCTCCTCGTACTCCCGGCCAATTTTTTCCAGTCGGTGTTCTTCCGCGGTGGTTCTGGCTTTTTTGGCGAGATTTTCTCTCAGGTCCGTGTCCTCCATCGCCTTCCTTATCAGGCGGACGAACTCTTCCCTGGTTGTGCCTTTTAGGCAATTTTTACCGTCCTCCATCCATCCCCTGTAAGCGGGAAGGTCTCTGGTTACTATTGGCAAACCCATCGCTGCCGCCTCCAGAAGAACTATTCCCTCGTTTTCCTCCTTGGAGGGGAAGAAGAAAAGGTCTCCCGAAGAAAATGCTGCGCTGATGTCCTCGACGTAACCGGTAAATTGGGCGTTCTCGGGGGAGTTACGTATCGCATTGTCCATTTTCCGGTCAAACATGAATAGACGGTTCATCCTGTGACCGTACCAGATAAATTGATATTGGGGTAGAGCTTTCGCCACTTCTACAAACGTGGTTATGTCTTTACGGGGTATGACCTGTCCGACGACGATCACCGTGGGTCGGTTCAAATCAAATTTTTCTCTGTACTTTTCCCTTCCTTCTTCGGAGTATTCGGCTTTTGAAAGATCAACGCCGTTACTAACAACTCTGGTTTTATCCTGGTCTACGCCGAATTCGGCTATCATACCCTTCGCGTACTCGGAAGGAGCGATTATCCTGTCACCGGAATTATAAAGGAGAGATAACCACTTCATAAATGGTTTTTCCAGGTGTCTCGATAGCGTAAACCCTCCTTCGATATCCTTGCCGGAGTGGGCAAATACTACGCCCATCTTACCGCGTCGCTGGGCTTGCCTTAATCTCAGGTAGGAAATCGGTCCGGGCCAGTTTATGTGGATCACGTCGTAGGGTTCTTTTGGTTTATCCTTGACTTCGATTTCGTTCGCCCTCAGAGCTTTCCTCTGTTGTTTTACGGCCGCGGTTATTCCATGGGTTCCGTACATGGTTGGATCTTCGTAGACACAAACGGTTTTCATATCCCACAATCCCTGTTGAATATTTTAATTATTTATAGGTGCGAAATATTTCAACGTGCATATAAGACTAGCGAGCAAGGGGTAAAAACTCAACAACTTGTGATTTATCGTCTGATATCTGAAAATTAGGGTTGCATAACATCCGCTTTCAACAGAGGAAGGTTCGAAGGACCAGATGAGCTGGTTACTATATAATTTGATTGGCATCTCTTTACGTCTAGGTATAAAACCCTTTTTCGATCTCCAGGTTGATGGACTGGACAATTACAGCGAGTCCCCTTCTTCTCTGGTAGTAGCAAATCATAAGCGTGACCTTGATTCGGTTCTAATTGCCTCCATTCTATATTACTCTAACGGGCTCCTTCCACCCTCAACGCCCATTTCCTTCATGGCCGACGAAAATCTTTTTCAACCAGGTTTTCTGGGAAACTGGATCAAAGGACCCCGGTTGCTCAAGAAAGCTCTTCAGCCTCTGTCGTTAGGATTTATATTGAAAAAGCTTCACGCTCATCCGATAGGCAAACTTGATTTCCATTCGGTTCCCGTCCACGACGCCCTGAGGATAATAAAGGAAAACGACGACGATCACGAACTGAGGGAGATAATCAAGGAAGAGGCTCTGGAAGATCTGCTCGAAAGCTCGTCGTTTGGGAGCCCTGACATGACGATATCGGAGTTTTTCGAGCGCGAGGGATACCCCAGGAAGAAAATTGATTCCAGGAATTTCAAGTCCGAGTTCAGAAAAGCGGTCAAGAAGAGTAAGTTGGGTGCCGTAAAGGATCAGCTGACTAAATTCATTCAACTGCTGAACGACGGAGCTATGCTTTATATCACCCCCGAAGGCACGCTTACGCAGGACGGGATGCTCGGACCGTTAAAAGACAGTCTGCTTATTCTGATTGACGAAGCGAATACTGACGTGACGGTGGTTCCTACGAATATTACATATGACTTCATGAATACGGGAAAGACCCGGATAGACGTGAATATAGGGGAAGAAATGAGGGGCCTGGAGGAGTACGATCGCAAGGAAAGGAGCAGCAGGTTGCGAAAGACGATACTCGGCTTAACCACGATTAATCTGGGCCAGCTGGCGAGCTATCACCTGAAGGCAGCGAAGGAAGCGGGTCGGGATGAGATCCGGCTGAGCGAAATTCAAGATAAGGTTCTCGCGGATCTGGAATACTTCGAGCGTCAGAACTATAACCTGGATGACCAATTATCTGACCGGGAACGTATTGAGCGGCGGTGGAGGTCTTTTATCAACTACTGCCTTAAGAGAGGTATTTTGGAAAAAGAAGGTAGCGGCTCCTATAGCGACGAAGAGGTCCTGGCTCTCTCACCCGATCTTGGTTACGATCGAACCCGGATTCCCCGGGGGTACAGGCGGGATCCGGTCAATTATTGTGCAAACGAGATAATAGCTCTGGAAAAGGTCGGTTTGATAAACCTGTGATTGCCGAAAGCTGTGAGGATCTCTACCGGAAGGATAGTCTGAAGAGGCTTCTCCGGCGGTTCGACATCCGAGCGGACAGGAACAGAGGTCAGCATTTCCTCGTTGATAGAAAATTCCTGGAAACGGTCGCCGGAGGAGCGGGAACCGGCGAAGTCGCCCTGGAAATTGGAGCCGGGCCCGGTTCACTGACCTGTCTGTTGAAGGAAAGATTCGACAGGGTTCTCGCTGTCGAGATAGACGAAAGTTTCGGGAGTTTGTTCGCGGAGCTGAATCCGGAGAAGTCGGTGGAGTTAATCCAGGCGGACTTTCTGAATCTCGACTTTACCAAACTCGGCCTGGGTCAACCGGGTGCTGCCAGGTTGGTGGGGAATATCCCTTACAATATTACCGGAAAGATTCTGGAAAGAGCCGTGGCCGAGCGCAGGTACTTTTCAAAGGCAGTTTTTACAATACAGAAAGAAGTTGCGGACAGAATTTTAGCCGACCCCGGGACTAAAGGTTGTGGGGCAATTACATACTATATCCAGGCTTATGCGGAGGTGTCTCGCCTGGCCGCCCTTCCTCCGGACGCGTTTTATCCTCCGCCAGAGGTGGATTCCTCGATAATCGAAATTTGTTTTACTCGAGAGAAGAAGTTTGAGACCGACGACGAATCATTCTTTTCGGTGGTCCGTGGTCTATTCAACTACAGGCGCAAGACGATACGCAAGGGGTTGATCGTTTCTCCCGAATTTTCCCTGGAGAAGGTCGAGGTAGATGATTTGCTGGATCAAGCTAAAATCGATCCGCGAAAACGTCCGGAAGAACTAACCATTAAAGACTTCGACAAACTGACGGCCTTTCTGAATAATCGGGGCCGGGGTTAGAACTCACCCCCCTCGGATAGCTGCTTCCAGTTGCAATCAGCGGCCTGGTTTAATATTATTAGTGAGAAATTCTTGGGATTAAGTGGAGGTATTACATAGATGGCAAAACCTAAAGTGGTTGATGGACGCGCTCATTGCGTTGGAAAGAGAAAAGAATCCCGTGCTCGTGTTTACCTCGAGCGAGGGGACGGTAAGATTGAGGTAAATGGGAAGGACGCTTCGGAATACTTCCAGGCCCTCCCGTTCACGGAAGAAATGATAAATCTTGTGGCCCGAAAACCTTTTTCTGTTACCGGTACGGAGAACAACTTTGACGTCGAAGCGAACGTAGACGGTGGAGGATACAAGGCTCAGCTCGAGGCGCTTCAGCACGGCATAGCGCGGGCCATGACCGCCCTGGGAGATGAATACAAGAAGGATTTAAAACAGGAAGGGTTACTTACCAGGGATCCCCGAATGGTCGAGCGGAAGAAAATTGGAAAGCACAAAGCAAGAAGGGGACAGCAGTTCTCCAAACGTTAAACAGGAGCCTTTCCACGCTTTCTTGAGTGTTTTCAGATCATTAGCAATTTTTTGATTGGAGTGAGGCAATATGAAAGAAGGAATACATCCCGAATTAAAAGAAGTAACGGTTAAGTGTGCCTGTGGAAATACATTCGAAACTCTTTCCACTCAGGAGGACCTACACGTAGACGTTTGTTCTAACTGTCACCCGTTCTTCTCCGGCGGAGACCGGTTTCTCGATTCCGAGGGCAGGATCAGCAAGTTCGAGAAGAAGTACGGAATTGATTCCGACGATCAAGAGGAGTCGGAAACCGAAGAACCGGAATCGGAAACCCAGGAAGCAAAACAAGAAGAGCCGGAAGAAGAGCCGGACGAGGAATAGCGAGGAGTTAACGGTTGGCGGTACTTACGCTGCTTTTCCCCGAGGTTAACCAATGCCAGTAGGTGGGCAGGCCGTAATCGAAGGCGTTCTGATGCGGAACGAGGACGATATTTCGGTCGCCGTAAGGAGAGTTTCCGACGGGGAAATAGTAGTTCGGAACCTTGAACCGAGAAAAAAATTCAAGGGGTTGAGCGAAATCCCTTTTGTCCGGGGACTGTTCAACCTTTACGATATGCTTAGTACGGGAATCCGGGCACTGAACCTTTCCGCCGAAATTGCCCTCGAAGAGGAAGAAGAGGATTTCGGCGCCAGAGAGGCAATCCTAACTACAGGCCTGGCTCTGCTCATATCTATCGGTTTTTTCGTTATTCTTCCCGTCTGGGCAACGAATAACCTGTGGGGATTAAGTGAGGCGAACGCCTTTCTGTTTAACCTGGTGGAAGGGTTGATCAGGATAGGGCTTTTCCTGCTTTACCTGGTAGTCATTACCTTTTTTGAAGATATAAAAAGGGTATTTGAGTATCACGGGGCGGAACACAAGTCCGTCTACGCTTACGAGGACGGGAAGGAATTGGCCGTTGACGAGGCGAAGGGTTATAGCACCTTACATCCTCGCTGCGGAACGGCGTTTTTGATGATAGTCCTGATCGTGGCCATCCTCACTTTTTCACTGGTCGGCAACCCTTCCCTTTTGATCAAGATCGCCTCGCGAATCCTGTTACTTCCCGTTGTGGCCGGAGTTTCTTACGAGATTCTCAGGTTCTCTGGGAGGCACACTGATAACCCATTTCTACGGCCATTTTTAATGCCCGGACTAATGCTTCAAAAGATTACCACTCGTGAACCGTCGGAGGATCAAATCGAAGTAGCTCTGGCGGCGCTGAAACAGGTAGTTGGTGAAGACAGCTTAGACCGGCAACCTTCCGATTGAAGTTCGCTTTCATGGCTCGTCCGGAAGGGGGACTTTCCTGGCTGCGGGCCTTTGATTTATCTCTTCCATCGCAGCACCGGAATCATACCTAAGTCTTGCGATTCTCTCTCCTAAGACCAACTTATAATTCAGTCTACAGGAAAAAATAGTCCCTATTTGAGAAACTTAGTTATCTTCACCTATTAGGTGATATCTAAAGCGTTAAATCAAGTCCCTCTTCCAGGGC
>JAIPHJ010000031.1 GCA_021735245.1 Candidatus Bipolaricaulota bacterium
AGTTTATTTCCCATATTGGGTATAAGGCGGGAAACGGGTTCGATTGACTGCTGGGTCGATTGTCGTTAAAGAAAAACATTCCTGACCTTACGGGTTTGTGGTTACAAGCCCCGCACCTTGGTGCGGGGTAATTGACTTCTCCACATTTTCGTAGTTAATAAATAAAATATTCAACCACCGCGTGGGTATAGACCCTGGCGAAATTTAAACTCGAGTAAAAAGAAATAAGCCAGGGTGAGGGCAACAAGAATAGCCCCAACCCTGGCCAGAATGTTCAACTGTTTTGCGTCGGGTTAAACAATAAACATACAGGTTAAACCAGGACTATGGTGGAAGTAGCTTCTACCATGGATGCTTCCTGTCCTGGCAGAGACCCAACGACTTTAACTTCGTAGGCCCCTGGTTCGAGATCTACGGTGGCGTCCGCCGGCATCGTTGCCTTGAAAGTTCCTGGTTCCGCAAGTTCCGCCTGTTCTGTGTGAAGTAGTTCTCCGTCCGAGAGCAACCTAACCTCGACGTTCCCTTCTTCTGCCGGGGCAGATTTTTCAGTCGGATAGGACTGGGTCCTTTCCGCGCTAATGCTGACCGTGAAGTTGGACCCCCGTGGCGTGTTAGTGGGAACCTCGATGTTACCGATCGTCAAGCTGACAAATTTCATGGTCTCGGACCAGTGATCCCAGCTGTAGGGGTATTCAGGATTATCTACTACCCTGTCGAACCTCTTAAAGTTCATTACCTTGTTCTGAGCATCGTAATTAGTCAGCACAAAAGGTCCCTGAGCCGGGTAGAAGTGGCCGTACTCGTCGTAGAACTCAATTACGCTGTCTACTTCCTCGCTAAATACGTCCGAGCTAATCGGTGCTGGGGAGTTATTTTCCTCTTTTAAATAAGGAGGAACGTTGAAGTTCTCTTTCATGTTCTCCAGCTTTGCCTTGAAGTCCTTGCCCTGGTTTTCGCTTATAAAGTGGACCCACTTGGATCCTTCTGATTCTTCCCAGGTATAGGACGCTTCAAGGGCGGGAGAAGGTTCCTCGGATGCAACTAGCTCTCCAGCAGCGTAGTTGATCTCCCACGGTTTAAAGGCATCTATGTTGTAATACATGCCAATCATGGAATCCGCCGGGAAGGTGTAGTCCCCGTAGACGGTGAATTTCCCGTCCCCGTGCCAGACGACACCTTTGACATTCTCGTAGAAAGGTTTGGTCTGACCCGAGAACCCGCTGTTGAATTTCCTATCGTCTTCGCTATCCTGGTAGGCCCACTCTTTGCTAAAGCCCCACGAGGCTACCAGGTCTCTATCGCTCATCATGTGACCGTCGTGGAACTTGGAGAACTTCCACTGATACGTGGCACTGGTAGCGGCCATTGTACCGTCTTCTACTTCTTTCCACTTTTCGTCCTCCGTATCGTAGTAGACGGCGTCTTCAGGCAGCTCCAGCCCTCTTTGTAGTTCGCCTTCTTCGTAGCTGTAATCCTTCTTTATATTCGTCCATTCCCCCCTGACCGGTCTATTCAAACCTGTCTGAGGATCCATCCAGTATGAGGCATCACGGATTAACCGCAGCAACCTTTGAGAATAGACGTCCGTAGATCCACCGACGAAATTCCAGTTATCCATGAACAGGTTACCCTGACTGGCAAACTCGGCAGTATCCAGCACGCCGTCTTTCGTCTTCATTGTTCTGGCAGTCCACATGCTGGACCAGCCGATCTTACCGTCCGGAATGAACGAAACGACCTGGTCCTTGTTATAGGGATAATAGTCGAAAGTCGTTGTCAGGAAGACCCTGACGCTATCCTCCACGCCAAGATCGATACACTTCTGGAAGGTCTCCCAGTATTCCTCCACGGTCTCCAGTTCGCCTGACTGTATTTTACTACCGTACTTGTCCAGTTCTTCATTCTTGTACTTCCAGGCGTTCTCGCCGGCAAATCCACCCGGCATGTAGCCGTAAAAGGGGGCATACATCTGGAACGAACTGAACCGTTCGAAGAAAGAATTACCGGAAGCAATCCATCCACCGGTATAGACGTGCCACTTAAGTGCTTTGGGGTCCGTATACCAGGCGTTCTGGATTGCCTTTCTCCTGTCCCATTGTTTCCTCTCAGGATAGATACCAACCTTCTCCAGCTGGTCGCAGTAATATTGACCGATCTGCTTCCTTTCGTCTTCGACCCTGATCATAACTATCGGCCTTATCGGACTAAATTCCTCTTCGTTAGGTCCTTTGTAGGCCCACCAGTAACCAACAGGAGAATCATCGGCTTCCATTTTCTTCAACTCGCCCTTTAGGTCGGGATCTTCCATGGCTGACTCCAGGGCCTCCGTAACCATGGACTTAGCCTTCTCGAAATCCCCTGTGGGAGTAACCCCGTGTTTTTTTACCACTGGTTGGACGTACTGATCGTAGGTAGCTACGCTCTTTACGACGGACGTAGGCCTGACTTCGGCATAACCATTATACATCTCTTCGACTATCTTCTGCCGGTCCACCAGCCAGTTCATCGCGTAACGGAATTTCTTTATGGAGTAAGGATTGAACTGTCTCTTTCCGCCTACTTCTGACGTGTACTTGGCAGTAGCTGCAGGATTGAAGTAGAGGTTGTTGTACGATCCGGCACTTCTTATTCTTCCCAGTTTTGCCCGCATGCTTTCCGAGAGTCCTTCGAACTGCTTTCCCGGCACGCCTTGCATGAAGAGATCAAGCGTCCCTTCCGCAGTATCCCCGATACCCGTAGAACGGCTCGTCCTTACTTCCAGGTTAATTTCCTTCAACAGTTCGCCCTCTTCGTCCTGAGCAAAAACGGCCGTAAAAGCACTCAGAACTAGCAGCAGGGATAAAAATAGGACAATTGCACTTTTATACTTATAATTCATTTTATCCTCCTTAAATTATCACTATTTTTACGTCTGGATTAAAAAAACGAAATTATTCGGACAGAACATTCCAAAAAACTTTGGAAAGTCAGGCCTCCTTAACTCTGAATTGCTCTTTGAATAACTGCCCGTAAGTCTATCACCTCCTCTAAGTACTAATAAGTACTAAGTACTTAAAACAAATTTTGATCGCATGATAATACTACATTTATTACCCAAACCCGGGTTGCCAAACACCAGAAAATCTTCCCTCTAAATAATTTCTAACCCCGATGTTTTCCAATTTCATAATAAATAGACTCGTAAGATATTTCAAATTAAAACTTCCGGATAAGCCTGTTAAGGATTTTGAATAGGCGAAAAATCAGGTGGCTGAAATTGGATTACCGATTGCAGCCCTTACCCAGCGGTGGATTGGACACATTATTCAAATCGAAGTGGCCCTCTCCCGTTTGGGAAGCTTAACATTGGAGTAAGAAACCCTCAGTTTTGGTTGAAAATATCCCTTCTGCTCAACAAACTAATGATGGCTTTCTGACTAATTAACTACTCACCAAAAGAAATTCTTGGAGGCAAAACGAGGAACCGGGGTCTAAAAATGCTAACAATTATCTACTTTTTAGTTTACTTTCTCGGCTTGCCCTTAATATTACTCTACTTCTATCTGAGATTTAGGTCTCAAAGAGAGTTTATCAATTTCTTCGGAGAATTGGACAATAGAGCTAGCAAAAAAAACAAAGATAGGAGAGAAAAGGTCGAGAAAAAACGATACTGGCTGAGAATAATTTTTATAATCATCCTGGTAGTATTCCTTTCCTCCTGGCACCTGGTTACTTCTGAACTTGCGGATATCAGGATGAGGACCGAGATGGAATACGGAGTTGGAGGAATATACTCGGAGAACCCGGTCGTAGTCTCACTGGGACCGACTTACAACGTGAGGAGGGTAATTGAGACCATAGAAAAAAAAGAAGAACGATGGCTACCGGACCAGGTGAAGAAAGTGGTAGATTTAGACCGCTTGGCAAACTTCAAAGGGAGAATAGCTGTGTATCGGACTTACGATCAGAGGTATATTATCACCTATACGTATCTCTTACCTTACCCCTTTATAAAAAGTTTCGGATTTAAGTACGTCAAGACTGACGACGGCCAGATGAAGATAATTAAGAAGGACAAAAAGACGATCTTCTATCCACTCAGCCCCGGAACCATTGACAATACGGCAACACTTATGGACTAACCCGGGCAGGATTACTCGGGCTCAGGTTCTCCTATGGTAAAACCCACAAACAGGAGAGTAACTTCGTAAAGTAAAATAAGGGGTACCGCCATAAATGCCTGAGAGAAGAGGTCGGTCGGAGTTATAAACGCCGCTACAATAAACGTACCGACGATAACGAACCTTCTATTTTTCCTCAAAGTCGATAGCTTGACGAATCCCAGCCTCACCACCAGATAGATAAGTAGAGGGAGTTCGAACACAATTCCCGTTGCAAAGGTCAACAGAGAGGTAAAGGTTATGTAATTGCGAACGGAAAAGCTGGAAACGAGGCTCTCGCCCCCCACGTTCGCCAGAAACTTCATTGTATAGGGTAGTCCAACCAGCAGGGCTAGTCCGATCCCTGCATAAAACAGGACCCCGCCGAGGAAGAATCCCAGCTTAAACCACTTTTTCTCTTCCTCGAGCAAAGCCGGAAGAATAAATTTCCAGAACTGATAAAGCAGCCACGGAGTGGAAAGTATCAACCCCGTTATCACTGCCAGTTTCAAGTAAGTTAAGAACGCTTCAGTGGGATGGAGATATATTAAGGACTCCTCGCGGGCGGCCTCTATGAGGAAACTCAACAACCGTATCCGGAAATAGTAGGCAGCACCACCGAGGAGAACGATCGCACCCAGGGAGCTGATTATTCGACTTCTCAGTTCCTCCAGGTGCTCCCCGAGCGGTCGTTCTTCGTCTTTCATTCAAAGATAATTGTGGCTATCTATTAATTTTCGTCTTCTTCGGCTTCATCTTCGCCTTCTTCTTCGACCGATTCGTCGCCGGAAGCCCTATCGGAATCCTTGCTGCCAGTCTCCGTGTCGACGTCTATTGCTTCCTGGGTCTCGTTGTATTGCTCCTGGATCTTCTCTTTTTCCTTGTTGAATTCTCTGACCCCTTTCCCCAGAGATCGGGCCAGTTCGGGTAACCTCTCTCCACCAAATATCACGAGAATGATTACCAGAATAATTATTAGCTCAGTCGGTCCCAATCCGAACATTGGTCAATAACACCTCCAAACTTACTGAGAGTATTTTAACGTATTCTATTTCGGAATGTAATGCCTGAATTAAAAAACCAAGCCACCAATATTTATTCTAATCGACCGTCCCATTTTCTCCTCGGATTGCGCAAGCTAGCTTGATAACTTCCGACTATCGGCCTTCAGCTATTCCGGCAAGCACTATGGATAAACCGTAAAGGATTAACAGCGGTCCCCAGAGAAACATCTGAGTGATCGGGTCAGGGGGGGTGAGGACTGCTGCCAGAATCGCCGCGCCAATGAGCGCTATTCTCCACTGACTCGTAAGTGTCTTGCGGGTTATCAGACCCAGTCTGGCCAGTCCAAACGAGATGACCGGCATTTCAAACACAAATCCAAAAATAAGCGTAAACGCCATCACGAACGAGGCGTAGTTCCCCACGGTAAAAGTAGCCCTTAAACTCTCTCCGCTGATCCCCTTCAAAAAGTCCAGCGCAAACGGCATTACTCCGAGGAGCGCAAATGCCGCCCCGGAATAGAAAAACATGCTACCAAACCCAAACAACGCCCACACGAACCCCTTGCTGAACCTCTCACTTTTTGCCAGTAAGGGGCTGGCGGTCTGGATCATCTGGTAAAGAAGATAGGGAGCGCTAACAAGCACACCGACGAACAGGGAGAGTTTGATATAAGTGAAAAACGCTTCCGTGGGGTGGATGAAAATCAGTTCTTTGTCGACCAATGGCCTCTGGATGCACTCCAGGACGCGATCCCTGAAGATATAAGCGGCGATCCCAACGAGGATAATCGCGATAATACTGCGGATCAACCGTCCCCTCAGGTCTTCCGTCCGGTCTAGCAGTTCCTGGAACATACCACTGTTAGCCACGATAGTTTAGGTGAAGTTATTTAGGTCGACTAGACTAATCATTATCTACAATCTTATCCTGAACTTCTTCCGGGTCCATATCAAGGGCCGAAGCAACTTCCTCGACGTCAACTTCTCCGTCCATTTTATCGGTTAATTTGAGCAATTTTTCGATATTTACCTGTTCGTCCAGCCATCTATCTATTTCCGACTTCCTTATCTTGGTTCTTCCGTTAAGCTCCATCGCCTCCAGCTCCCCTTCGTCAATCAGGTCCCTTACTCCTTCAATACTCAATCCGGCATATTCCGCTACGTCCGACACTGAAAGGTACGCTTCGAGTCTATTCACGATATCACCCGAGTAGTCGTCGTATTCATTTGAAACCTAACTCTAAACTACCGATAACATATAGTTGAGGGTTGTCAATTCCGGTCAACCGACCAGGTGGTCTCACCTTCCTGGTCCTTGACCTCAATCCCCATTTCCTCCAGTTCCGACCTCATCCGATCGGCAAGTTCCCAATCTCCTTGGTCTCTCAACTCATTCCTAACTTCAAGCAGAAGTTCCAGCAGGTCTTCTTCCAGACCACTGGCGGAAGCCTCTTCTCTGCCCTGAAAGAGACCAAGAGGCTCCGATAACTCCTGCACCTTGCTCTTAGCTTTCTTCAGCAGGTGGCGATTTTCGCTTTTTCCTTTATCTCTAAATTTATTCGCCTGCTTTACCAGGTCAAATATTACGCCCAGACCTCCCGGAGTATTGAAGTCCTTGTCCATCTCCTCTTCAAATCTATCCCGGGCAGTTTCTATTCGGTCGAGTAAATTTTTACCGTATTCCGACAGGGAAGACTCTGAATCGCCTCCACCAGTATCCAGCTCGTCCACATTACTCAAGAACTCGTAGACTCTATTTACAGCACTTTTCGCGTCTTCCAGGTTCTTCTCGCTGAAGTTTAGCGGCTTTCTATAGTGGGTGGAGAAATAGAAATATCTTACTGTCTCCCTGTCGTAATCGTCAAGCACTTCTCTTGCGTACTCGAAGTTTCCCAGAGACTTCGACATCTTTTCGCCCTCGAACTCAAGCAGGCCGTTATGTATCCAGTAACGACAGAACTGTTTTCCCGTTCTTGCTTCTGACTGGGCTATCTCGTTTTCGTGATGGGGGAATATGAGATCGTGACCCCCGGCGTGAATGTCTATACTTTCTCCCAGCGTAGTCTGAGCCATGACGGAACACTCGATGTGCCATCCCGGTCGACCCCGGCCCCAGGGGCTTTCCCAGCCCGGCTCGTCCGGATTGGAACTCTTCCACAGGGCAAAGTCGAGCGGATCCTCTTTTTTTGCTTCTACCTCCACCCGGGCGCCACTTTTCAGATCGTCAATCGATCGACCGGAAAGCTTGCCGTAATCTGAGAATTCCCTAACTCTGAAGTAAACGTCTCCCTTTACCTCGTAACCATACCCTTTTTCCACCAGAGCGCTTACGTGTTCTATTATCTGCTCCACGTATTCTGTAACTCTCGGCACGTAATCGGCCTCTTTTACTCCCAGCTTATCCAGGTCCTCAAAGTAGGCTTCGGCGTACTCTTCCGCTAACTCTTCCGGTTCAACCCCCTCTTCTTCTGCTCGATCGATTATCTTGTCGTCGAGGTCCGTAACGTTCTGCGTAAATTCGACCTCGTACCCCTTGAATACCAGATATTGGCGGAGGGCGTCGAAGACGATGAATGGCCTAGCATTACCTATATGGAAGTAGTCGTAGACGGTCGGACCACAGCTATAAAATCGGACTTTCCCTTCCTCTAAAGGCTCGAATTTCTCCTGTTCTCCCGTCAACGTATTGTATAGATGTAACATCGCCTTTCACCTTTCTGTCAGGCCGTACTCGTTAATCGCGAAGATGAAACCATTAAGTAAGTAAATCGTAAGTGCGTCAATTACAATTAACCCCGGGGGAAGAGACTCTAACCTAAGTCATGCAATTCTCTCTCCTGAGACCAACTTATAATTCAGTCTAAAGGAAAAAATAGTCCCTATTTAAGAAACTTAGTTATCTTCACCTAGGTGATATCTAAAGCGTTAAATCAAGTCCCTCTTCCAGGGCTTTCAACCAGCACCCAGTTTAATATCGATTACCGGACGGTGAAAAATACTTTCACCAAAAAACCTCTTCTGTAAACTGGTTTCATTTTTGAAGTCCATATTAAACTGGGTGCTGGACCAATTTTCACTGTTAAATACCCCTTACGGATACCCTTATCGTTCTGAGGTTATGCGTTATAATCGCTTAATTCGGGTCTAAACTATTCAATTTGAGACAGTATAAGCAAGTACGGGGAGGAATACAATACACTCCTTTCTGAACTTGCTGGATAAGGGAATAACCAACGTTTGAATTATGACTGACAGGAAATAAAGTTTTCAACTTGAGTGGTAATATTGGCTCTCGTCCATTATACATAATGAGAACGGGTAATAACTGAAGCCCTCTAGTAGTAGACTCATTGAAAGGACAGCTTGGCTTACGACTCCTTTCCTATTTTCAGGAGAGAACATAACATAATGTCTGACGAAAATATACCCAACGCCCTGACCGTGTTTAGGATCATATCAGTTCCCTTCGTGATGTTTCTCCTGTTGTCGGGCTTTAACCTGGCTGCCCTGGGTCTATTTCTTTTTTCCTCCGTCACGGATCTTGCCGACGGGTATCTGGCAAGGAAATACCACAGGACGAGCCCGTTCGGAAAATTTGCCGACCCAATTGCGGACAAGTTACTGGTTTCTGCAGTCTTTATCACGTTCGTCCAGCTGGGAGAACTTACCGCGGTACCGGTAGTGGTGATAGTCAGCAGAGAATTTCTGGTAACCGGCCTTAGACTACTTGGAGCAACCAGGGAAAAAGTCATTTCGGCCAGCTGGTTTGGGAAAGCAAAAACGGTATCCCATATAGTACTTATAGTCACTATTACGATAAACCTGGAGTTCCAGTTAATCTGGCTGAAAGAGTCCATCCCGTGGTTAATCTACCTGGCGATGATCACCGCGATCGCCTCCGGTACGGACTATCTTGTTAGTAATAGAAAATTAATCAAGGAATGTTTTTTGGAATAGTTCCGGCTGGAATAGCTCCGCTGATATACGGTCAGGCTGTTCTTAACTTCTTTATAGGGTAATACCTATCCACCCAGAGGTCGTCCAGGTCGTAGAATTGCCTGACTTCTTCGTTAAAAAGATGAACCATTAATTCGCCATAATCGAGGACTATCCAGGAACCGGTATCAAGTCCCTCTTTATGAACTACGGTCCTGTCGTATTTTTCCAGTATTTCTTCGGCTAGCGCCCTCACGTGTTTGGGATTCGTTCCATTTGCCAGCACGAAGAACCGGGTAGCAATCGTATGATCCCTCATATCCAGGACCTTCGCCTGCTCTCCCTTTTTGTCCTCTATAATTTCCAGCAGTCTCAGTAAATCCCGTCTTTCTTCTTCGCTAAGAGACAAAGTCTGTCGATCCTTCTCCCATTATCAATAATAAATTCGTTTCAGGAGGCGGGTCGACTCCCGCACCTTCAAGCGAGGTCATGGTTTCCTGAAAATTTTCCGCTCTGACTATCTCCAGGTCAAAATCCAGTTCCTGAGCAACCATATCCGCCATTTCTTCGCCTTCATTATTCAAGGTAACTAGATAACTCTTCTCGTAGTCAAACCGGTCCGCGTTGTCCGTTCCAGTTACAGAAAAACCCAAACCCGTAAGCCTGTCCGCCGAATTCCTGGCGAGAAAATTACTTCCCTCACCGTTCAATACGTATACCTTTGCGTCGGCGTTGCTAACCATATTTACCCCGTTTATTTCCTGGGCAACCACCTTCCTGGTCTCCACAATTCGGGGTAATAGTACGGATTTATTTTCAACTCTAGCCGGCTTACCCGAAAGAGTTACCATTTCGAAGTCCTCCGTCCCCAGATCCTTCAGGGTTCTTCCAAGGTCGTACATATCCATCAGGGATAGATTGGTTTTAGCGTAGTTACGGCCCGTATTAATAACGTCCTTGATCTGGGACCAACCTTCCAGGTTTACGCCCCCCTGAAGAAGTGCCCGGAGGAATTTCTGCTGTCTGTTGATCCGCTGGAGGTCGCTCTGGTTACCCCGGTACCTCACGTAACCCATGGCCTCTTCGCCGTTCAGGGTCTGCCTGCCGGGTTCAATATCTATATTTAGATTCCCCGCCTTGTCCGTATACTGCAACCGCTCTTCTACAGTTAACTCTACCCCGCCCATAAGATCAACTATTTCCTTAAAACCCTCGTAATCAAGGACTAGATAAAAGTTTAAGGGGACCCCTAAAAAGTTAGATGCCATCTCGCGGGCCAGCTCCGGACCGTCTATGGCGTAAGCAGCGTTCACCCGACGGAAGTTACCGTCCGGATACTTCAGGAAAAGGTCCCGGGGAATGGAAATCAAACTGGCTTTGTCCTGGGCCGTGTCTATGCTGGCGAGCATCATTGTATCGCTCCGCCGCGCTTGAGCCCCTTCTATGTGATCAATGCCCAGGACGAGAAGGTTTATCCTCTCCCCTTTCTTGACCAGTTCGTTTACGTCACGTTGATTGAGAAGGTAGATCCCGATCCCGGATCCGACTAATAATACGACCAGCACAATTGATATCGTTATCTTCCATTTCATCTTAACATCACGCTTAACTTAACGTATCCTTGTGGATAAGTCAAGGATTTAGTTAAAGACCCAGGTAGCTTTGAATAAGGGGTCTCTTGGCTCTATAATAAAGGGAAATGGAAGATAACTACGTAAAACTAGCCAAAAAGGCAGTTCAGAAGGCTGTCACCGGCAAAGAACCCGAAGGAATTCAGAAGCTTAAAGAATCGCTAACTGACGAGCCCCGGGGAGCATTTGTAACTCTCAAAAGGACCGGCGGAGACCTTCGGGGCTGTATAGGAACCTATACACCGGTTACGGAATCGCTCGGTGAAGAGATAATGAGGAACGCCTCTTCGGCTGCCCTGGAGGACCCGCGGTTTCCTCCGGTCAAACCGGATGAACTGGGGGAATTAACGATATCGGTAGACGTCCTGTCCCAGCCGGAAGTATGTGACAGAGAAGAGCTGGATCCCGACAAATACGGGATTATCGTCGAAAAGGGGAAGAGGTCGGGCCTGCTTTTACCCGACCTGGAGGGAATCGATTCCGTGGAAGAACAGCTAAAAGTAACGAAAAACAAGGCGGGCATTCCTCCGAAGGACGACAACTTCGTAATTAAGCGCTTCGAAGTCGAAAGACACGAGGGAGAAACACCCATTGGCAATTAATTTTATCCCATCTTTTACCCGCACCTGAAACCATAATTGAAAATATGACCAAGAAAGTGGCTTTCTATACGTTAGGCTGTAAAGCGAATCAGTACGATACCGAAATTATGAAGGACGCAGTGGGCGAAGAACCTGAGTACCGGGTCGTGCCCTTTTCCGGGAAACCCGATACCGTGGTCATAAATACCTGCAGCGTCACGGGCGGCGCTGATAGAAAATCTCGAAAATACATTCGAAGAGCGGCCCGAAAAGCTGATCTAGTAATTGTAACCGGCTGTTATACAACGTTGGATTCCGACGAAATTGAAGATATTTCCGGGGTGGACGTCATATTTCCAAATTCCCACAAGTACGGAGTGGTTGAGATCATCAGACGGGCCGAATCGGGTTTTCGAGGCAAAGTCGAAGACACGGGCGGTCGCACCTGGGATATCGATCAGCGGGTTATCTCCCGGGATAGCAGTCATACCAGGGCGTTTCTGAAGATCCAGGACGGCTGCAGCAATAACTGTACGTTCTGTAAAGTTCATTACCTGAGGGGCCCAACTAGGAGCAAATCCCGGTCCAGGGTTAGAGAGGAAGCTAGCAAGCTGGGGGATAACGGGTTTAGTGAAATCGTGTTAACGGGAATCAATCTGGCAGAATACGGCGAAGGGTCCGGAGCTCTGGCCAAACTAATTCGGGAACTTTCTCAACTTGAAAAGATATCGAGGATAAGGCTGAGCTCAATTAATCCCGACGGGATAACCAGGGAGTTACTCGAGGCGTTCAAAGATTCCGAAAAGACCTGTCCCCATTTTCACGTTCCCTTACAATCCGGGTCAGATCGCATACTAGATGCAATGAACAGGGGTTACTCGCGGGAATACTACATGAGGAAAATAGAGTTAATTAGACGCCATATAACCGGATCTACAATTGGAACTGATCTTATGGTGGGCTTTCCCGGGGAGAAGGAAAGAGACTTTGACCGGACCAGGGAAGCTGTAAGAAAGATAGGGTTGATCAACGGTCACGTATTCCGTTATTCGCCTCGACCCGTCACTCCAGCAGCTGACTTCGAAGACAGAGTAGATTCTTCCGTAAAGAAGAGGAGAGCGAAAGAGCTACGGTCGCTGGTTTCTTCGATAAGCCAGAATGAAAGACGAAAATTCAGGAAGAACAGGCTGGATATGATAATCGAAGAGCCCAGTGATAAAATTGATGGATGGAGGGGTTATTCGAGAAATTACCTGGATATTCACCTCCGGCCCGAACACCAAACCGGGACGCTCAATCCGGGAGAGAGGGTGAAAGTTAAAGTATCAGAAGTAAAAGAAGACTTTTGCCTGGCAAAATCTTTACCACCGGACCAAAATGGTCATGAGGTTGCGAAAGGAATCAAAGCAGGGAAAGAAAAAAGCAGGGAGTGATGAAAATCGACGAGAACGAGAAGACCATAGAACGGGAACTGACCTTAAGGGACCACGACCAAACTGTGACCCTGCTGGGTCAGTACAACAAGAACCTGAAATACATTCGCGAGAACTTCGACGCCCAGATAATAGTCAGGGACGGAACCATAAAGATAACGGGAAAAGAAAAAGAGGTTAAGCAGATCCGGTCGTTATTTGACGAACTGCTGGAAATGATCGACGCGGGCCAATCTCTGAAACACGAAGAGGTAAAGAAGCTAACCAGGATGGCCAAGGAAGGACAGGGTGGAGAACTAAAAGGCGTACTATCCGACGTCATCCAGACTACTTACTGGGGGGAACAGATTAAACCCAAGTCGATCAATCAGAAAGAATACGTGGAGGCAATCCGGGAAAAAGACATCGTATTCTGTATAGGTCCTGCCGGGACGGGTAAAACGTATCTCGCAGTAGCAATGGGAATAGAATTCTTGAAAAAGGGAAAGGTCAAAAGGATGATACTTACCAGGCCAGCGGTCGAAGCCGGCGAAGAACTGGGGTTTCTACCCGGTGATATGCAGGCAAAAGTCAATCCCTATCTGAGACCTCTCTACGACGCCATTTACGACATGATACCGGGAGAAGAGTTTGAAAGGCTAAAGGAGGATGGAAGGATCGAGATAGCACCCCTTGCTTTTATGAGAGGAAGAACGCTAAATAATTCCTTCGTGATTCTGGACGAAGCTCAAAACACCACTTCAACTCAACTGAAGATGTTTCTGACCAGACTGGGATTCGATTCGAAGGCCGTAATCACGGGTGATATTACTCAGATAGATCTAAAAAGCGACGCTTCCGGCTTAAGCCACGATCGGAAGTTCCTTGAAGATATTCCGGGCATCGAATTCATTTACCTTACCAAAACTGACGTAGTAAGGCACGATCTCGTCAAGAAAATTATCGAAGCCTATGAAGAAGAAGCTGAAAAGTAGCGACAGTAAAGGGGATATTACGGGGATTTTCAAGGCACTGACCGGGCCCTCCACTAAAGGAGGAAGTTCAAAGAAGGGACTTCTGCTGTCCGGGTATATACTGCTCATCTCGTTTCTATTTACTTTCAATTTCCAGAGTAGCGAGCCTTTCCTAGTTTTTCTACCCTGGAAGGAAGCGGTCTCCCATGGTTTGATCGTCGCAATTTCTGCGGTCGCCACGATATCTTATCTCTCGCTAAGGCAGGAAAAACTTACCCGGGACAACAGGTTGATGGCTTTCCTTATTGGAACGACATTTATATTGCTCCTCACTATAAAAGGATCAGCGCTCGTCTCCTTATACCTGGTACCAGTAGCGTTCGCCACGGCATTGACCGCTCTATTTCTCGATTTCGAAACCGGCCTCAGCCTCAACCTATTCCTCGCAGTAGCAGTGGGGGTTCAGTCAGGTATTTCAGGTTCAATTGGGCCGGTCATAATTGCTTTTGTTGGAGGACTAGTGGGTATACTGGAAGCTAGAGACATCAATAGAATGTCCGATCTGACAAGCATAGGTATGTCCGTCGGTCTGGTCAACGCCGTACTGGTATTCGCCTTCAGATTTCCCACTCTCTCTTCCCCGTTCATCGTAAACCTCGACTGGCCGAACTACCTGTGGGCAGTTTTAAACGGACTGGCCAGTGCCCTGTTCATAGCAGCCGCGGTGCCCACGGCTGAAAGAATAACTCAAATTACTAGCCCTATCGGACTGATGGAATTGCTCAACCCCTCGCACCCGCTGATGGAAAGGTTGAGGTCAGAAACTCCCGGGACCTATCACCACAGCCAGAACATCGCGAGCCTGGGGGAAAGCGCGGCAAGAGCCATAGGAGCAGACCCCCTGTTAACCAAGGTGGGGGGCTACTACCACGATATAGGAAAGATGGTCCGGCCGGACTTTTTCATCGAAAACCAGTCCAGCAATCCAAATCCCCACGACGACCTGACTCCTTCGATGAGCAAAATAGTCCTCACCTCTCACATAAAACAGGGAATCAATCTCGGCAAGAGATATGGCCTGCGTGAGGACGTGCTAAGCTTTATACCTAGTCACCACGGTACCTCTTTAATAAAATACTTCTACCTCAAGGCACTGAGAGAGGGAAGGAAGGAAGTTGACTTTCCCGAAAGCGATTTCCGATACGAAGGTGAGCTACCCAGAAGGAAAGAGACGACTATAATAGCCCTGGCCGATCCCGTAGAGGCAGCTTCCCACACCCTTGAAGACGTGGGCCAGGAGCTGGAGGATATGGTGGAGGAACAGGTAGATTCTAAAATAAACGACGGACAGCTCGATCATAGTCCGCTTACTCTGGACGATATAGCCGCGATAAAAGAAGCTTTCATCTCAACACTTCGGGCGATGGACCAGCGCAGGGTAGAGAAATATCCAGAGGAAGAGCCGGAAGAACTGGGGGTCGGAGATCTCGGAAAGAGATGAAGCCGGTCTCCCCTAAAGCAATCCAGAATCGAACTAACTAACCAAAGACTCCACTCAGAAACCCAATCTGTTGAACCACTTTTCCTCTTTAATACCCAGGTAATTAGCGGCGAGTTTGACGTTCTCCAGAGCTGCAGCAAGGAACACTCTATCGCCCGCTTTTATCGTCCGATTGCCGCGAGGTATGATAAACTCGTCTTCCCGATAGATCCCGGCAATAACGCAATCCTCGGGAAAGTTTTTGTCTTGAGTCACTTCGGCAACCGTTTTGTCCGAGCCCTTTGAACCTTCGGGAATCGAGACGATGACTATAGAGGCTTTTCCTCCCCCTATAGTCGCGACCCGCTGCAGTTTGGGTTGTTCGATCTCCATTGTAAACTGGTCGAGGTAGAGATCGACTACGTTAATTAGCTTCGTCACCCCGGCTGCCTTAAAGGCTTCCTCGTACTTCGAGTTTCTCATCCTCGTAAAAATCCGGGAGACGCCGTAATTGTTCGCCAGCAGGGAAAAGGAAAGGTTATCGGCATCCCGCCTCATCAGCGCGACCGCCACGTCCGCTTCGTCGAGCCCGGCATCTTCCAGGACGTCCACGTCAGTTGCATCACCGTTGACAGAAACTGCTCCGTATTCCCGGTATACTTTATCACACGCCTCCTCATCTATGTCAACGACAACTACATCGTGCTTGTTATCCACGAGTCTTCTTGCTAACCCCCTTCCAAGCAGACCAGCTCCGGCAATCACTACATACATAACTTACCTCCAGATAATTCTGGTAAATAACATTATAATTGGTAAAATCTCCAGTCTTCCGGCTAACATACCGACGATGTAGGTAATTCTAATTATTGGATGCAACGCAGGCCAATTTTCCAGAGGTATGTAGCTCGGCCCCATGTTACCCATGGCCGAGAACATACCCGATACGGAAGCCAGTACACTCAGATTTGAGAAGTAAGCCGTAATCAAACTACCTACAAGTAAAAACCCCATCCAGGCAAATAGAAGTGCAGCTATTCTCCGTATTTCCTTTGTGGGAATAACCTCTCCATCGACGATTAACAGGTTTACAGCTCGAGACGGGAGGGACAATGATCTAATTTGCCGCGTAACCATTTTACCGAGTATACCCACCCGGAGAACTTTGAATCCACCTGCGGTCGACCCGACACTACCCCCGACAACCATGAGAACCAGAAAGACTATCTTTGCTCCCGTCGGGAAGTACAAACTCCCTATATCCTTCGTGGCGTAACCGGTCGAGGTCACCAGGGCCACCACCTGGAAGAGCCCGTGTCGTATCACGTCCCAGGCTTCTGAGACCCCGAAATTTATGAAATGACTCAGGGCAACCAGAGCGAGACTACCAGCGATAATTTTCCAGAATAGCCTTATTTCCAGGCCCTCCCACAGGGCCTTAAGCTCGCCCCGCAATACGCGGTAATGAATGACAAAACTCATTCCACCCAGGGTCATTGCCCATATAAAAGTAAATTCTATCATCCGATAGTTGGCATAACCAGCCTGACGGAAATAATCGATGCTGGCGTCGTGAGTTGAGAAACCGCCGGTGGAAGGAGCAGTAAGGGCGTGGTTTAACGCGTCGAACCAGCTTAAACCCTGCAGGAAAAGAACGAACCCAATCACTACGGTGAAAAGGCTGTAGATCGACCAGAGAATCTTGAGTGTATGAAATAGTCCTGGAGCGGGTCGGGCGGAAAATATCTTGTGACTTTCCGCTCCGAAGAGTTTGTGGGAAACTTCGCCCCGGAATACCAAAATCAGGAACAGGGTCAATATTCCCAGCCCGCCTATCCACTGTGTTAAAGACCTCCAGAACAGGATATGGTGGGGCATGGAGTCCAGACCCGACAAAACAGTTATTCCTGTCGTGGTAAACCCGCTCGTGGACTCGAAAAAAGCGTTCAAAAAACCAATGTCGAGCCCGATGAACAGGGGTAGAGCACCGATAACGGAGACAGTTATCCAGCCGAGCGAAACGACGACCAAAGACTCCCTGCCGCTCAATGGTCTAAAGTCTATCGACCTGCTTAAAAACCCTCCTAGGAACAGGGAAATCGCCGCTGGTACGACGAACGGGTAGACCGCGGACAACTTAAAAGATATCTGAGACGAAAAAGGTATTATCGTTAGTGGGGACAGTATTATGAAGCCAAAAACCCAGAGCAACGCCCCGACGTACCGTAACCTGGTTAACCAGTGTTCTATCTTCATTCTCTTAACTCCTATCCACTACAGGAGGCAACAGTTCTTACTTTACATTACATTGCCGGGAACTACCAAACAAGTTCTTGCAAACCAGAAGCTATTTCGTCCAAGTTACGATATATTGTAGTGAAATAAACCGGAATCGAAAACTACCGGGCATTTTTGAACCGACCAATATTATAAAATCTTCTGCTTGCTGAAAAAACTTCCAGGTATAATTTGATTCTTCACCTAAATCGTGCGATTCTCTTCCTGAGACCAACTTCAAATAAGATTACAGATAACTACTGGTTGAGATATTTAACTGCTTCACCACGTGGGTGAAGTTTATAAAGGTTAAATCAGTTGCCATGTAAGCTGGAGAAGGGCTGGTGGTCGAACCAAATATAGCGGTGGCGAAAGACCCGAGTTTAAAGGGGTCAACTTTACCTATTTTCGAACAAAAGTTTTTAGAATCTTTTTTTCGGGGTTCCCGGTTAGCAGTTTTCTCCCTGATACCTGCCATTGTAGTCTTTTCTTGCTTCTTTTTTCAGCTGAAAAAAGACTATCTGGCCTATTCTGGCATCCTCTTCAAGAACTACACCTTTGGGATTGAGAACCTGTAACAATCCCTGTCCCCTGCCTTCGTAGCCGGGATCCCAGACGGCCGTAACGAGGTGGCAGCCGTTTCGTAACAACGAGGACCGGGGAAAAACCAGCCCCAGTGCATTTTCGGGAACTGAAATCTTTTCGTTGTAAGTAACCCTGTACGAATTTCCCCCTTCCAGTTCCTCCCCGCTGATATCCTCTCCCGAAGCAATTCGTCGGGAAGAATTGTCAAAATCTAGTCTTCCGGCATCCGTAAACCGCTCGATTTTCTTCATCGTTAAATCTACGCCGGCGCCCTGACGCTGGACGCTCTCGTCTACAAAGTTTTCAACGTAACCTTCTCCAGAAATGATCATCTAATAATCACCGCTCAATGGGAATTTATTAAGCTTAATGCAGTCACCGGACAAAGAAAAGGGGTCGCTCGGACGCCGGGTTGATTAACCGAAACCGGGAAACTACTATTGTTATATCGTTAGCGATATATCGCTAGCAAAAGGAGGGGTAGGTAGTGTGAAAGGAGTAAGAAGAGGTTTCTTGAAGTACTACATTTTGAAGCTCCTCAAGGAAGGCAGCTACTCGGGCTACGGTCTTATCAAGGAAATAGAAGAGGAAACGGGATTCTGGGAGCCATCCACTGGCTCCGTTTACCCCTTGCTGGAATCCCTGGAAGAAGATGAACTAATCAGAAGAGAGGAGACGGATCGCGGGAGTTCCTGGCAAATAACTGACAAAGGAAAAAAAGCTTACGAGGAGGCGTCCGAGGCAAAGTCGAAGATGAGGAAAAGCCTCAAACAATCCATGGTTGTTTTCTCTCAGATTTTCAACGAGGAACAAATCAAGGAAGTAGCCGAACGAATGGGCGGAGGCTGTGAGGACGCTAGCGGTCTTAGAAAGAAGATTCACGGACTCCATCATAGATTACAGGGCAAAGTAGACAACCCCGATTTCAGCAACGCCGATCTCCGGAATGTCATAGAGAGAACCCACGAAGAACTGGACAAATTGACCGAAGCGGAGGAATAATCAATGAAAAAAGTAATAGAGGTAGAAAACCTAACCAAGGACTACGGTGACCTTCGAGCCGTAAACGAAATTAATTTCGAAGTCCAGGAGGGAGAAATTTTCGGTTTTCTCGGACCGAACGGGGCGGGAAAAACGACAACGATCAAAATGCTCTGTGCCTTGCTCGCTCCTACATCGGGAAGTGCTCGTATTGCTGGACTGGACGTTGCAAAAAACCCGATGGAAATCAAAAAACAGATTGGATTGGTCTTTCAAACGTCGAGCCTGGACGACCGGTTGACCGGTCGAGAAAACCTTAGCTTCCATAGCCGACTTTACAATGTAGAACGAAAACTTGAAAAGGAGCGAATAAAAGAACTGGGCGAAAGGGTCGGCCTGAGCGACAGATTAGACGATCGTGTCAAAAATTATTCCGGCGGTATGAAAAGAAGGCTGGAGCTAATTAGAGGGATGATCCATCACCCACACGTTTTATTTCTAGACGAGCCGACTCTGGGGCTGGATCCCCAGACCCGAAGCTACATCTGGGATTACATTCAGGAGCTCAAAAGAAAAGAGGATATTAGTATTTTCCTTACGACTCATTACATGGATGAAGTCGAACTTGCAAATAGAGCCGCCATAATCGATGAAGGGGATATAATAGCCCTCGATTCCGTAGAAGCTTTGAAAGATCAGCTGGGAGGGGATTTGATCTTCCTGGAGACCGAAGATAACGAAAAAGCATATAAAGAGTTAGAAAAGGAATTTGACATAGAGATCGAAAGGGTCGATTCCAAACTAAAGCTCACCGTTGAAAAGGGGGAACAACTGATACCTCAGTTGACCAGAGTTCTCTCAAGCAACATAAAATCGATAAACCTTCACGAACCAACAATGGACGACGTATTCTTACACCTCACCGGGAAAGAAATCAGAGAAAACGCTCCTGAAGATAATTCCATGGAAAAGAGGATGATGCACTAATGAACACGCTCAAGCACGTGGGAATAATATGGTACAGAGAGATACTTCGTTACTGGAGAGATAAGCCGAGAATAGTTGGATCATTAGCGATGCCATTTTTCTTTTTAATCATTTTCGGTTCGGGGCTGTCATCTTCAATTGGCCAGCTGATGGGAGGAACTGCTGAATTCGGGATAGACTTTAAGAAGTTTATGTTTCCCGGAATTATAGGGATGACTACACTTTTCACCTCGATGTTTTCCGGACTTTCCATCGTACGGGACAAGGAATACGGGTTTCTAAAGGAAATCCTGGTTGCTCCAGTCGATAGATTGGCGGTCGCCGGCGGTAAAATTCTCGGCGGAAGTACCGTGACAATGATCCAGGCGACGCTTTTATTCCTATTTGCCCCGCTAGTAGGTGTCGGAGTTACTCCACTACTCGTCCTGAAGATATGGGGGTTAGTCTTCCTCGGCTCCCTGGGGTTTACCAGCCTCGGTACTTTCGTCGGTAACCAGCTCGACTCGGCCGAAGGTTTCCAAATGGTAATGAACTTTTTGATATTCCCGATGTTCTTCCTTAGCGGAGCTTTCTTTCCGTTAAAGGACATTCCTTCGTGGATGGGGGTTCTGGTCCGAATTAATCCATTTTCGTACGTGGTTGATTCCATGAGACAGCTTTTCTTTATCTCGATGGGTATGCCCCAGGCGATGATGGAAAGGTTACCGGAATTCGGCCTTGGGATATCTCTCTTGGACGTCAGAGTGACGATATTAATGGATCTGGGGATAATGGCTTTCCTCTCCTTCAGCCTGGCTACCCTGGCGGTGAGAAGCTTTCATCAGATGGAATGACCCGACAGTCCTAGGCAGCTAGGTAAGCGGGGAAGGTTACCTGGAGGATAAAATTATACCAAAATTGTGCGGTTTTGATTTGTTAAATTAACAGGGAAGAGTTAACCGAAGGACTTATTTGATAAACGGGAGTTGGTCCAGCACCCAGTTTAATATGGACTTCAAAAATGAAACCAGTTTACAGACGAGGTTTTTTGGTGAAAGTAT
>JAIPHJ010000006.1 GCA_021735245.1 Candidatus Bipolaricaulota bacterium
GAGGTGGTGAAATCGATCCATAAACGAAAAAAATAATGAATCTTGCTAGAAAACTAGCACGGAATAACGCAACGAGGTAAATATTTAGCTGAGTGAATCAGAAAAGTGGAGAAAAGAGATGTGCTTCACGGATTCAGGTATAACTTATCGCCGGATATATTAAACCCTGATAAGGTTCGGCGAGGCGTGAGTGTCATATTGGAAAGGTTAGACTGTTGTGGAAAAGTCGAGACGGATTTTAGTTGGTCTGGTGACGGCTTTCCTTGTGGTTATTAATTCAACGGACCACCATTTATTTCAAAGATAATGTCAAAATTTTACCCGGTGAAACTAATTAGAGCGGTTAAACCGATTGTCGGACTTGCTGTTATTCTCGTGTTAATTGGCCTTGCCCCGGTTAGTGTAGGGCAGAGGACTTTCGTAAATATTACCGCGCCAAGTGGTCGCGAGACGCAGGGCGGAACCAGAGCCGTTAAAGGGGTCTACCTCCATTCCAGGTCGATTTCGAGCGAAAGCGCAGGAGATTGGGCGGAGACTCTAACTGCCCACGGTTTTAATGCTGTGGTAATAAACGTCAAGAACGTCCACGGGGAAGTAACTTACCCCTCGGAGGTAGAGCTGGCGTCCGAGATAGGAGCGACGACCGGTCGGCTGGACATAACGGATATTATATCCCGCCTGCACCGGGAGGGTATTTACGTGATAGCTCGGTTGGCCTGCTTTAAGGATCGCTTGATGGCGGCCAGGTGCTGTGGCGGGGGCGAATGGACCGATCCGGCTGACGAGCTTGCACAGGAATACAACGTACGACTGGCCCGGGAAGTCTCAAAACTGGGGTTTGACGAGATTCAGCTCGACTATATTCGCTATCCTGACGGCCCGGGAAAAATAGGCGGTGACTATAGTGACAGAAGCGAAGTAATCTCGGATTTCGTGGAGCGGGTCAAACGAGCTATCGGTGCTCAGGTCAGATTGTCGGCGGACGTCTACGGTCGGACAATTTGGAACTGGAACAGTAAAAATACGGACCCGATCGGCCAGAACCTGGACTACCTAGGGGATACAGTGGACGTCCTTTCACCGATGATATATCCTTCTCATTACAATAATCCGGACCTGGTTTACAATCCGAATAAGCTGGTGAAACTATCCTTAAAAACAGGGAAAGAGCGTTTGTCCACAGAATTACGGCCCTTCATCCAGGGGTTTGAAAGGGCTATGCCCAGGGGTATGGACCTGGTTTCTTATATTCAGGAGGAGCTTCGAGCTCTGGAATCGCACGAGGGAACAGGGTTTCTGGTCTGGAATCCGTCCTCCAATTACGAGTCTCTGTGGAAAGCTGTAAAAGGGATAAATGGTTAAAACCAAAAACCCCTCACCGAATAATCGATGAAGGGTTTTTGTTAATTTATTTTTGACCTATTCTTCTTCGTCTTCGTTGTTCTGCAGCGCGTCGTAGATTTCCCTGATCTTTTCGTCAGCCCTGGCAAATATCGTTCCCTCTTTGTATCCTCCGTCTTTGAGTTCGGCGCCGGCATCCAAATCAGTTAAAATCTCGAGGCCTTCGCTAACGGTCTCTGCCGGGTAGATATGAAAATCGCCGGCCTTAACCGCGTTTATGACCTCATCGTTCAGCATTAAATTGTCTACGTTTTTCTGCGGAAGTATGACTCCCTGATCACCGGTTAAACCCTGGGCTTTACATACTTCGTAAAATCCTTCGACCTTCTCCTTGGCCCCGCCGATCGGTTGAATTTCTCCCTTTTGATTAACGGAACCGGTAACCGCTATGCCCTGATTGATTTCGACGTCGGCCAGGCTGGAAATTATGGCGTAAAGCTCCGTGCTGGATGCGCTATCCCCGTCTACTTTTGAGTAACTCTGCTCGAACGCGATATTTGCCGTCAGCGACAAAGGCTTGTCGAAGGCGAACTTTTTCCCCAGATATCCTTTTAGGATCATTACGCCCTTTGTGTGGCTGCTTCCCGACAGGTCAGCTTCCCGGTCGATATTCACTACACCTTCCTTGCCGGCGTAGACGTTTGCAGTAATTCTGGCCGGTTTGCCGAAGCTGAAGTCTCCGGTACTAAGTACGGAGAGGCCGGTTATCTGGCCGATTTCCTTTCCCTTAGTGTCGATAAAGATTTTTCCCCGGTCAATATACTCGTGAATCTTGTCCTTTATCAGACTTCTCCTTTCTATCTTCTCTTCCATAGCCTTGTTCACGTGATCCTCGGCGACGAAATCCTCGTCTTCCTGCTTTGCCCAGTAGCTTGATTCCTTTACCAGTTCGGTTATCTCGCTGAATTTTGTCGACAGTTTCTCTTTGTCCCTCGCCATCTCCGAAGAGTATTCAACGACCTTTGCAACTCCCGAGTTATTGAAGTGTTTTATTTCGGAGCTGTTGTCCGCTTGGTCGCGAATGAACCGGGCAATTTTTATCTCTTCCTCTTCCTCCCAGTCCATCTCGAAGTCGAAATCGGATTTTACGTTAAATAGTTTCTGAAAATCCTCTTCCACGCTATTCAGGATGTTATAAATTCTTCGATTTCCAATGATAACTACCTTGATATTGAGAGGAATCGGTTCCGGCTGAAGTCCCTTGCTAGAAGCGTAACCCAGCATCTGCGCCGGGTCCTCTATGTTTATCTCTCCCTGATTTAGAGCTACCTTCAGACCTTCCCAGCTCAACCCGTATCGGAAGAGGTTATTTGCTTTTAGAACCAGGTAACCCCCGTTAGCCTGGTGAAGTGCTCCGGGTTTAATCATCGTAAAGTCAGTCGACATCATGCCGAACTGGGCTTTTTTCTCGACGGCACCGAATAGATTTGGATAGGTAGCATTATCCTCCGTAACGACGGGAGCTCCTTCCGTATCACCGTTGTTGATCAGGACGTTTGCCCGGTATTTGACGAACTGATCCTGATTCGAGGTGATCTGGGCCATCGCCGCCGGCTGACCGCCGGAATTCTGGTTGGTAAACTCGTCTATATTTTCCAGTATGTCCTCTTTGACGTCGTGAAGGAATTCTACCGCCTTTTCGTTTTCCTTATATTTCTCCTGGAGTTTGCGGAACATCGGATCGAGCAGGAACGATATTGCTTCCTTTTTGAGGTTCTGAATTTTCTCGTTCCGTTCCTCTTCGGCCTCCATTACCTGCTGCATCGTCTCCTGGATCCTGGACTGGAGTTCCTCCTGGCGGGCTTCCAGCTCTTCCCTTCTTTCGTCTTCCAGTTCGCTGAATTCCTGCTGATCCATCGGCTCTCCGTCTTCCGCCTTTGGAACAGTATTGAGCCCGAACGGTGTCCTCTGGAGTATGAATCCTTTTTCTGAGGCTTCGTCCTCGAGTTGCTCGAATAAGTCTTTCTTTTTTTGGTTGAATTGCTTGTCGATTGCTTCCTTCCGCTGTTTGTATTCCCCCGTCTCAAACGTATCGGATACCCCGTCTTCCAGGTGCTCCACTAGTTCGTCCATGTCGTCCTTAAACTCGCAACCCTTGCCCGCTTCGAGCTGGAGATACTGGGGCCTATCCGGATTTTCGAAGTTATGAACGTAGCAGATATCGGGTGGCGCCTCTTCTTCCTTGCTTACCTTCTCGAGAAATTTATTTACCGCGGAATTCTTCCCGGTTCCCGGTTGACCCGCCACGTAGATGTTATAGCGGTTTTCGTCGTCTTTCACTCCCAGTCCCAGTTCGATGGCATCTAAAGCTCTATCCTGTCCTATTATCTCCTTTAACGGTTCTAGCTCTTCTGTCGTCTCAAAAGAAAAATTATCCGGCGAACAGGTTCTTCTTAAATCTGAACTTCCAAGTTCTCTTGTCATCATCAGTCCTCCTTGAGCTAATGTTAAAGGAGGGTACGGGCCAGTTCAATTCGGGTAATCAGCTCTTCCGAACCACGTTGACGCTATCCAGAGCGAGCGCTGGCGCTTTTAATCCTCCCCCCACCCACTCAGCATCTTTGCCCAGTTCAATTTCTCCTTCCAACAGTTCGTAGACGTTCCCGGCAATCATCGTATCCTTTACCTTGCCAGTTATTGCCCCGTCTTCTATTTTGTAGGCTACAGAAACGTTATTGGAGAACTCGCCGGAAAGGGTATTACCCTGGCCCAGCCCCAGTACCTGGTCGACCAGCAAGCCCATGTCTATACTGGAAATAAGTTTCCCCACATTTGTACTCCCGGAGCTTATCGCCAGGGTGGTGGGGCTAATACTCGGTGGAGATCTGAAGTCGGATCCGCTTATTAAGCCACCTTTAACCCCGTTTCCCGTCGGACGGGTCCCGGCCTGACCCGCAGTTTGAAGATCGTAGAGGAAACCTTTTACTTTACCATCAGATATTAGTTCCGACCTTTGGGCCGGGTACCCCTCATCGTCGAAACTGCGCCTCGTAGGCGAACCTTCCATTGAGCCGTAGTCCTCCAGGGTAAAGTTCTCGGCAAAAACATTTTTACCCAGGTCCCCTGTTAGGGGCGAGGTTCCCTGAAATACGTTTTGGCCGTCAAGGCCGGAAAGCAATGAAACCAGTACGACCAGAGTCCCCCTCGGCGTCAATATCACTGGATAGGTTCCGGACTGAATTTTCGACTCTCTTTCCGCCCACTTGACCTTCTGTATTGCTTTTTCCGTCGGCTTATTCAGGTCAAATTGATCCATTTTCTGTGCTACGCACGATTCCCGAAGGGTGAAGATATCGTCTTCCCGGACCTTTTTTATTTCTAGACCCAGGGAGAGTTTTGTTTTCTCTTCTTCAGTGTCCAGACCGTTAGTATTCGCTATTCTGGTTTTACCCACTGATTTAATTAAATCTACGTTTACTTCCAGGTCCGGATCGAAGTCACGTAACCTGGCTATTACCTCTTTTCCGTAGTCAATGAGTGCCTTTGCCGTAAGGTCGGATACTTCCCGGTCAAATGTATCGACCTCATTGACGTCAGCGGGGCCGGGAAACTCGAATCCCGCTTTCTCGCCGAAACTTGCAGTTTCAGCCGCTCTATCCACTACGCTTGAACCACCGGCAAGTCTAGTAGTAGTCGAGAAGCCAAGCTTGCCGTCGTTTATAACTCTTAGAGCTGCTCCGGTCGTCTCAACGTGTTTGACGGATTCCAGCTCCCCCGAGTTAAATTTAACTGGAATCGAGCTGCCCGTCTTCTGAAATACTTCAGCGCTTTCCACTTTTTTGCTCGCCTGGTCCAGGAGTTCCATTATCTTCCCCCTATCGTAACGTCTTCGATTCTAAGGTGCGGTGAACCGTCAGTAACGGGAAGAGGCATTTGGCCCCCTTTTCCGCAGCCACCGGCTGATCCAATGATATCAAGGTCGTTCCCTATTCCCGAGATGTTTTCGAGGGACCTGAAGATATTTCCCGTTAGCACTACGTCCCGCACCATCGGGCCGATCTCCCCGTCCTCTATTATGAATCCGTGACCCGCGCTGAAGGTAAACTGCTCCAGCTGAGTCTGACCTCCGTAAGCGTCCTTTGCGTATATACCGTGATCGATTGACCCAATTAGGTCCTCAAAAGATTTCTCTCCGGCTTCTATATAAGTGTTCGTCATCCGGACTATCGGCTCGTGGCGGTAAGAAATGGCTCGAGCGTTTCCAGTCGGGTCCTGGCCCATTTTAGCGGCTGTTTCCCTGTTGTGGAGAAAGCTATTGAGCTTTCCGTTCTTTATCAGATAGGTTTTTTGTCTTGGTACACCCTCTTCGTCGTAAGGGAGATTGCCCCTTCGTCCTTTTATAAAGCCCTCGTCTACCACGTTCAGGCTTTCGGGTCCAAACTTCCTTCCCAGGGTCATTATTTCCTGAAGTCGGTCGTTTTTGTAGAAATGGTCCGCCTCGCAAAGATGGCCGAAAGCCTCGTGGATAAATACTCCGGCGAGCTTGGGATTGAGTAATACGGTATATTGCCCGCCTTCTACGGGATCCGCGGATAGAAGTGAAACTGCCTGCGAGGCCACCTCTTCCGCCATTTCTTCCTTTTCCTGTACCAGTTCAAATCCCGCCGCCTCACCTATACTATCGTGAGCGGTTTGAATGTTGTTTTCATCACCCTTCGCTATAGCAACCAGGGCGAGCGTGACGTCGGGTATCTCCTGGTAAAGTTCGGTACCTTCGGAGTTTACGTAGTTAAGCTCCCGGAACGAATCGCTGTAGACGGCCCTGGTAGATTCTATACGGTCGTCGTAGTCAAGCATCTTCCGGTTATAGTGTTTTACGGTATCACGCTTCTCTTCTAACGACACGTCCCTGAAATCCCTGATCTGGTTTGACCTGATCTCGTCGTTTTCCGGCGGAACTTCTGCAATCTTGATTGATTCTTCTAAATTGGAAGAAACCTCCTTGCCTATCTCGTGGGCTTTTTTTGCTTTGTCCGGAATTTCGTCTAAGGAGTTGAACGTCGCAATGCCCCATCCTCCCTGGACCAGAGTCCGAACGAAGCCCCCTATCTCTTCGGACGAATCTATATTCATCAGTTTGTCTTTTTCGTATTTAACGTTTGTTCGCCGGGCTTTCTCAATTCTGATTTCAGTGAATTCGCCCTTGCTAACCCTTAAACCTTCTTTAAGTTTTTTGAGCAAGATTCCCCCCTTCTTTTTTAATAAACGTTAGAGTATTGGTTCGTCACTAACTATAATCAATGTCAACAGTTCGGACAAATTTGGACATAATGAACTATAGAAACCATAAACCATTGCCATAGCGGGAGGTTAAACGGTTTGGAACTCTTTTTGGACTCTTTTCTTGTCGTCGGTCGGGCTTTACTGCGAATATTTTTTCTTGGTCTGGCAGGATTTTTTCTATCCCGGTTCGGGTGGATTAGCGAAGAGGGATTCGACGAGGTTAGCAAGATAGTTATCTATTTTACGTTACCCGCGTTAATTTTTTCTAACTTCTTTGGTAGTTCCCATCTCGCCGAAATAACAACCTGGTGGGTTTATCCTCTAGGTATGGCCACGGTGGTTGGTATCGGCGTAATCCTGGGGCTGGTCGTATCCCGGTTTCTGGACTGGTCCGAAAGGAGGCAATTTGGTGCTCTGCTGGGGTTTCCCAACACGGGCTACCTGCCCCTTGCACTTGCTGCTGCCCTGGTTGCTCATGTAGACCAGGCAAAAGCATTCCAGCTGATATTTCTCTTTACGCTTGGGATGACGCCAAATCTCTGGTCGGTAGGGGTCGCGTTAATATCGGGGAAGATAATTGGTGTGTGGCAATTCGTAAAGAATACCTTTTCTTCTCCGCCCTTTTTTGCAATTCTGATTTCTATAGGTATGGTTCTGCTGGGCTGGCAGGATTTCGTCCCCTCGCTGGTAGTCGATACCGCCTCTTATGCCGGCGAAGTTACAGTTCCTTTGATAATGATAGTTCTTGGAGGAATGCTGGCTAAAGTAGATAGCGACGCCCGGTCGTATCCCGGGGCAATAAGTATATTGTTGTTCGTCAAGCTGGTAGCTTATCCGGTCACGGCGCTGGTGGCTATATTTTTCTTTCGTCCGCCTGAATTACTCGCTTTTGTGCTATTGATCGAAGCCGCCACCCCACCTGCAACCAATCTTGCAGTGATAGGAAAACACTACGGTTCTGATACCGACTTGTTAAATCAGGGGCTTGTTTATAGTTATTTAGTATCTATGTTTACCATTCCCGTCTTTATTTCACTGTTAAGGTTGGTATACTCCTAGATAAACCGGGGTTTTGTTTACCGGGTGAATAATGAACGATGGAACGCCTGGACTAAAGAAATCGCTTGAATCGCGCTATCCCCGCTCATAGGGCGGGGGATTCTGTGAACTATTCTAAATATAAACCTGTAGAGGTGAGTTAGGTAACGGTTTACCATGGCGATATTCGGATTAGTTGTATTTCTTATCATAGCGATTTTGGGCCTCGTTGTAATTCCTTTGGGAATTCCGGGTACAATTATTATTGCTGGTTCGACAGTAATTGTCGGACTTACCAGCGGATGGCAGGTCATTACTGTTACTAGATTGTTGCTTTTCTTCGGCCTGGCGGTTGTTGCCGAATTGATTGATCTAGCCCTGGGGATCTTCGGAAGTAGAAGTTTTGGAGCCAGCAAAATTAGCATGGTCGGGGCCTTTATGGGAGGGTTAGTAGGTGCTTTCCTCGGACTTCCTCTGCCGATCATTGGTAACCTTGTTGGTGCCTTCGTCGGAGCGTTTCTTGGGGCGTTTTTACTGGAATCTTTGTTTACAGGAGATGTTAACCGGGGCATTAAAAGTGGGTTCGGTGCGTTTTTCGGTAGGGTGATTGGGTCCCTGGTTAAAGTGGCCCTTGGAGTCTCGATAATAGTAATGGTCGTATTTGCGGTGGTCTGAAGTATTCTTCCCCGGTTGCGGAAGCCTGCAGGACCTAACTTGAGAATAGAATCTTTCAGTTAAAGGAGGTTGGACTTTAATGGATATGAATAGTTTAAACTTAAAAGATTATAGTTCTTTTTTTGTAGATATGGACGGAGTAATTGTCATGCACGACCAGAGAGTTCCGGGTTCGGTGGATAGCTTGAGCCAGCTTGCGAATTTTGGTGATATTTACGTACTTTCAAATAACTCCACCAGAACCAGGAAGAGATTCGCAAAAAATTTGGCCGGCCTGGGAATCGACCTTCCCGCAAGTTCAATAATCAATAGCGCATTCGTCCTCGCTAAGTATTTGCGGGAGCTTAAAGGTGCCACGAAAGCTTTCGTGGTCGGCGAGGAGGGGCTGGATAAAGAACTGGAATTAATGGGCCACGAGATCGTCCAACCGGCGGAGGCGGAAGTTATTGCGGTCGGGATGGATAGAGATATCAATTACGACAAGCTCGACGGCGCTCTGTCCGGCTTACTTTCCGGGGCAGAATTCTATGGGACGAACGCTGATAAGACGTTTCCTACGCCCGAAGGACAGTCTCCCGGTGCCGGGGCATCGGTGGGTGCTGTCAAGGGAATGGGGTTCGAGCCCGAAAGAATTGTCGGTAAACCATCAAGCGTGGCTGCTGAGGTAGCGATGGAGGTTGCGGGCACGGATAATCCCGAGGATTGTCTGGTAATAGGTGACAGATTGGAGACGGACATACTGATGGCCGAAAGGGCTGGAATGGATTCCGCTCTAGTGCTTACGGGTGTAGAAACAAGAGAAAGCCTTAAAGAGAGCGATATAGATCCGAGCTATGTATTTGACGATCTTTGTGAGCTGGTAGCTTCCAGTATTTCGGTATAAAGGACGATTTTAGATAATTGAGTTAAGTTGACGCGGGAGCAATTTCCTCTAAGGAAATTGCTCCCTTGCGCGTCCAGGCTAAGTTAGCTTATTGAACAGGTACTCCAGCCACACTCTACACATTTATTGCAGCCACCTTCGTGAATTACCTGCCCCCCACAATCCGGGCATTCATCTAGTTCTTCGACCTGATTAAGCGGGTGGGTGTCGTCGTCTTCCAGAAGGTCCTTGTTCTGTGGTTTGTCGCTCCTTAAGGATTCGGAAAAATTCTGAGTCTCCCAGTATTTATCCCCTTCGGGAGTATTGGCGAACTCTTCCTCCAGGAAGTTCTTAACGTAGTCACTGGGCTCTAAGTTTCTTTCCTTGGCGTTTTCTCCATCCATGTTCAGTACCTGGCGGGATTTCGATCCGTCTCTATAGACGGTAAGTCCCTTCAGACCAAGCTTGTGGGCAAGCATAAAGGCGTTGAGTATATCGTCCGGGGTAGCGCTGCTTGGCATGTTGATTGTTTTAGAAATGGATGCTGTAACCCAATCCTGCCAGGAAGCCTGAGCCGTGAGGTGGTCCGTGTAATGAATGTCGAGAGCGGTAACGAATACTTCCTTTAAGTCGTCCGGTATTTCTTCGAGGCCGGCAAGACTCCCGTAGTTCTCGTTTATTTTTTGAAGAAGTTCTTCGCTGTACATTCCCCTTTCCTTTAAGCGATCCTCGAATACTCCGTTCGCGTAATAGAAGTCACCGGCAGTCACGTTCTTTTCGTAAGCCAGCGAAAACTCCGGTTCTATTCCGTGAGAGGTGTCTGCGATCATTGATATACTGCCCGTAGGTGCAATGGTGGTGGTCATTCCGTTCCGAATACCGTTTTGCTTGATGGATTCTATTAAGGCGTCCCAGTCTTTCTGATGTGTTTCTCTTTCGTAGTAGCCGGCAATCGGAATCTCACCTTCCGGATAACTAGATTCCTCGTAAAGCGGGAAGCTGCCTCGCTCCTTCGCAAGCTCCACGGATTCGTTCATGGAGTAGTAAGAGAGCGATTCAGCGAGTTTTTCCATCTTCTTGTAACCCTGTTCGGAATTGTAGGGAGTGGAACTGTCGTAAAGCATATCCGATAGCCCCATTACCCCCAGACCTACCTTTCTGGTAGCCTTCGTAGACTGCTCGATTTTTTCCAGAGGGAAGTTGTTCATGTCCAGAACGTTATCCAGGAAGCGGGTTGCATTGCGTATTGTTTCTTCGTATTTGTCCCAGTCGAACCCTTCTTCTCCGAGTAATTTGTGAAGGTTGATCGAGCCCAGATTGCAGGATTCGTATTCGTACAGCGGTTGCTCGCCGCAGGGATTTGTACCTCTAATTTTTCCTTTGGCCGGCTCGAGCACGTTGTATTCATTTATCCTGTCGAAGAAAATCATTCCCGGGTCCGCCGATTCCCACGCCGAGTGGGCAATTAGCTCGAGCAAAGCTTTGGGATTCTCGCGGGAGACTACCTGTTCCGTTCTGGGATTAATCAGTTCGAATTCTGATTTTTCCTCGCTTTTTAGAGACTCCCAGAAACTTTCGACAGTCCCGACGGAGATGTTGAAGTTTTCCAGCTTGCCTTCCTTCTGTTTTACGTTGATAAAGTCCTTTATGTCGGGATGATCTATATTTATTATGCCCATGTTCGCCCCTCGCCTCTTTCCGCCCTGTTTTACTACGTCAGTAACCGTGTCGATAATTCTCATGAAGGATATCGGGCCGGAGGCGACTCCCGAAGTGGAGGCAACGATATCTCCTTCCGGTCTCAAACTCGAGTAATTTATCCCCACACCGCCTCCACTCTGGAATATCAGGGCTGCATCTTTCGAAGCGTCCATTATTTTTCCCATGTCGTCTTCCATGGGAAGCACGAAACAGGCGCTCAACTGACCAAGTCTCGTGCCCGCATTCATCAAAGTGGGGCTATTTGGAAGAAATTTCTGGGTTACCATCATGTCGAAATAGGTTTGCCAGTCCTGGTGGTATTTGTCGAAGTAACCGTTGTCCATCAGGTCCAGGAATTTCGAAAAGTCCACCTTCATGTGTCCGTCCTCGGCAAGGTTCGAGAAAAGCTCGGCCATGGACTTGAACGTCCACTGGTTGATCCGGTGGTCGGCGAAATTATACCGATTTCCGTAATCCCGGAACGAGGAAAGATACTTTTTCGTGAGTTCCCCGGTTACAGAATATCCGCCCTGACGGTCAAACACTCGATCGTCTCTCATCAAGTCGGGAATAGTCACGTTTGTTGCGACCCTTTCGAAGAGTTCCTTCGGCGACTCTACGATCTTTCCTTCCCCGTCCCTCAGGAGATACCGAGAAGCCAGCACCCGAAGTGCTTTTAGGCTGAATTGTTTTCCGACGCTCCCGATTTTTGCCCGGTTAAGAAGTTTTTCTTTTTCTCGTCTCTTTTGTCTGTGCTCCTGTCGGTAAAGTATGTACGTTTTTGCAGTCGAGTAATGTCCCTCTTCGATTAAAATTTTCTCAACCGTGTCCTGGATGTCTTCTACTTCCGGGAATTCTTCTTCTCCAAATTCCACGTCACCGTATCTTTCCTCCAGGTCCCCGGTTACTTTTCTTGCTAATTCATCTGCCCGGTTGACAGCTGACGACCCGGAAGCCTGGGCCGCTTTCAATATTGCGTCTCTTATCTTGGCTTGATCAAAATCAACGATGGAACCGTCTCGTTTCTTGACTTTTTTTGTTTCCACTTTTAGCCACCTCGGTATAAATAAAGTTTATTCATAGCGGGAAATGAAACAAGCTGGGGGTTTCAGCGGGGGTAGCTTTGTAACCGCGTATGATCCGATAACTCCGAGCATTATATCTCATAGTTTCCTTCTACCGGGAAGTCAAGAACTAATCGAGACTCTGGCGGTTTTTAACGGAACTGTCACGTCTGATTTGTTTTTAAACGTCGGAAAGTTCGGGGTCGAACCGAAGGGTTTCGCGAACCGTAGTTTCTTGATTTCTCCCCGTGAAAGGGTTGGTCAGTTGTATCAATCACGACGCTGCTTTACACTTTTCATTAATATGCCTCAGTATTACGTTGAAACCGACGGAAAAATATATCTGACTGAATCGGGAAAAGTCTTGAAATTTCCCCGTTCGCGGGAGGAAATACCTTTCGAAATCCGGCCAAAATCCAGGATGGTGGTGGAGTCGAAAGAGATTGTTTATTCGGAGCCGGTTCTCTCTTACCACCCTCAGCAATGGTTAAACAAAGAGGACGTTCCGCTGATGGACGACGTGGATCCTATCGTTAGAAAAGCGGTAAATTTCTCGCTTCCCCGTCTCGTTGTGGAGGCAGTGATCCGCGATTCGGACAAAGTTTTACTGGTAAAACCCTCGAGAGGGTATAACGAAGATCGCTGGACTCTGCCCGGGGGGTTCCTGGTTTACGGTGAAACGCCCGCGGAAGCTGTTCGAAGGGAGGTCGAGGAAGAGGTTGGAGCCAAACCGAGTATAGCCGGATTGGTTAACGTTTACAGCACAATAGGTGCGGAAAACAGCTATCAGTGGGTAATATTCTACTTCTCTGCCAAAGTTCCCGGCGATCCCGGGGATTTACGACCAAACCACGAAATAAAGCAACTGAGATGGTTCGATACTGATGAGGCGGCCGAAGCAATTCATAGCCCCGTGATGCAAAACGGGTTTCGGCAAATATTCGACGAGGATAAAGGGACGGCTTAACCGAAAAACCACTACCTAAAGCTTCGGAGGCTATCTATCCCAGCTTTTGTTTAATCGGACTCGCTGAGAAAGCGTCCCCCGCTCTTTAGAACTCTATCGGGAATAAAGGCTGTTCTTGAGTAATTTAAAGTCGTTTATAGACGATCTGAGCTCGGATATCCTCTCGGTTAGAGTCGAAGTGAGATCCGAAATTTCCTCCTGCGTCCTTGCTTTAATTTGTTGAACCGCCCATTTTTTGCTGACCGTTTCTCCGTCGAGGGTCGCTACTTTATCACTCATATTCTCTATTTTCTGGTTCAGGGTGGAATTAAACTCGTTCACCCGGCCGGTGAGGTCGTCTCTCGCCCCCTTCAGTAACTCTATTTCCTTTTCGAGATTGCTCGTCACTTTCGACAGGTCCTGTCTGAGGCCTTTCTGTTTTTCGGTCAAGCTGGCCAGACTTTCGCTGAGCTGGGTTTGGCTGGACTCAATTGAGGTGATTCTCTCTTCAATGGACTCGTCCTTTTTCTTTAAATCGGAGACTTTCAGGTCGAGTTCTTCCTCGAACTTATTCAGCCTCTCCTCCAGGCCGGTCTCTTTGTCCATTGCCTCTTTAATTTTATCCTGGATTTCCTGGTTTGTTTGAGATATTCTTTCAGCCAGTGAATTGGTTCCTTCCTCTAGCTTTTTAATTTCTTTCGTTACGTTATCGAAAGACGAATCCGTCTTGTTGATGAATTCCGTCAATTTATTCCTCAGTTCGTCGTCTACTTCGTTAAGTTGAGCCAGGCTGTTCTTAAGTTCCCCGTCTATCTCTTTAATTTGGGTTGATAGTGTCTCGTCACGATTGTTCAACCTGCTTATCTCGTCTTCTATTTTTGCGGCGAATTGTTCGTGGCTGGAAGATAGGGCGGAGAGTTCGCTTTCCAGATTTTTGACTCTTTTTCGGAGGCTTTCGTTCTTTGTCCTGAGATCGGCCAGTTTTCCCGTTACTTCCTCTTCTACAGAACTCAGGCTAGCCTTTAGCTCGTCGTTTTCTGCCTGGAGGCTTCCTACCTTTGACTCTATACTTTCGTCCCCCGCCCTGGAAGCCTCTCTTACTGCCTTTAGTTGTTCCTGTAAATCTTTGGACAGAGTGGTTAGGTCCTTCGATATAGAGCTAACCTGGCTGATAAGTTCCTTCTGGCTGTCTCTTAGCTGGCTGTATTCGGTCCTGATTTCCTCGAGTTCCGATCCGAGCTGGTTGTCCGATTTCTCTAGCTTGGAGATCCGGTTCGTAAGTTTTTCCAGTTCAGTTCCCTGTTCGTTCAGACTACTGGCCAGCTCGCTCGATCTCTTTTCAAGGTCGGATATTTCTGCCAGGAGTTCGCCTTTTAGGGAATCTATGTTGGCCTGGACCTTCTGGTTGTTTTTACTCAGCCGGGAAAGATCCGATTCGACCTCCCCACGCAGGGTCTTCATCTTCTCCGACAGGTCCGAAGTAAGTTTCTTCAGGCTGGAATAGTTACCCTTCAGGCCGTCGATTTGGGTGACGGTCGACTTGAGGTCGCTGTCTATATTGTCGACGCGGGCTTCCAGTTTATCGGTCCTTGTCTCTAAATTGTTTAACCGATCGGTAACGCTGGCTCTAATTTGCTCCATTTGCGCCTTGAATTGTTCCAGCGAACCTCCCACCCCACCAAACTTTTCGGCCAGCTCCTGGTTCGTTTGTTTTAGGTTCGTTATGGATTCACCTTGCTCGCTGTTCGTGGACTCTACCCCTCCAATCTTTTCCTGTAAGCTTTCGGTTCTGTCGTTCAAGGTAGTCAGTCTACCGTTGAAATTAAAACCTACGTACAACAAGCCTCCTATTAGCATGAGAACTGAACCGTAAAGAACAATTTTGCTAAATCTTGTCATTTACCTCCACCCCTTGGATATCCACGAAATGGACCGGTTTTTACAGGGCCAATTTCCCGAAGCCTCCTTACAAACGAGGTTACAGAAAGGAAAATGAAACTACCACTGCCTCTTTCGTCAAAAAACCAATCTTTCTTTTTTGAAAGCTACATGGCAGCTCCACACTAATCTACATTATGTATACTTTGGTCTATTTGTCAAATATTCCGGTTCCAGAGATGGAATGGCCTCTGTTGAGTCCCGATGAGGGCACGAGTTGGACCTTGAATTTCAACCGAATATCGGCCGGGTGAAGATAAAATGCCCCGCCGTCAGGACGGGGCATTGAGTATAATTATCGATGCTGGTAAGGTACGCTAAATCAGCGACTTTGCTTCTTCGATGATTTCTTTAAGCTGGTCGTCCTCTTCTTTCGGTAGTGGTTTTACATCAGATTCTTCTATCAGCTGGTTCGTTAATTCCCTGGCTTTCGTTACGGCAAAGTTCTCTTCCCACTTATCCTCGCCGATCCTCCGGATCAATTCGGGAGCCATTAATTCTTCCTTGAAGTGTTTGAAGGTGTGGTTTTCCCTCAGGTAATCCCCTCCGTGTTTTACCTGGTCGATAACCTCTAGTGCAATTGCTTCCTCGTTGGTTGAGAGGTCTTTTACGGTTCGTTTTGCCATACCGGCCAGTTCGTTCGTTAAGGTAAGCAGTTCGAGACTTCCCACATCTCCGGCTCCGGCAAAGGATAGGTCATGGATCAAATTCTGGCCGCCCAGAATAGCTCCGTAGAGTGAGAGGGCGGACTCGACACCGGCCTGGTAGTCGAGATCGTAGGAGTTCGTACAGCCTCCCGTGCCGTAGATCGGCATTTCTATCATGCTTCCCCATTGACCCGTCGCCGATTGAAGGATCAGCATCTCCGGAGAAAAGTAAGTATTCAGGGCCGTGCGCATGTCCATTACGAGTGGTGAGGCTCCTAGAATAACCGGAGTCCCGGGGTTGTTTAACTGAGCGATTACGTTTCCTCCCAGCGACTCAGCGAAGGCCTGGGCGAGAGACCCGGCCAGGGTCATCGGGGCCGTGGCACCTGCTTTTTGAGCCGGGTACCAGAGCAGAGGCAATCCAACGTCCGTCCACCTCAGGAGGACCTCCAGGTTCTCTTTCCTGAATGTCAACGGCGATACCGGCTCGGCGTACATGGTGACGAGCGGGTTTTGGGATAGTTTACCTCTGCCTCCCGCTACCACCGCAATCATATCAATTAGCTTGTCGGTTAGCTCTCCCCCGTACCAGTTTACGATAGCCCCGTGTTTACTGCTATTGGCCAGTACAGAGTATAGCTGGTAAAAGCCAAGCATCGGGTCGTCGGTAAGGGTGAAGATGGACCAGACCACGTCAATATTCGAAAGCTGGTCCCCAAGTTTTACGGCATCGGATAAATCGTCCCTTGTGGCCTTTCTTCGCTCTTCCCGGTCGAGGTCGAGTACTGAAGTAGTACCCGTACCGGCAGTAAAGAACGATTTTTCGTAATCGAGTTCGAATTCGTTGTCACTGTTTCGGGCCCCCATCTTGAATGAAGATGGTGCTTTATCCAGCGAGTCGCTTACGATATCGGGTGGAATCTTGACAACGTGATTATCGGGGTCCACTCGACAGCCGTTCTCATCGAGAATTTGTCTTGATTTCGGGTCTTCTACCTTAATTCCTTTTTCTTCCAGGATTCTCATAGCAGCCCGATGGATAGTTTCTACCTGTTCGGGAGAAACTAAACTAAGTTGACCGCCCTTTGTCCCTTTTCGCACGATAAATCACCTCTATTGTCCATATTTGACAAAATTTCCAGTTGTTATTTGGGTAAGTGAATGTTAAATCGGTCTCTAATTTTTTCGTCGACTTCTTCCGATAGGAGGTTGTCCTTCGTACTGTCCAGTAGTTTCCTTGCTCGTTTCCTGGCTCGGGCGCGAGTGTCCATTGATCCGTTATTTTCCCAGGTGGTTCTGTCTTCACGATCGACTACGCTCGGCTTGTAAAATTCCTCCGACCGGGAGTAATTTACGGTATGTTGCTGGGTAAGAAAGTTATTACCCGGTCCTACCTCTTCGATTACATCCAGGCCGATCCTATCCTCGTCCACCTCGATTCCCCGGAGAACTCTCAGAGCCATTCCAATAACGTCGTTGTCGATAACGAACTTTTCGTCGGCTACACAGAGCATTGACTCCATCATTCCTGCTGCGTGGTGGATATAGTTACCACCTGCAAGTCCGACCTGAAGCATGTTGAGGGCGGCTTCGGCCCCCGCCTGTGTATCGGGCAATTTGGAGTCACTCTCTCCTGCGTCGGAATATATTGGGACGTCGATGTGGTCTGCCAGTTGAACTGTCGCGACGTTCATCATCCCCGTCTCAGGTGCCCCCGCCAGGTAGGCCATGTTCTTCATATTGGCCGCAGCCGGGACGGGTCCGTAGAGAACAGGAGCTCCTTCAGAAAACATCTGGGCTAGAGTAATCCCGAACAGCACTTCTGCGTGGACCTGAGCAAGCAGGCCCGATAGAGTTGCGGGAGCTGTAGAGCCGGTGACCGGTGCCGTAGATAGGACAACGGGGAGTTCGTAATCGGTTATTCTTCTGAGAACTTTTGTAGTTTCCGTATCCAATTTTAACGGGCTTACCATCCAGCTGGTTACGAATGAAATGAAGGGTCGGGCAAGAAATTCCTCCCTGGAGCCGGCTATTATCGCCCCCATATTTACTATTTCATCAACCTTTTCCGGTCTGGTCACCGATTCCTGAACGTTCTTGAAAGTTCCGGTAAGGCTTGCGTAGATACTGTTCAGACTCAGGTCCTCCTCGGGCACGTCGGTTGGCACCACGGGAGTTTGAAAGAAGTGAACGTTTTCCAGCTTCTCGACTAGTCGTGCCAGTCTTGCCTGATCCTCAAGAGTTGGGGGCCGGACCTCCTCGGAATTCAGGTCCAGTATTTTTACAGCCGCTCCCCCCGTCCCGTAGTGAACTTTTCTGTCCTCAAGGTTTAGGTCGTATTCTTCCTTTCTTCCGTGCAGGGTTACCTTAGACGGGGCAAGTTCGAGGTAATCTCTAACTACCTCCGGTGGCAGCTTTGCTCGTCCGTTCTTATGGTTGACCCGGGCACCGTTACTATCGAGAATTTCGAGAAATTCGTCCGAATCGACCTTTACACCTACTTTTTTTAACAGTTTTAAAGCGGATTCGTGGATTAAATCCACCTCGTCATCGCTCAATAATTTAAATTTATCGCCCACTAATCCTGCGTACTTCATAATTCCCTCCAGTAATGTGTTTGGTGTTATAGATCGTAGTAAAGCATGAATTCAAACGGGTGAGGCTTGTCGTGGAACAAACTTTCCTCTTCCCGTTTGATCCTTAACCAGTTTTTTATCTGAGATTCTTCAAATACATTCCCCCGGAGCAGGTACTCGTGATCGTTCTCCAGCGCGTTCAGAGACGCGCTTAACGACTCCGGAGCGTGTTTAATTCTTTTTTTCTCGGCTTCCGGTAAATCGTAAACATTTTTCTCTATTGGCCCGTAGCCCCCGTCTCGCGGATTCAGTTCCTTTTCTATTCCATCCAGACCGGCCATAAGGACTGCAGAGTAGGCTAGATAAGGGTTGCAGGTGGCGTCAATTGTTCTTAGTTCAACTCGCCTCCTGCTGTCGGATTGAACGTATCCCGGAATTCTTACTGCGGCACTTCTGTTTGACCTGGCGAAGACCAGATCCACCGGAGCCTCCTGTCCCGGAATTAACCTTTTGTAAGAGTTCGTGGTCGGATTGGTAAATCCCATAAGACTCTTTCCGTGTTCGAGTAAACCGCCGATGAAATGTAGCGCCAGTTCGCTCAATCCTCCGTATTCTTCGCCCGAAAACAGGTTCTCTCCGTCCTTTACCATGTACTGGTGGAGATGCATTCCGTTGCCGGGGAAGTCGTTTACCGGTTTGGGCATGAAAGTGGCCGACATACCCGAGAGTTTGGCCATTATCCGGGCTATATGTTTTACGTAAAGCGTATTATCGCCGGCGGTCAGAAGGTCGTCAAACCCCACTTCTATCTCCGATTCACCAGCTCCGCCGACCTCGTGATGGTGGTACTTTACGGGAATCCCCTCCCGTTCCAGAAAGGAAACTATCCTATTTCTCAATTCTATTCCGTCGTCGCCGGGACGAGGAGCGTGGTACCCACCTGAGCTGGGCAGGGGGTGAGAAGACTCGTCGTCAGTCTCTGATTTGCTTCGATTGGTCAATTCGGTTGAATCTATCTCGAACCCACCACTGGTAGTTCCGTAGGAAAACCGGGCGTCGTTGAACAGGTAAAACTCGAATTCCGGGCTAACTAAAAATTCGTTGGCGACTCCGGTTTCTCTTAAATATCTTCTTGCTCGGGCTATCGTGCTCCGGGGATCGTCGTGAAATCTTCGTCTATTACCGTCTTCGTCGATTCGAAATATGTCACAGATTACACTTAGTACTTCCCCCTCCTCGGTGAGTTCAAATTTTGCGGTCTCCAGGTCGGGCACCAGGAGCAGGTCGCTATTCTCGACGGTACTGTAACCGTAAGACGAACCGTCAAATCCAATCCCCCTTGAGAGAAATTCCCTGGAAAAGTTGGATTCCGGAATGGTGATATGCCGCCACTTACCAATCGGGTCGACAACCTTGAAGTCTACGAATTCAGCTCCCGATTCTTCGATTTTTCCGCTCAGTTCAACAAAAGAATCCTGGAAATCCTCATTCATTCTGCCCCTCCCTCGGCGAATTTTTTAATATTACTGCAGCAGGACCGTACTTTCCATCCACTTTCTCCAGAGGTCGGCCCTATTTTACTCTATAGTAAAACTCTCTCTGTAGAGTTTTTTGACCTCACTCCGGTCTGGCTGGCGGGGGTTCGTCTCCGCATTTACGTTTTTGATGGCTCTGTCGACCATTTTGGGCAGGTCCTCTTCGTTTATCTCCACCCGGTATTTCGATAGATCGCGGATTTCGAACAAGCTTTCGACTTTATCCAGAAAATTCCCTTCCAATCTCCCCTCCAGTTTCTCCAGCCGTTCGGGGACCTCGACTTCGTTGTAATTCAACACGGGAAGGGTCAGTCTGGCATTGGCCAACCCGTGATTGGTATCGTAGAAGCCGCTTACCTGGTGTGACATTGCGTGGATTAACCCCAGGCCGACGTGTTGCATTGCAGCCCCTCCTAAAGCACTTGCCAGAGACAGGTCCCCTCTGGCGGTTATGCTGTCCCCGCTTTCCACTGCCTTTTCGAGCGACCTGAAGACAAGTTCCATGGCTTTGATCGATAAAATGTCCGAGAGTTCGTTGTTTTTGGAAGAAAAGAAAGCCTCCAGAGCATGGGAAAAAGCGTCAATTCCCGTAAAAAACGTCAGATCGGGGGGTAGAGTCAGAGTAAGCTCGGGGTCTATTACTGCGGTTAACGGAGCCATCTCCGGTGAACCTATCGATAACTTCCTGTTCGAGTTGGGATCGGATATTACCGCCCAGTAATCGACTTCGCTCCCGGTTCCGGACGTCGTTGGAACCGCAAAAAAAGGAACGCAGGGATTCGGTCTTTCCTCCCGTTCATCCAGCCGGACAATATTGGCTTCGTCATTTGCCAGACATAAACTAATCGTTTTGGTGGCGTCAATAGCACTGCCTCCGCCAAGTCCGATCAGGCAGTCGGGCTGGAACCCTCGTAAAGCTTCGAACCCTTCGGATATGGTTGATAGGTGAGGATTGCTGGTTACGTTAGAAAAGGACTCGATCTTCTTATCTTCCGATTTTAATTGCTCGGTTATTCCTTCTACGAGTCCCAGCTCCAGGATGTCCTCCGTTGTCACTATACCTACGCGCTGGAAATCCCGACTCACGATCTCTTCTACGACCTGGCTTCTGAGTCCAGGGCCAAACTTTACTTTGGTGGGAAGTATGAAATCGAAGTAGTCTTCTTTCCGGTTCATATCTCACCCCCCTCTGGCAATCCTGATACGATTAAAAAGGGGCCAGAAGTTACCCGGCCCCTTCCTTACGAGCTCTCGTCGGAACTTTTCTATCCTTCTATTAAGCCGTGTTCTACCAGGTACTCGTGGGCTGCTTCGTCGGCGTCCATCTTCTCTATATCAACCATACCGTTCAGAGCCGACCAGGCTTTCTGACTCTTCGACATCCGTTCGGCGGTCCAGTCTTCTCCTCCGCCCGGGAAGGTGGCGACGAGTTCGTTGAGTATCTCTTCGATCTCGGGGTATTGCTCGAGGACTTTGCTTCGGACGACCGGAGTTAGGTCGTAGGGCGGATAAAATCGCTTGTTGTCCTGGAGCACAACCCAATCGTGCTCGGCAATTGAGGAGTCCGTGGCAAAAACCATGCCCACGTCCGTTTGTTTGTTCTCGAGTGCGTTTACGGAAGCGCCGGGAGCACCCGTTTTCAAATGGCTGTTCGCTATCTCAAAGTTGTAATAATCTTCCAGGGCGGGCAGCCCGTCCGGTCGCTGGGAGTATTCGAAGTCTATAAACGTACTCACCTTGCCGTCGTTCTTCCGGTAAAGTTCCGCCAGGTCGGACATGGTTTTAAGGTCGTGTTCTTCGGCAAATTCCGGCCACACTGCAAGCGCGTAGGAATTATGGTTCCAGATCGGATCCAGCCAGTTCAAGTTGTTATCCGTCTTGTCAATTGCTTTTACGGCAGCGTAGAGTGCTTCATGTCCGATGGCTGGGTCGTAGGGATAACCCAGGTGGGTCATCCAGGCCGTACCGGTGTATTCGGCACAGACATCAATGCTGCCGTTTTCCAGCCCCTTTCTCATTGTCATCGAGGTTAGGTCCGCCTTCAATTGAACGTTGAAACCGTGCTTCTCCAGAACCTGTTTCATCAATTGCCCTATTATGTATTGTTCCGTGAAGTTCTTGTTACCGACTACCACCTTTTTGTCCGCTGCGATTGCTCCGAGAAACGTACTCACCAGGAAAAGTGTTACCAGTACGAATACTGAAAGCTTCTTCATGTTAAAACCTCCTCTATTATTGGAAAGTTGAATTAACTTTGGTCAAAATTTTTCTTAACTAAACCAGTCACCTCCCGTTCTCGTAGTTTTGGTTAACCTTTCTTTAGTCCTCTGGGCGTCATTACCGCCTCGAATCCACCGAGTAGCGTGTCCAGTATTACCGCGAGTGCGGCAGTCGGAGCGGCACCCTGGACTATCAGTAGAGGGATCTGAGTGTAAAGGCCAGTTAGGATTATCTTACCCAAGCCCTCTCCCCCGACGAGTACTGCAAGGGTGGCGGTCCCGACACATATCACGGTTGAAGTCCTTATACCGGCCATTATCACCGGTCGGGCGAGGGGCAATTCTATCCTCCAGGCAATTTGAGTGCGCGACATCCCCATGCCTTTGGCCGATTCGATTATTGCCGGATCGATGTCGCTTATCCCGGCGTAAGAATTTCTCAACACGGGGAGAAGGGAGTAAACAAATAAGGCGATTATCGCCGAGTTAAAACCGTAACCCAGGATCGGTGCCATTATGGCAATGACCGCCAGGCTTGGTATCGTTTGTCCCACGTTCGCGGCCCCGACTATTGGAGTGGCGAATTTTTTCAACCCCGGTCTGGTAACGAATATTCCAAGTGGGACCCCGATACCGATGGCGAGTAACTCCGCTATTCCGACCATCTTAAGATGGTTCCACGTCTGTCTTCCTATGTCGGAGTAAGTTTTCGGTTGCATGTACTTCAGACTTCCCATCTCAGTAATCCATATCGTCACGCCTATGAAGATACTGAGGAGAATTATTAGAACTATTCTTCGTCTCATCTTGGTACCTCAGGGTGTTTTCCACCGCTTTCGGTATAAGTTTCACCGATCAACCCCTGCAGGTCGTTGAAGGTCAACAACCCCCTCAAACTGTTGTTCCCGTCGACCACCGGTATGTTCGCAACGTCGCGTTCGAGCATGACAGTCAGGGCGTCTGCGAGATTCGTTCCTATTTCCGCCGCACCCGTGTCAGTAACCATAGCGTCAGTTACCTTTCCCTGTCCTGTTTCCTCGACGTCTTCCCGATTGATCCAGCCCTTTAGCTTGTTTCCGTTCTCGACTACTATCAGGTAATTGACTCCTTCTTCCTCCATTATGCGGCCTACGGATTCGAGATCCTGGTCCTCTTTTACAACCCTTGGTGATTCTTTCATGGCTTCGTCGACCTTCATTAGCCGCAGGCTCTTCAGGGTCCTGTCGCTTCCCACGAAATCCCGGACAAACCTGTTCTTAGGGGCCGCGAGGAGTTCCGCCGGTTGAGAGTATTGAATTAACTTTCCCTCTTTAAGCAACGCCACTTTGTCCCCCATCTTTATTGCCTCGTTTATGTCGTGGGTGACGAAGACGATGGTTTTTTGTATCTCGTTTTGAATCTTTAAAAACTCGTCCTGAAGTCTGTCCCTGGTTATTGGATCAATTGCGCCGAACGGTTCGTCCATGAGCATAATCGGGGGATCCGCTCCGAGCGATCTGGCGACTCCAACTCGCTGTCTCTGCCCGCCGGAAAGCTCCGAGGGATACTTGTCAATAAATTCATCCGGATCCATTCCCATTAAGTTAAGGAGATTTCTTGCTCTCTCCTTTTTTTCCTCGTCCGACCATTTTTTCAGAGTTGGTACCGTGGCGATGTTTTCACCGACAGTCATGTGAGGGAAAAGGCCTATCTCCTGTATGGCGTAGCCCATTTCCCGCCTGAGCTCGTTCTCGTCCATTTCCCGGTTGTCGGTGCCGTCGATATAGATGTGGCCTTCGGTGATTGGAATAAGGCGATTGATCATTTTCATCGTCGTGGTTTTACCGCAGCCCGAAGGACCGAGCAAGACACACAGCTCCCCCTCTTTTATTTCGAAAGTAACGCCTTTCACCGCTTCCGTGCCGTCCTGATAGACTTTCTTTACGTTCTCTAGTTTTATCATTTTTTCAACCCTTCCGGTGTAAATTTTTTCTCTGCCAGGGCCAACAAACCGTCAACCAACAAAGCCAGGACCGAAACGAAAACGGCCCCGGTTATGATCATGTCCGTTCTGGACGTTCTTAGGCCACGAAAAATTGGTACTCCTAATCCTCTCGCGCCAATAAAGACAGCGATGGTAGCAATACCGATGTTTATAACGACTGCGTTCCGGAGACCGGCCATGATCACCGGTACTGCCAGAGGAAGTTTGATTTTAAAAAGAATCTGTCTTGGAGTCATACCCATTCCCCTTCCAGCCTCAATCATAGCAGGATCCACTTCCCTGATTGCGGTGTAAGTATTCCTCAGAATAGGTAATTGTCCGTACAGGATTAAAGCTATGACAGCGGGTAGGAACCCGAGAGATGGTAGGTTTAGGGCTGAGAGCAAGGGCATAAGCAGGCCGAAGAGGGCCAGACTTGGGATCGTCATCATGATACCCGCCAGGTACAGAACCGTATCCGCGACTTCTTCCCTGCCTTTTCCGGCGATAAATATTCCGAGCGTTACACCGATGAAAACTGCGAAAGAGTTTGACACGAGGATGAGCCAGAGGTGATCCAGCGTCCAGCTTCCAATTGTGACCCAATGTCCATTAATATAGTTCCAGACTTCCATTTCCACCCCCTACACACTTCTTTGAATAGTGATCTCTAGTTCAAAACTTAAGCACTCTATTCTGCTCCGTCGTAGTTCTTCAGAAAATATTTTCTCGGTCCCTCGTAGTGCTCGCGAACTAACTCCTTGGAGGCCCTTACATCCTTTCTTTCCATAGCGTTCAGCAGTTGCCAGTGGAGTTCGTTTGCTTTTTCTTTATTAGCTTTCCAGTAATTAGCAACTGCCTCCCGTAAAAGTTCGTTGTGCGTTTGTTTCCAAAGACTGCTCATGCTGTTTTTTACAATAGGGTTTTCTACTGCGTTGGTGATATATAAGTGGAATCTCGCATTTACCTCGTAGGCCTCTTCGTATTTGCCCGAATCCAGGTAGTTCTCCATGTCGTCTAGAATTTGCCTCAATACACCAAAATCCCTATCTTCAAGGGAGGGTATTGCTTGTTCTATTACGCCCGGTTCGAAGACCTTTCTCGCTTCAAAAACCACCGACGGATTTTCGCTTTCTTCTATAACGGGCAGGATTAAAGCTTCTAGTTCTTTGGAGTCCGGCAGATTCTCGATGTAAGTACCCGAACCAGCGTGAGAGCTAACTATGTTTAACGCCTGTAACGTTCCGAGAGCCTCCCGGATGGAATTCCTACTGACGCCCATTTGCTCGGCAAGTTCTCGTTCCGGGGGTAGCCTATCTCCAACCTCGTAATTTCCCTCTATTATAGATCGGAGAATCTGCTCGGAGACTTTTATGAATACCTTTTTTTCTTCTTCTACCTTTTCAAACCCCATAGAGCCACCCCATTTCGGTAGATTGGTTAACCAATTTCATAATATACCACTTTGGGGTGAGTGTCAAAGTCTTTGCGATATCACCAAAACTTGCCGAGGAAGCCCCACCGCTTGCTGTGGGGAGGAATCGGCTGTTTTTTGTCCTCCAGCACTCAAACGGGAACTGGTTTTCTTTGAGAGGTTCGATTGCTTGTTTTTAGTTAATCATTACCTTTAGACTAATCAAGATACCCGGGTCCGTTTGAGTGCTGGAGGATTGACTGCTGGGTCTTCTTTTGTAAAAGAACAAAGTCCGTAGTTAAACCTGTTTTTCTACAAGCCCCGTCCCTTGGGGCGTGGTTCTTGACTTGCTCTAAAACAACTATTATAGCTTAGAAAGAAGGGAATAAGGTCTTATGAAAGCAAAACGACTTCGCCCCGATTCTTCTCTAACAGACCCTCTTTCTCGAGCTCTCCGAGGCTTCTCGTGACAGTTTCTTTGGTCATTCCCGCCATTTCAGCTAATTCCTTCCGGGTTAAAAACTTAATAATGCGTTTGTTACCCTTCTTTTCGCCGAGCGGCGCGACTTTATTTAAAATAGAGTATATCCTTTCCTTGGCGGTCAGGGAAATCTGATTTTCGAGGGTTCTGTCCCTGGATTGGAGTTCGTCCGAGATCATATCCATTACCTGGAGAGCAAGCTCCGGATTATTTAATAGTTGCTCTTTGAACGAATCCCGGAGGACTTCCTGAAGTGTTGAATCAACCAGCGATTTTGCCGTACAGGGCTGATTGACGACGCTGGATGATAGGTGGTAGGTAGAAAAAATGTCACCAGGCAGAAGTATCTGATATGTAAGCAAGTTGCCGTTCGTAATTCTCTGTGACTGGGAAACACCTCCGGATTTTATCCGGTAGACTTTGTTGTCCGGCTCACCTTCCTTGTAAATTGTTTCCCCGTGATCGTAGTTAACCGTGGCTCCTTCGCTCTCGGCGAGGTCGTCGAACAAATTGCCTAGACTTGAGTACTGCCTGCCTGAAGTCATCTTCTATATTTTTGGTGCGCCCGGGAGGATTCGAACCCCCGACCTACGGATCCGCAATCCGTCGCTCTCATCCACTGAGCTACGGGCGCTTGATTTCTCGATTCTGAGCTACCGCCCTCGACCATGAACCCGGAAAATCACTAGATTATCGATTTCTCGAGTCGACGGCTAGAGTTCCAAATGAAGTCGTCTAATCCGTCGTACTCTTTCAACCAAGAAGATGGTACAAAGTTAACCAGAAATGATCAACCGGATGAAAGTGTGGAGGTTGCCGAAGCAATTGATCGTTTTTTAAGTGACAAGAGGTTGCAGGGTCTATCAGATAGGACTCTGGACCAGTACGAAGAAGTACTGGGGTGGTTTCATGGTTTTCTGGATGATGGAGACGTCTTAATTGACGAAGTTACTGAGGTAACTGTTAAAAAGTACCTGAACGGATTGATATACCGTGGGCTAAAGATCACCACGGTGGCTATCAGATTCAGGGTCTTACGCTCTTTCTTCAATTGGACTGAGGGCCGGGCGCTGATAGACAGGTCACCCATGGAAGATATGTAGGAACCGAAGACCCCTAAGAAATTCCCCTATGTGCTTGATGAAGAGGAGGTAGACCAATTACTCGAGACCGCTAAAGGATATACCAATAAGTGGACGGGAATCCGAGACTATACGATGGTACTTCTCTTACTGGATGCTGGACTACGGGCAACGGAGATACTGGAAGCAAAAAAGGAGAACCTAAACCTAGAACGCCGTTCTCTCAAGATCCACGGCAAAGGAGCCAAAGACAGAAAAGTATTTTTCGGCACCCAGGCCCGTAAATGGCTAAAGCAGTGGCTGCAGGTAAGAGAGGATATATCCAATCCCGTCGTGGAGAATATACTATTCGTTGATCTAAATGGTAATCAGATAAAGCAACGAAACCTCACCCGGATTATCAACAGGTTACAGAAGAGAGCTGACCTTCCTGTAGTGCAAGCTACTCTACTTAACATGTCATACTCGGTTAATTGCAAATAAATGCATTTCCACGTATCTTTATATACTCGTTAGGATGTTTGCAGATGGAGGAATATCGTGAGTAAAACAAATAATCCCAACCAAAACAGGATCTCGTTCGAAAAACTCGCTGAAACGAGCCCCACAGCCATTACAGAAGTAGATAAACAAGGTGAAATAGTATATGCCAACAGCAGAGCAGAAGAGGTGCTGGGGCTTAAAAAAACCAAGATAACCGAAAGGACTTACGATGACCTCGACTGGAAAATTACTGATTTCGAAGGAAACGACTTCCCCCCAAGAACTTGCCTTTCGAGATCGTCAAGAGAACGGAAGAACCAGTCTACGACGTAAGACACGCAATAGAATGGCCTGATGGGGAACGGAAATTACTATCAGTAAATGCCAGCCCCCTGTTCGACGAAGACGGTGGATTTGACGGTATGGTGGCGGTCATTGAAGCCATCACCGAGCAATTTAAAAATCAAAGGAAGCTCGAAGAGAGCAAAAAACGCTACAAACAACTATTCACCGAAACCAATGAAGGGGGTGCCCTCCACGAGCTCATCTATGACGACGAAGGCAACCCGATTGATTACACGATTCTCGAAGTAAACTCCAACTTTGAGTCGATAATTGGATTAACTGAAGGCGAGGTCAAAGGTAAAAAGGCAACCGAAGTCTACGATCGAGAGAAACCTCCTTATCTTGACCGTTACGCAGAGGTAGCAATTAATGGAGAACCGACCAGCTTTGAGACCTACTACGAACCACTAGGCAAGCATTTCAAGATATCCGTCTTCTCTCCGGAGAAGGATAAGTTTGCTACCGTGTTTACCGATATTACGGAACGAAAAGAAGCTAAAGAGAACTTAAAAGAGAGCGAGCAGCGTTACAGGAGACTTTTCGAGACCGCCCAGGATGGAATGCTGATCCTGAATGCGGATACCGGCAAGATAATAGATGCCAACCCCTTCATCCGGAACCTTTTAGGTTTTTCCAAACATGAACTGGTAGGTAAACAGCTCTGGCAAATAGGTAAGTTTCAGGATATTGTAGAAAATAGGGATAAGTTCAAAAAGCTCGTAGAAGAAGGCTACATTCGTTACGAACACCTGCCACTTAAGACAAAAAGTGGAGAAGAAGCTTCGGTCGAATTCGTTAGTAACACTTACGAGGTGAACAGTCAAAAGATAGTCCAATGCAACATCAGGGATGTAACCGAACGCAAAGAAGCCAACGAAAAACTGGAGAAAGCAGTAAAGCAGTTCAGACAGGCCTTCCAGTTTGCCCCGTATCCCATGATGATCCATGCCGAAGATAGTCAGGTTATCGCTATCAACGATGCGTGGTTGGACATAACAGGTTGCGAAGGAGAAGATATTTCCACCATCTCTGATTGGACTGAAAAGGCCTATGAAGAAGCAAAAAATAATGTTACAGAGCATATCGAAAAGCTATACGAGCTTGAAGAACGGTTCGACGAAGGCGAATACGAAATCCGGACAAAGGAAGGAGAGACGAGGGTCTGGGATTTCAGCTCCGCCCCGCTTGGCAAGGCAATAGGGGACGAAAGACGTTTAGTATTGAGCATGGCCGTTGACGTTACCGCACGAAAAAAGGTAATGTCTGAACTGAAAGAAAAAGAAAAAGAGATGTCCGTACTCTTCAACAACCTGCCCGGAATGGCCTACAGGTGTGAAAACAACAGGGAATGGACTATGAAGTTCGTTAGTCAGGGGGCCAGAGAGCTAACTGGTTACCATCCGGAAGATCTTATCGATAACGCTTTGGTTTCATACGGAGAATTAATTGTTCCCGAAGATAGAGATAAAGTATGGAATGAAGTTCAACAGGCTCTTGATTCTGATCAACCCTTTCAGTTCGAATACAGGATAGAGACCAAGGAAGGGCAGGAAAAATACGTCTGGGAAAGGGGAAGAGGAGTATACACAGATAAAGGTGAATTGAAAAACCTGCAGGGTTTTATCAGCGATATAACCGAACGCAAAAATGCCCAAAAAGAACTTCGCCAGTCTTTCATAGAGCTTGCCGAGACCACCTCCAGAGTCTTAGGGGTCCGGGACCCGTACACCGAACAACACGAACAAAGAGTAGCCGAACTCGCACGGGAAGTTGGTAAAAGGATGGGTTTAGGGGATGACAAACTGCTGGGTCTATATATTGGTGGTGTGTTACATGACATAGGGAAGATAGTCGTGCCGGAGACCATCCTGACAAAACCCGGCGAGCTAAAAGATGTCGAATGGCAAATGATAAGATCACACCCGGAAGTAGGCTACAACCAGATACTGGAAGACACCGACTTCCCATGGCCCGTTGCCGAGATGACGCTCCACCACCACGAACGACTGGACGGTTCGGGTTATCCGGATGGACTGGAAGAAAATGAACTAACCACCGAAGTCAGGATACTCGGAGCGGTTGACGTGCTAGAAGCGATGAGCACCAGAAGGCCTTACAGGGCAGCCAGAACGAAAGAGGAGACCCTTGAAGAGATAAAGAAGGGCAAAGAAGATAAGTACGATCCTAAAGTGGTTGACATACTTACCCAAATGATAGAAGAGGGAGAGATTCAGTTTGGAGGAAAGTAACGATGGAGTTTACTGACCGTAACTGTCAGGAGTTTATGGAACAGCTACCGGAAGCGGTGTTCCTCGAGACACTGGAGGGAGATATACTCGACGTCAACAAAGAGGCCTGCGAGCTTCTGGGCTACAGCAAAGAAGAGCTGATCAACCTCGATGTTGAAGATCTGGAACCGGAAGATGCCCCAATATTCCTCCCCGATCAAGTTGACGAGGCCACCCGCTCAGGGGAACCACTAAAAACGACTAAAATTAAAAAAGACGGAACAGAAGTACCTGTAGAGTTGAAGGGCAAAATTCTTGAGATCGAGGGCCAAAAGAGAGTTCTGGTAACCGTCAGGGATATTTCAGAACGGGTGGAGGCAAACGAAGAACTCAGAAGAAACAAAGAAAGGTACCAGAGTTACTTCGAAGAACTGGGAGATGCGGTCTTTATAACCAAAGCAGGCGGCGAAGATCATAGCCGGATCCTCGACGCAAACACGGCAGCGGAAGACCAGACCGGTTACTCCGAGGAAGAACTTATCGGGATGAATTTGCTGGAAAACATCACGGCAGGAGAGCCGCTCGAAATGGATTACGAAGAAGCGGACCAAAAACTCTCCCAGGGTGAAACGATAAGTTACACCGAGAAGAAGAGGCGAAAGGGTGGCACTGAATACTGGACCGAGGTGGTTGTAACCCCTATTGAACACGAAGGTGAGCGGGCAAACCTTTCCATCAACAGGGACATAACTGAACGGATGCAGGTAAAAGACCGGCTCGAACAGTACAAAATGGCCGTGCAAGGTTCGGACGATTTAATAGCTACCTGCGACGAAGACTATAACTATATCTTTGCAAACCCGGCCTACAGAAGCTATTACGAAGTAGGGGAAAAGGAGATACGTAACTATAAATTAGGGGACTTGATCAGCGACCCTGCCTTTGAAAATGAGGTCAAGCCTCGGGTGGACAGGTGCCTGCAGGGTGAGAGGATAGACTACGAGATGGAACGTACTCATCCTACAAAAGGACCGAGGCAACTAAGGATAATGTACTATCCCCTCAAAAGTGAAGAGGGAATACACGGTGTAGTAGCGGTCATGAGAGATGTCACGGAAGTAAAAGAGATCGAGAAACAACTTGAAGAAACAAACGAGAGGCTCAGACAGAGCAGGGAAAGGTACAAGCGTTACTTCGATGAGCTTGGGGATGCAGTATTTATAACCAAAGTTGGCGAAGAAGATCACGGCTCCATTCTGGACGCAAACTCGGCCGCAGAAGACCAGACAGGCTACCCCCTAAATGAATTGATCGGAATGAATATCGCAGATGACTTTACGGTGGGCAGGCCGGAGGAGTTAAGTTATGAAGAAATCGATGATAAATTGTCAAAAGGGGAGACAGTAAGCTTTACCGAAAAGAAGAGAAGAAAAGACGGAAATATCTACTGGACAGAAGTAATGGTCACTCTGATCGAGCACGAAGGAGATCCCGCCACGCTTTCCATAAACAGGGATATTACCGAACGTAAGAGAACTGAACAAAAGCTAAAGCAAAGTCAGGAAAGACTACAGCTAGCCCTTGAAGGAACCGAAGCGGGAATATGGGACTGGAACTTTCAGACAGGGGAAGTAGTCTTTAATGAAAAGTGGGCTGAAATCATCGGCTATACGCTAGAAGAGCTCCATCCTGTTACTATGGAAACGTGGGAGGAATTAGCTCATCCTGAGGATCTTAAGCGTTCGGAGGAGCTTCTGGAGAAACACGTTGACGGTGAAACCGAGGTTTACGAGTGCGAAGTCCGGGTGAAGCACAAGAACGGGGACTGGATCTGGGTACTGACTCGGGGCAGAGTCGTGGATTGGGACGAGCAAGGGGAGCCGATCCGAATGGTGGGAACTCATCAGGTTATAACCGAAAGGAAGAAAGTGGAACAGGAGTTAAACGAGGAGCGGGATAAATTAAGACATCTCCATGATGCAGTGGATCAGCTGCAACAGCAAAATGACGAAGAAAGTATCCTCCAGACTGCAGTCGAAGTTTCCGAAAGTATCCTAGATTTCGAACTCTGTGCTATCGACCTGATCGAAGGTGAATATCTCGAAACAAAAGCCATCTCCTCAGGCCTAAGCATTGACCAAACCAGTAAATATAAAATAGGAGAAGGAATTGGTGGATTAACAGCCGAGCGGGGTGAAACTATCTGGGAAGACGATTTAAGAGAACACCCTGAAGCCAAACCCACGAATAAAGAATTCCGGGCCATTATCAGCGTACCTATTGGTGAGGTCGGTGTTTTTCAGGTAGTTTCCAAGGAGGTGGGAAGTTTCGACAAAGAGGACGTGGAACTTGCCGAGATCTTATCCAATCACTTGCGGGAGGAAATAAGTCGAGTCCGTTTAGAAGAAGACCTGCGCCAGCAGGCAATACACGACCCCCTTACCGGGCTTTACAATAGAAGACATTTCAACATAACCCTCGATAAAGAAGTGGAAAGGTGTGCACGATACGGTCACAACTTGGCCTTCATAATGATTGACGTCAACCGATTTAAGGAAATAAATGATCGTTACTCCCACCAGACGGGGGATGAAGTGCTCCAGGAGGTCGCAGAACTGCTGCAAGCCAACGTAAGGGATGCAGATACCGTAGTCAGGTACGGTGGCGACGAGTTCCTGATTATGATGCCCGAGACCAATGGCGAGGCAGATACCACGGTAAAGCGACTCAGGAACAAGATTAAGGAGTGGAACGATGAATCCGATTTGCTGGACTTCCCCCTGACTCTGGCAATGGGAATATCTCACTGGAGCCCTGAAGAAGATATAGATGTGGAAGCGGCGCTTAAGAAATCGGACATAAATATGTACGGAGACAAGGGTTGATAGGTAAACCGTCAGTTTTTATCGCAAATAAAAGCTGCCCTCCTTACCGAACCGGTGTAGACGCCGCACCTTGCTTAAACTTCCGATAATACGTCTTAAAGGTCCTTGAATATTATTCCCCTCTCAGCTGGATATAATAGGGAGTTTATACCTTCATTCCTACTTACTCTATAATGCCCGTCCAAGGAGGTGATGAGGTGAAAAAGACAATAGCAACTTTAATGGTCTGTGTCTTTTGTGGCACTCTCGTAACCCCCTTGCTTTAGCCCAAGGGTAAAGTTCGGCCTACCGACGAGGCTACATGAAAGGAAAGGAAGCCGCGAATCAGGACATAAACAGGTTGGTTGGGGGTTTTGGGGGAGCACTCTGGGGAGTCTTTGCTTTTTTCTTATCCGGTTGTGGTTTCACTAACTAGCCACCAAACGCTAGTTTTAGCGCTAGTCCTACAAGCGGAGATGCACCACTAGAAGTATCGTTTGATGCTTCCGGTTCCTCGGATTCTGACGGAAGCATAAGTTGCGTTGTGTAACAGGATGAATCTCCTTACCGGGTCCAAATCTCCTTGAAAACTTTCTCTTCACCATGAAAATAAATCGGTGCGTTTTAAATGGAAGAAAACCTAAAACAGAATTTTCGGTTCACCCTTGAGGAGTTTTCCGGAGCATTCGGGGACTCCATAACCGTGATTCCGCTCCTGATAGGGATCGGTATTACAACGGAAGTAGGTCTACCACACCTGCTTCTGTTCTTCGCCGTTTTTCAAATAACCACCGGACTTTTCTATCGCCTGCCGATGCCGGTGGAACCAATGAAGGCGCTCGCCGGGCTAACAATTGCCGGGACGCTAACTTACGAACAGGCAATCGCGGCAGGGCTTGTGCTTGGTATCATGCTCTTGACCACGGGGTCTTTGGGAGTGATGAAATGGCTGGACGAATTAGTCCCGGTTAGCGTGGTTCGGGGAGTTCAGCTCGGACTCGGTTTTCTCCTTCTGCGGACATCTATCGGATACATAACTGATAAGGTCTGGCTGTCGTCCGCCGGAATAGGAATAGTGCTGGTCTTCCTCTTCCTGAAGAAAAAATACTCGGCTCCGGACCTTTCTGCCTTTATTGTCCTCCTGCTGGGAGTAGCCTACGGGGTTTACTTCAACGGAGCGCCTGATATTGCGATTATGGAGCTACCCGAGTTCCATTTCCCGAACATGGCTGATTTTCCCAGAGGGGTTGCCCTCGGGGCTTTTCCTCAGTTCTTTCTGAGCGTCGGTAATGCTATACTGGCCACTTCGCTGTTGTTCAGGGACTTACTTGACAGAGAGGTCGACCCTGACAGGCTGTCCCAGTCCATGGGGGTTATGTGTATCGTTTCCAGCCTGTTCGGCGGCTTCCCCGCCTGCCACGGATCCGGGGGCCTTTCCGGGCAGTACAGGTTCGGGGCCCGGACGGGCGGTTCCAACCTGATCCTGGGGACGGTCTATCTGGGAATAGCGTTAATTGCCGGTTCGGCAGGGTTTTTAAACTTCTTTCCTCTGTCCGTTCTGGGTGCGCTGCTTGTATTCATCGGCCTCGAGTTGTGCCTGGCGGCGAGTCAAACTGACAAGTGGCATATAACGCTGACAGTAGGGATAGTCTCGCTGTTCACGAATATAGCTATTGGGTTCGGAGCCGGGTTGGTACTGGGAAAAACAATTAGTTATAAACAAAAAGTCGAGAAGTGAAGGTGGCGGAGGAGGTGGGACTCGAACCCACAGGGCCATACGGCCTTACCGGTTTTCGAGACCGGCTCCTTGCCAAATTCGGTCACTCCTCCTTTTCCTGAACTTTATAGTAGCGCTGGAAGTCGCTGAGTTCAACCCGAGCCCTTAATTGATGATTCCGTTATCCCGTTAGTTAGAACTGGCTTTACCGGATAGCTGGAAGGGCCGGAATATTTTTCCGGCCAGGGGAAGGACCGGGGTTCCCGATACCCAAAATATCCGGACGTTAACTGTGTTTTTTGTTGTAAACGGGAACCTGGATTGCTAAAATAATTTGAGTGCAGAGCTTATCTAATTTTTTAACGAGGGGAAGATGTCGATACTGATAGATAGCTCGTCGAACGTCCTGGTTCAGGGTATTACGGGCGGAGAAGGGAAATTCCATACAGAGCAGATGAAGCAGTACGGTACCGAAGTGGTGGCCGGAGTGACCCCGGGGAAAGGGGGCGATGGAGTTCTCGGAGTTCCGGTATATAATAGCGTGAAAGAAGCAACTTCCGACCACGAAATCGACGTTTCCGTGATATTCGTTCCGGCAAAATTTGCCAAGGACGCCATCCTCGAGTCCGTGGACAACGGCGTGGAGCTGGTCGTCTGTATAACGGAAAATATCCCCGTTCACGACATGTCTCAGGTTTACCATTACGTCGAGAAACATACCGATTCTCAGTTGATCGGTCCCAACTGTCCGGGTGTCATATCGCCCGGAGCGAGCAAAGTCGGTATCCTGCCGGGTGAGGTCTTCGAAAAAGGAAACATCGGGATTGTTTCCCGAAGTGGAACGTTGACTTACGAGATCTCGTCCGAGCTGACAGATAACGGACTGGGCCAGTCTACGGTCGTGGGAATTGGGGGAGATCAAATAGTTGGAACGAACTTCGTCGACGTTCTCGAGGACTTCGACCGGGACCCACAAACAGAACTGATTGTCCTGGTAGGCGAAATAGGGGGCTCGGAGGAAGAACGCGCCGCGGAATATATCGACGAAAACCTCTCAACGCCGACTGTTGGTTATATCGCCGGGTTCAGGGCCCCTGAGGGAAAGAGGATGGGCCACGCCGGGGCGATAGTCTCCGGAGAAGAAGGTACCGCAGAAACCAAGGCGAAGGTCCTGGAAGACCACGGTGTTCCGGTAGGCAGAAGCCCCGTGGAGCTGGCTGAGTTAGCTGCCGAGGCCATGGAATCCTGAGGCGAAAGCTTCTGCTCCCCGCCCGGTCTTGCTTTTGAGAATAAGACCAAATATGACGAAGGTTTTTTACGAACCCCGGGTTGTTCCGGGGCTTTTTAATTTTTTGAACTCTTTTCTATAACCTCTTTCGCTCCTTCGTCCAGGGACTCTGCGGCGGAAATACCGTTTTCTTCGAGAATTTTTCGCCCCTGTTTTTCGTTGGTCCCGGTCAGCCTCACGACGAGAGGCAAATCCCCTCCTTTTTCCTCCAGGGCTTTTACTATCCCTTTTGCTATTTCGTCACACCGGGTAATTCCGCCGAAGATATTTATGAAGAGGCCCTCGAGACCCTCCTTTTCCGTCACTATTTGATAGGCTTTTGCCATTAGTTCGGCGTCCGCACCTCCTCCGACGTCGAGGAAGTTCGCCGGCTGCCCTCCTTTCTGATCCAGGACGTCCAGGGTCGCCATTACGAGTCCCGCTCCGTTACCTATTACCCCTATGGTCCCGTCAAGCTCCACGTACTGTAGCCCGGCGTCGGCCGCTTTTCGCTCCAGCTCCGTTTTGTCCCTTCTTTCCTCGCCTTTGGGAAGGATCCTCTTTACATCTTCCATCGCGCGACTATCGTCGTCTATCTTTACCTTGGAATCCAGGGCCAGGAGGTCTCCCCCTTTCGTAAGCGCGACGGGGTTGATTTCAACGAGGGTTGCTCCGTACTTCTGGTAGGCCTGAAAGAGCTTTTCTACCAGGTCGTAAAATCCCTTAAAGACTTTGTCTTCGATTTCCGCTTCGTAGAGCAACTCCCTTATCATGTATGGCTGTAGACCCATTATGGGGTCGGGCCGAACCTTGTGAATTTTTTCGGGGGTTTCGGCTGCCACTTCCTCGATATCTACTCCGCCCTCGACTGAAAAGATGACAATAGGGCCTTTGGTTCCCCTGTCCAGAAGCGCGGAGATGTAGAATTCCTGCTCAATATCTACAGGTTCTACCAGCAGGAGTCGAGAGATCTCTTCTCCTTTGAGTTCCGAACCAAGAAGAGAGTTGCTAACCTCCCTGGCTTCTTCGGGACTAGCAACTATCTTTATTCCGCCGGCTTTGCCCCTACTACCGACGGGAACTTGAGCTTTCACCACCGCTCTACCGTCCAGCTGGTCGGAGGTAATCCTGTAAGCCTCCTCGGGTGTTTCAGCTACGGCTCCCTCCGGAACCGTGATCCCCGCTTCCTTCAACAAAAGCCTGCCTTGATATTCCAGTAACCTCATTCGGACCTCCTTTAATTAATTCTTCCTGCGAGCTCGAGAACTCCTAAAGTATTAACCCGATTAACGGTCTCAACACAAAATAGCCCAGCCCGGTTACGAGAACAAGAGCGATTACGTTCAACCCTACCCCGTTTTTGACCATCTGGGGAATAGTTACGTGTCCGGTACCGAATACGATAGCGTTCGGTGGAGTCGCCACCGGAAGCATGAAAGCCCCCGATACGGCGATTATTGCCGGAACGGCGATGGTTAGAAAGTTGACGCCCATTGCGGAGGCAAGTGGAGCCAGCACCGGAAGCATCATTGCCGCCGTTCCCGTATTCGAAGTCAGCTCAGTTAGGGACACCATCAGTGCTATCGTTACGAGGAGGAAAACCAGCAAAGGCATGGTGGTAAACCAGTCCAGTTTTTCCGCCATCCAGGCTGCCAATCCTGTCTTCTCTATCGCACTGGCGAGAGCCAGGCCACCCCCAAATAGGATTAGTGTACCCCAGGGAATTTTTACTGCCCAGTCCCAGTCGAGCGCGAATTCTCCTTTACTGGCGTTTACCGGAATCAGGAAAAGCAGTATTGCCATAGCCATTCCGATAGTCGCGTCCCCGACCATTGGTAGGTAAGGGGTGATCAAGAAGCTTCTGATTATCCAGAGGAAAGCGGTTAGCGCAAAAATAATAAGCACCCGCTTCTCTCCTTTACCTATGGGACCAAGTTCCCGAAGTTTATCCTCTATCAGGTCGCTTCCTCCCGGGATTCGGTCCAGCTCTATTGGGCTGCTGATATTAGTTAAATACCACCAGGCAATCGGTAGCAGAATTACCACGATCGGAATTCCCATTATCATCCATTCCAGGAAGGATATACTCTGGTTGAAGTTGCTCTCCCAGAAGGCTACCAGGAGTGCATTTGGAGGGGTCCCTATTATCGTACCTATGCCACCGATGCTACAGGAATAGGCTATTCCCAGCATCAGAGCTACCCCAAAGTTGGTTTGTAGCTTACCGTCTGCATTCATCTCCTCCTGGCCGGCGGAGGCGACGTAGGATACGACTGCTAAACCAATAGTAGCCATCATCATGGTTGTCGCAGTATTTGATATCCACATCGATAGAAAACCACTGGCAACCATAAACCCGAGGATTAGTCTTTTGGGACCGGTACCTATTGTCCTGATAATGTAAAGCGCAATTCGTTTGTGTAAATCCCACTTCTGCATTGCCACGGCAATAAGGAAACCTCCCATGAACAGAAATATTAGCCTGTGGCCGTATTGAGAAGCGACTTCACCCGAATCCATTATCCCAAAGGAAGGAAAAAGGACTAAAGGCAGAAGTGACACGGCAGGTATGGGAAGCGCCTCGCTTACCCACCAGGATGCCATCAATACGGCAATAGCAAGAGTCCTTTTTGCCGCGGGGCTGTGTATCTCGAAAGGTAAAAACAGGATCAGTCCAAAAAAAATCAACCCTGAGACCAATCCAATTCGCTGTCTTAGGTTATACTTATCGTTAGATTCCTCATCTTTTATCAAAATCGAATCACCAGTATGTAGAGTATATTTTCCCCAGGAGCCTTTGTTGTCGGACAATTATTACTCTCTCGAACTTATTACCAGCCTGCAAAACGAAGTATCGTAAAAGCCGGGTCCCGGATGACGAGTAAGGCCCCAGGATATCAAGATGATAGCAAACGTCACCGGGAATTTGTAGCGTTTGTTAAACTGCTAACTCGGGGTTAGGTTAAAGCTTTTCCAGTTCTTTTTGGAGGTTTTGGTCTATCTCTTCTGAAATATCCCTGTGGATGGACTCCCCCGTTGAATCCATCGTTACGAGTAACGGTCCGAATTCTTTTACTCTTAACACCCAGACCGCTTCCGGTACCCCCAATTCTTCTAGATAATGAACGTCTTCGACTTCCTCGACCGAGCCGGCCATCAGTGATCCGGCTCCTCCCGTAAAGTGGGCGTAAACCCCTCCGTGCTGAACCAGTGCTTCAGATGTCTTTTCACCCATGCCGCCTTTGCCTACGAAAATCTTCGTCCCGTACTCCTCCATGAACTCGTCTTCGAAGATCTCCATCCTGATGCTTGTTGTTGGACCGGCGGAAACGACCTGCCAGCTTTCGCCTCGTTTTTTCATTACCGGACCGCAATGAAAGCAGGGATAAGCCGAAAGGTCGAATGGAGCCTCTTTCCCTTTTTTCGCGAGGTCGAGTAATTTCTCGTGAGCCGCGTCTCGGGCGGTAAATATCTTGCCCGTAACCTTGAACGGTTCGTTTACCCGGAGATCGGCTACTTCTTCTGGTTTCAAAGGCGTCTCGAGTATTTTCATCTTTCCACCTCCACGATATCTCCTTCCGGGGTTATTCGGAACGAGGTACGCCTGTTTGCCCAGCACTGTGGCGTTATACCCACGGGATAGGAGGCTGGGTGTCTGTGGTCGTATTCGATCTTTACGTCCAGAACTGTCGTCTCCCCTCCGACCCCCATCGGCCCTACGCCGAGATTATTTGCTCTTTGCTTTAGCTCCTCTTCCAGATCCGCTATTTCCTCGTCTTCACGCCGTACACCCACCGGTCTTAATAGAGATTTCTTTGCCAAACTCATCGCTATGGACGCCGATCCTCCCAGCCCGATTCCGACGACGGTCGGCGGACAGGGCTTCCCTTCCATGGAAGCAATTCTCTTCAGGACCAGCTCCTTTACGCCCTCCAATCCTTTACCCGGAGTCATCATAGTTAGCTGACTCATGTTCGTACTACCCCCGCCCTTCGGGAGGTATGTAACCCTGAGGTCGGTCCCGTCGGTGATATTCCAGTTTATCCAGGGGATTGAGCGTCCCGTATTGTCGCCGGGATTCTCTCCGGAGATAGGATGGACAGTATTCGGGCGAATGGGGACTTCTTCGGTGGCGAGCTGGACGGCCCTCCTGACAGCCTCCTTGATTTCGTCCAGTTGATCGATAGCCGGGTAGTCGGCCCCCAGTTGAACGTAAAAAGTGGGTGTGCCGGTATCCTGACATATCGGTATCTCTTCTCTCCGGCCGATATCCACGGCCTCCAGTATCGCGTCCAGCTGGACCCGGGCGCCGTCATCCTCCTTCTCTCGTGCGTCTTTTAGCGCTGCCAGCGTCGGTTCCGGGAGCGTGGTGACCGACGTTTTAATCGGATCGACCAAATCCCGGGCGAGACTCTCCGGATTCATATCTTTCACCTCAGGTATTTTCTGTAATTTTCCATTTTTTAATTATTTTTTTGAAACTTCCCGGTTATTTACTATAACTTGTACTAACAATATTCAAGTAGTTCTTGTTGACCGTTCGGAAAAAATCCTTTTCAGTCGAAACTGAAGGTTGAAGCCGAACGAGCACGGTTCCACTCTTTCCTCGGTCCTTGCTTTCACACTCCGGGCTTCCCGGACCGAGAAATTTCCGACTCGCGTGCTCAAACTGTTCTCTTCATGGTAGTGGTTCTCACTACAGGAAGTATTACCCATAAATATTTAATCTCATTCAATTATAGACATATCCCTCCCTGGAATTACCTGATGCAAGCCTCAGGTAATTCCAGGTTCGGTTAGACATATGCGCCGCTTCGCTGGAATTTTCTCGGTCCGAAACCCTCCTCTTGCATCTCAAAAAGCGGGTCGAGCCCCCATCTACTTAATTTTAGCAGGCCGGGCCCCCGTGCCCGGTCGATAGTTTCGATACCGACCTTCCGCGCGGACAATGGGAGCCCGCGCTGGTACTGGGACTTAAGTCAATCTCAAAGAAAAGCTTTATTCCTCCGGTGGTTCCTCGATCAGTCCCTCTTCCATGGCACTCTGGGTCCACTTTCGCGCCTTTTCGATCCTGGATCGGGCGGATTCTTCCAGCTCTTTCTTGGTCAGTTCGTTCCGGGCAATCCCCTGTTCGATTGCTTTCTGACCAACCGCAACAGCCTGGTTGATAAAGACCTCCCACTCGTCCATCGTGGGTACCACGTAATCTTCCCGGAGGCCCTTCTCCCGAGCTGTCTCTGCTATGGCGTGAGCCGCAGCTATTGCCATTTCGTCAGTGATGGTCTTTGCATTTACGTCTAAAGTACCGCGGAAGATCCCGGGGAAGCCAATGGAGTTATTGATCTGGTTTGGAAAGTCCGATCTACCGGTTCCGACGATCCGTGCCCCGGCTTCTTTCGCCTTCCAGGGCCATATTTCCGGAACTGGATTCGCGACGACGAAGACGATCGCGTCGTCGTTCATCTTTTCTATCCATTCCTTTTTCAACGTGTCCGGTCCCGGTGCGGAAGCGGCAACCAGTACGTCCGTATCGCGAATTGTTTCTTCCAGACCTCCGGTTCGCCCCTCGCCATTTGTCTTCTTTGCCAGGTCCCACTTGTAAGGGTTGTAGTCCTTGTTTTTCTCGAGATCTTCCCTGCCTTCGTGAAGGATTCCGGTGCTGTCGGAGATGATTACGTTTTTAGGCGGAACACCTGCAGTAAACATTACCCTGGTTAGCGCGACGTTTGCCGCACCGGCTCCTATGATAGAGTAAGTTGCCTCTTCCAGGTCTTTACCCACGATTTCGAGCGAATTAATTATTCCGGCCAGTTCTATGGAAGCGGTTCCCTGCTGGTCGTCGTGCCAGACCGGGATGGTCATCTCTTCTCGTAACGTGTCCAGTATCTCGAAACACTTGGGATTTGCGAAGTCTTCCAGATTAATACCGCCGAAGGAAGGTTCGAGAATCTTTACCGTTCTAATTATCTCCTCCGGGTCCTCCGTGTCCAGAGTAATTGGGAAGGCGTCCACACCGCCGAGGTACTTGAACAGTAGTGCCTTTCCCTCCATTACGGGCAAACCCGCCTTCGGCCCTATGTTACCCAATCCAAGGACTCTGGAGCCGTCCGAGACTACTGCGACCATGTTTGCCTTATTCGTGTGCTCGAAAACCTTTTCCGGGTCCTCGTCTATTTCCCGACACGGTTCGGCCACTCCCGGCGTGTACCAGATACCAAAATCCTCAAAACTCCTGATCGAACACTTGGGGTTAGTCTGGATCTTTCCTTTGTAGAAAGGATGTAACCTTAGCGCATCCTCTCCCGGTTTTTCCGCCTTCTCCAGAAGCTCTTCTTCGCTAAATTCTTCGTCCATGGCTTTACCTCCTTTACTATTTTTTACGCTTCACCAAAACTTGCCGAGGAAGCCCCAGGGCGACCCCCGGGGAGGAATTGTCCGGGTGCGGGGTTGTAGTTATTGACTCTGCAGGTAGTCGTCTGCAACTTCGCAGTAGGTAGGTCTGTCTATGTCGACGAAATTCCCGACAACTATCTCCGCTTCCGGATCACGTTCTATTTCCGCCTCGCTCGGGTCGGATTCGTGCTTTATGACGGCTCTATTTTGGTAACTTTTCAGCTCGTCAATTCCTTCTCCGAGATCGTTCTTTCTTCCGTAACCGGTTGGACAGGGAGATAATATCTCGACAAAGGAGAAGCCTTTTTTCGAGAGAGCGTCTTCCATAGCTTGCTGGATCCTTCTGGCGTGAACGGAAGTCCACCGGGCGACGTAAACCGCTCCCGCGGAAGCGGCCAGGTCGGGAAGGTTAAAAGGATTTTCGTAGTTGCCGTAGGGAGACGTGGTTGCAGTCGCGCCCCGTGGGGTTGTGGGACCAAATTGCCCGCCTGTCATTCCGAAGTTGTAATTGTTTACGCAGATAACCGTCATATCCAGATTACGTCTTGCTGCGTGGATAAAGTGGTTGCCGCCGATGGCAAATAGGTCCCCGTCGCCGCTGAATACGGTTACGTTCATTTCCGGGTTGGAGAGTTTTAATCCCGTGGCGAACGGTATTGCCCGTCCGTGCGTCGTGTGGTAAGAATCCGTCTCGAAATAACCCGCCGCCCTTCCGGAGCAACCTATCCCGGATACTACACCGATATCGTCTATCGGAATCTCGAGTTTCTCGTAAGCGTTCGTAAGGCTCGTCACGGCGGATCCAAGACCACAGCCGGAACACCAGATGTGCGGTAACCTTTCCTCTCTGAGGTATTTGGTTGCGGGATGTTCGGCCGACGTTAATTCTGGTTTTACTTCTTCTTTTTGCTTGAGTTCTGTCGTCATAACAAAGCCTCCAGGCTTTCGAGAATCTGGTCTGGTTCGTGCAAACCTCCGCCGGGATGAGGTACTAGCTTTACTTCGGCATTGCCCGCGGTTGCTCGTTCGACTTCCCTGACCATCTGTCCCAGGTTGATTTCGGGAACGACTATTCCTTTTACCTGTTTACTAAATTCTTTTATCCTGTCGTCCGGGAAGGGCCATACAGTTACCAGTCGAACTATACCTGCCTTTATTCCCTTTTCCCTTGCTCGTTTGTATGCCCCCATAGCCGTTCTAAACGCCATCCCGTAGGATACAATCAGTACTTCGGCATCTTCTATACCTATCGTTTCGATTTCCACGATATCGTCCTTGTTCTTCTCTACCTTATCAACGAGCCTTCCGACCTTCTCTTGTTGAGTTTCTACGTCGAGCTGGGGGTAACCCTGTTGATTGTGGGTGAGGCCGGTTACGTGAACTCTGTATCCCTCTCCTGCCGAGGCCATGTGAGGCACCAGGTCCTCGTCAGGTTCGTAAGGTTTGAATTCGTCGGGGTCTACTTCGGGCTTCCGACGGGGATAGATTTCGACTTTGTTTTCGTCGATCTCCACCCGTTCTCGCATGTGACCGATTTTCTCGTCGGCCATCACGAAGACGGGCATCATGTACTGTTCGGCTTTGTTAAATGCCTTTACCGTGAAGTCGAACATTTCCTGGGGGGACGTGGGTGCGTAGGCGATTACTCCGTAATCTCCATGAGATCCCCATTGTGCTTGCATCATGTCTCCTTGCCCAACTGCCGTTGGTAGACCCGTGCTTGGAGAACCCCGCTGAATATTTGCGATAACGCAGGGAGTTTCCGTCATCATACCCAGCCCTATGTTCTCCATCATTAATGAAAAACCGGGACCGGAGGTCGCGGTCATCGATCTGGATCCACCCCAGGAACCGCCGAGAACGGCGGCAATTGAACTCAGCTCGTCCTCCATCTGGATGAACCTGCCGCCGACTTCGGGCATCCTCTTCGACATCCTTTCCGCTATCTCGGACTGAGGCGTTATCGGGTATCCGGCGAAGAACCTGCAGCCAGCAGCAAGAGCCCCCTCGGCACAGGCTTCGTCACCGTTCATGAAGTGTTTACCCGTCATCATGGCTTCGTCACTCATTTGTCCCCTCCTTTTCGTCCCATATCGCGAAGTCCGGGCATATGATGCTGCAGAACCCACAGTTCACGCACTTATCTATTGCCGTTGGTTCTGGCGGATGGTATCCCTTCTCGTTAAATCCCGCCGATTCCTCGAGTACTTCCTGAGGGCAAAATTCAATGCAGTATCCGCATCCCTTGCAGTAGTCTTCTCTTATGTAAATATATCCTTTGTCCGTAGGCCATTTTTCGGTAGCCTTTTCCTTTTCTATTTCTGTACTCATATTCACCCTTTAATTAAATGTAATGTAATAAGTTCTATAATACATCAATGGATCTAGACAGTGTCTCCTCGCCCCTGTACTCAGGAACCAGCATCGGAGACTTTCTCTTCTCGTCAACCCCCGCATTATCGAGCTGGTCGGTGTATTTTTTGGCGTGATCCAGCGTCAGCTCGCCCCAGCCGGTCTCCCTGGCTCTCTTCGCCGCTGCGATTCCGGCACGCTTGCCAAATACGTTGTAATCCAGCAGTGAGTTCCCCATCAGTCGGTTCTTTCCGTGAACACCGCCTTCTACTTCCCCCCCGGCGAACAGACCTTCCACAGCCGTTCGTCCTTCGTCGTTTATCTCTATCCCTCCATTCTGATAGTGAAGTGTGGGGAACACTAGCAGCGGATCTTCCGTGGGATCGATTCTGAACCGGGTGTAAAGCCTGTGGATGTAAGCGAGATTGTCTTCAAACGTTCCTTCTCCGTGTAATATGTCGATCATCGGCGTGTCGAGCCATACTCCCTTCATGCCGGTAGGCGTTTCTACCCCGTTATTTCTACCGTAGCATTCCCTGATCAATGCACCCGCCTCGACGTCTCTTGGCTCGAGGTTGTAGACGAAAGCATCTCCTTCGCGATTAACCGGTATCGCCCCGGAACCCCGAACTTTCTCAGTCACCAGCAGGCCGACGATTTGTTCGGGGAAGGCCGCGCCGGTGGGGTGGTACTGAACTGAATCCATGTCCAGAAGGTTTGCTCCCGCCCTGTAAGCCATAACCAGGCCGTCTGCCGTTGCGCCGTAATGGTTCGTGGTCGGGAATTCCTGAATGTGTAATCGGCCAAATCCACCGGTCGCCATTACCACGGATTTTGCTCTGACGACGTAGTACTGGTCCGTTTCCAGGTTGTATAATAACGCCCCTGTGATTGTACCGTCGGAATCGGTCAACAGCTCTACTGCCGGGGAAAATTCTACCACGGGAACGTCCCTGTTTCTCGCTTCGTCTCTTATGGTCCGCATTAGCTCCATTCCGGTGTAATCCTTTGCCGAGTGAAGTCTTTTCCTCGAAGTTCCTCCCCCGTGGAGAGTCTTCATGGAACCGTCCTCGTTCTTGTCATACATCACTCCGAGGTCCTCGTGCCAGTTCAGGATTTCCGGAGCGTCTTTGGCAAGTGCCCGGGCCAACTCCGGCTTGTTTGCGAAGTGGCCTCCACCGATTACGTCCAGGAAATGCGCCGCCGGACTGTCGTTTTCCCTGTCGGCAGCTTGAATTCCACCCTGGGCCATCATCGAATTGGCGTCTCCGTGTCGTAACTTGGTGGCGATGAGTACGTCCTCCGGGTCGATGCCTTCCTTGATTGCCCAGAGGGAAGCCACAGTACCTGCTCCGCCCCCGCCAATAACCAGTACGTCTACCTCGTAATCTACTTTGGTCAGGTCGACTTCCGAAGGATCGACGGCGGGATAAGCCTCCAGCAGGTCGGCAAGCTCCAGCGGCATCTCGTCGCCGCGATTGGGGCCCACCTTCAGGGACCGCATTCCCTCTTCCTTGTAATCGGGGTGGAAATTGTTCAATACCTCATCCCGTTCGTCCGGGTCCATCATGTCTACTTCCTTCTCGAGCCTTTCTTCTCGAGTTTCTTCTACCTTCTTTATGGACTCCCGCATCGATTCGGAATAAGGGTCCTCTTCTGCGCTGTCGTTACGATTCAATTTCCCGGTTCTCATATCTTTCTCTCAGTTCCTCCTCTGGCAGGTTGACCAGTTCTTCTAATTCGTCGTCAAACACGCCGTTATTAATTTCTTCAACTCTTTCCTTCAGGTGCTCGGATTCCGGCGCCTGATATCGTCCGTAGATCCTCCGGGCGAGTTGCCCCACGTGGTGGTGAGGAATCTCGGCCGGGCAGCGGGCAGCGCAAAGACCGCACTGTATGCAGTCAAAGGATAATTCGGCTACTTCCTTAACGTTCCCCCTTATAGCTTCGTTAACGAAATCCATAACCTCCAGGTCCTGAGGGCACGTCTTCGTACAGGTATTGCACGAAACACATCTTGCCAGCTCCGGATAGAGGTCGAGCAAAGGATTGTTCGATATCTCCAGCTCTTCCAGGTCGTATTGCTTTCTCCCGGCCGGAGTAAACGGTAGTTGAGTCAAGTACATGCCGTCCTGGACAGTCGTCTGGCAGGCCAGGTCGGTGTGGAGCTTGTAATCGCCCTCCAATCTGTAAATCGTAGAGCAGGCACCGCAAAAACCCCCTCGGCACCCTACCCCTCGGATATATTGATAACCGCTGTACTCCATCGCCTTCATTATCGTCAAACCTCTGGGGACCTCGTACTTCTTCCCCATTATGAATATTTCCAGGGTTTCGGTTTCCGGTTTATCAAGCACGATATCACCTCTCGCTGCCCGCTTTAGTCTTTAATTCGAGAACTTCTCTCGGATCTATCGCGTGTTCGGCGAACTTGTTAACTTCTGGGTACCCAAACGCGATCGCCATCAATTGAGTGAAGTAAATAACCGGCACGGGTTTATGATTCGGAGCTACTTCGAGTAAATCGGACTGTCTGCTGTCCAGGTTGAAATGGCAGAGAGGACAGGCCGTAATGATGACGTCTGCTCCGGATTTTTTCGCCCCGGCGGTAATAGTTTGAGTCTTGTTTAAAACCATTTCCTCGTTGTCGACGGTATTATAGGAGCCGCAGCATTCCGTTTCGTAAGGAAAATCCACTGGGGTTCCCCCAAGGCTCTCCACCAGTTCGTCGAATACAGTAGGATCGTGGGGATCGTCTAGACCGATCTCTTTTGGCCTGGTAAGCATACAGCCGTAGTAAGGAGCTACGTTTAGACCTTCCAGAGGGTTAACGACCCGGTCTCGTACCTCACCCCAGCCAAGGTCGTCGCGGAGTAACTCCAGGTAATGATGGACTTCTACGCTCCCTTCGTAATCGTTCTCCTGGTCCATGAAGTTGTTTATCTTGTCTCTCTTGTCCTCTTCTCCCCTTACAAGCGAGTTCGCCCGTTTGAGGGTATTGTCACACATCGAACATAACGTGTACAGTTCGTCCGATCCCTCGTCGCGAGCCCTGATCAGGTTTCTGATCGGGCCAAGCTGTTTCATAAGGTTATCATCGGTCAGGGAATATACCGTTCCACAGCAGTTCCATCGGGAAAGTTCTTTTAGGTTTACGCCCATCTCTTCCGATACCTTCAACGCGGAATCTTCAAAGCTTTTCGCGGCCTCTTTTAAGCTGCAACCCGGGTAATAAGCAATATCTCTCATTTCTATCAACCGGTCTTTTTCCGGAGATTGCTAACCAGAGCTATTTCGGGTAGGTCCTTGGTCTCTAGTTCGTTTAGATCGACCCTGTCCAAATTTTTTCTCAGGCTGATTTCCCTCATTGCCTCCATTATCGCCGGTACGTCGTTGCCCTTCGGGCAATCAACTTCGCAGCTAAGACAGGAGGCGCAGGTCCAGGGGGTGTTGGAATCCAGGACGGATCCGTCGCCCATCTGAACCTTTCTAAGAACCTGATTGGGCAATTGATCCATTTCTTCGGTAAACGGACACCCGGCGGAACACTTACCACATTGGTAGCAGGAAAATATATTTTCCCCGCTCAGTTCTTCTACTTCTGCCGTGAGGTCACGGTCGGAATTGGTTAAGTCCATATTGCCTCCGGTTTTTCCTAATTGAGCTTACCTGGTAATCGTTCGATAAAACCGCAGGTGATTTCCCCAGCGAGGAAATCACTGCTTCCGATCTCGGCCTCGCTCTCCGCCCTTTCAGAGAAAGGGTGGAATCGTGCCCGCTCGGCCTCCGATAGGATTTTCCTGAACGATCACCAGGTGAGCTAGTTATAGTTGTTGATACACCTTTATTACCTTTCAATTTCTTTTATTAATTCTCCTTCCGAATCGTAGATGCTCAAACCAACGTTCAACCCACCGTCAACGCTGTGAGTCGCGCAGGCAAGGCAGGGATCGTAGGGTCGAAAACCCATTTCTACCTGATTTAGCACCTGTTCGTCGTTCATTCCGTCATCCAGAGCTTCGAGAGCTGCCTGTTTTATCGAGATGGAAAGAGCCGCGCTGTTGCTAGTAGTGGGAACGATCATGTTTGCACTCTCTACCAGACCTTCATCGTCCAAATTGTAACCGTGTATGAGCGTTCCCCGAGCGGCTTCAATCACTCCAACTCCCTCGCCGGGCTCTTCGACGGGGGACCTGAGGTCATCACTCGTTATTCCTTCTTTGGACGCCAGTTTGTTAATCCTCTCCGCGGCCTGGACCATTTCTATCAGCCTTGCCCAGTGGTAGGCGTAAGTCTGGTGAACGGGAGTACCGTCGAAATGATCGACGTACCTCTCGTACTCTTCCTGGGCGAGGTCCGTTTTCATTCCTTCCGCAACGTTTAGCCTCGCCAGCGGCCCGACCCTAAATACCCCGCTATCTTCCCCGGCCTGGAAATCCTTCCAGCCAACTTCTTTCAGGTAGGGGAATTTAACGTAAGTCCAGGGTTCGACCCTTTCTTCGAGCAGGTCCATTGCCTCCGAAGTCTCGGTTCTAAGGAATTCTTCCCCCGCTGGATCGACTACCCTGATGTCTCCGTCGTAGAACGAGACCTCACCCCGATCGCCGACCAAGCCCATGTAGTAGGAGTTAAGCGAGTATTCCCGGTCGTCGACTAACGAACCGAACTTTTCCGTATCGATTACTTTCTCGCGGAACAAATCCAGGGTTTCCCGGGCGAAGTCGAGCGCTGACTCGCCTATCGAGATCAATTTATCTTTTTCTTCCGGGGTTATTCCCTGAGATAGGCCACCCGGTACTCCCGTGACGGGATGAACCTGGTGTCCGCCAATTATTTCGATCGCTTCGTGGGCTAACCTGCGGGTACTGATAACCTTCTTTCCTGCCTCCTCCCCCAGTGCATTAATTACGCCAACTATGTTTCTTTCCGCCTTTTTTCCGTCCTCTACCAGGAAGTCAGGCCCTCCGAGGTAAAACAGATGGAGCAGGTGGTCGGCAAATATGTAGGAGTTATAAAGTAGCTCTCTGAGGTCCAGGGCAGTACGAGGGGGAGCAGTCGAAAACGCTGCGTCAAGGGCCTTGGTCGAGGCGAAATGGTGAGCTTCCGGGCATACCCCGCATATCCTTTCCGTAATTCTGGGCATTTCTTCCCCCTTCCGCCCCCGGGAGAACTCCTCGAATCCCCTGAGTTCGGGAACCTGAAGAACGGCGTCTTCCGGCATGCCGTTCTCGTCCAGGAAGATTTCTATCTTTCCGTGCCCCTCCAGCCTGGTAATTGGATCGATGGATATCTTACGTTCGGTCATTCTCGCCTCCCTCGGAAACTTTTCCGCCGAAGATCGAATTCGAAAGTGAAAAGGTGTAAAAAGTCCCTATTGGATCCGGAAGGTTGCTCAATAGTTCCTTTTCCCGTTCCAGGGCTTGACCTTCCTCCCCAAGTTGAAGTACGGAGGCCAGGCTGTTTAGCATCTCCGTGCCCTGATCCTCGACCTTCGGAGGTGGGCCAAAACAACCCTTACAGGGCATATTTACCGCCGGACAACTACCGTCACAACCGCTCCTTGTTACAGGTCCCATACAAATTATCCCCTGATCGAGCAAGCACCTGTCGGGATCTATCTCTACTTCCTGAGGTCTTACCAGTTCATCTATCGTTTCCCGATTCCACTCTCTCGAACACTCGTCACAGACCGTCTTGCTTCCCGCTACGACTGATCCTTTCTCGGGTAACTCTCCCTTTACTAAAAGGTCGAGAAAATCCTCGGTAAGATCGGGAGGAGGCGGGCAACCGGGAACCGTGTAATCTACGTCGACCACCCGATCCAGGTTTCTTACCCTCTCCTGAAGCCCCGGCAGGTTCAGTGTTTGTCCGTCTTTTTTCGTCGATTCTCGAGGGGTGATGCCATCGGGGTTGTTGCTCGTTGGGGTTCCTCTGTAGACCGTATCGAACAATTCTTTTTTTTCGCTCATGTTTGCCATACCCGGGATTCCGCCCTGGTGGGCGCAGGACCCGTAGGCAACGAGCAGTTCGGACTTTTCTCTCAACAGTTCGGCTATCTCTTCGTTTTCGGTCGTCCTGATACCTCCGTTAAAGAAGGTCAGGTCGAGTTCGTTTTTTCCGTAGCCTTTTAGATCGTCGTACTTGAAATCCGTCGCTGCTGGCCAAAAAGCAATATCGGCGTAATCGAGCAGGTCCAGTATTCTTTCGTGCAACCCTAATAACGCAACGTCACAGCCCCCACATGAAGCAGCCCAGTAGGCGCCTATTTTCTTCTTATTCTTGGGCATTGCTAAACGGCCCCGGTCCAAGTTCTTTAATTTCGGCAGTAAAGTCCTCCACGGTGCGGGCAAACTTTTCCCCCTCCGTAGCCGAAATCCATTCCAGCCTGACCCTATCCGGATTCAGGCCGAAGTCCTCAAGAACGTGTTTCAGCAGGGCCACTCGCCTCCAGGTTTTGTAATTACCGCTTGTATAATGACAGTCCCCGGGATGACAGCCGCTTACGAGGACGCCGTCCGCACCGTCCTTTAACGCTTTGACAATGTGATTGACGTCTATTCTGCCCGAACAATTTACTGTAATCGGTACGAGGTTCGAGGGATAGCTCTCTCTGCTTACCCCGGCCAGGTCAGCTCCCGCGGAAGAACACCATTTACAGAGAAAACCAACCAATTTGGGTTCAAAATCCATGGTTAATCACCGATGTGAGCGTGGATCATTTCCGTCAGTTGTTCATCCGTTAAGTTCCTTAAATTTAACGCGTTGGTCGGGCATCCGGAAGCACAGGTTCCACAGCCCTCGCAGAGTATCTCGTTTACCTCGGCAACGCCCTGAGAGTTTATTTCGAGGGCGTCGTAGGGGCACTGGCCGACGCATAATCCACAGCCGCTACAGAGATCTTCGTCTATTTCGACTACTTGTGGGTCGTGAGATATCTTCGGCTTGGCCAGTAGGTCTATGGCCTTGGCCGCGGCACCGCTTCCCTGCGAAACGGAATCCGGAATGTCTTTTGGTCCCTGACCCGTTCCTGCAAAGAAGACGCCTCCGGTTAGACTCTCCACCGGCCTCAACTTGGGGTGAGCTTCCTTGAAGAAACCGTTAGCGCCGAGGTTCAAGTTCAACTTTTTGCTCGTTTCGTCAGTTCCCTCGGATGGAACTACCGACTGAGCCAGGACGACGAGGTCGGCATCGATCTCCACTCTCTCGCCGGCTATCTCGTCCAAACCCCATATTCTCATCTTTCCGTCGGCTCTCTTTAGCTTCGATACCTTTCCTTTGAGGTAAAGGACTCTGTCCTCCTCCCGGACGTCCTGAATGAACTCTTCGTAATTCTTTCCACCCGCCCGGATATCTATGTAGAACACGTATGCATTACCCTCGGGAACGCTTTCCTTATATAATTTTGCATGTTTTGCAGTGTACATGCAGCAGATTTTCGAACAATAAGAATTGTGATTTTCCGGGTCCCGGGATCCGGAACACTGGATGAAGACCACGTTCTCCGGTATTTTACCGTCGGAAGGCCTCCGAACTACTCCACCTGTCGGGCCGGTCGCCGAAAGTAGCCTCTCAAACTGGAGTCCGTCGATTACGTCCTCGTACTTCCCGTAACCGTATTCTCCCATCTCCTCTTTCGGATAGAGGTCGTATCCCGTTGCTACTATTATTGCCCCGAATTCCTCCTCCAAGTACTCGGAACTCTGGTCGAAATCTATTGCGTCGGCGTCGCAGGCTTCGGAACACTCGCTGCACCTTAGCGGATTCAGGCCGAGACACGAGTCCGTATCCAGAGTGTAAGAGGATGGAATCGCCTGAGAAAACGGGATATTTATTGCCTTGCGGGTCTCGAGACCCTGGTTGAACTCGTCGGTTACTTCCACCGGACAGGCGTCCTCGCAGTCCCCGCAGAGGTTGCAGGCGTCCTCGTCAACATAGGTGGGTTTCCTCTCTATTTGAGCACTGTAATTTCCCACGTAGCCAGAAATATCTTTTACCTCGCTGTAGGCCATCAGTTCAATATTCGGGTGCTGATTTAATTCAACCATTTTGGGAGTCAGAATACACTGAGAACAGTCCAGCGTGGGGAAAGTCTCGGACAGCTGGGCCATGTGCCCACCGATGGTAGGTTCTTTTTCAACCAAAATTACCTCGTTACCGGCTTCGGCCACGTCCAGTGCGGCCTGAATCCCCGCTATTCCTCCGCCGATAACCAGGCATTTGGCTGAGTGTTCTCGCTCCACGGGCTCCATTGAGACGTTCCTCTTTACTTTTTCCACTGCCCCTTTAATTATTTTGAGTGCCTTTTGGGTGGGCCTGTCGCCGGCTTCGCCGTGAACCCAGGAGCACTGTTCTCTTATATTGGCTATCTCGCACTGATATCGATTCAACCCGACGTCCTCTACCGCTCCCCGGAAAGTATCTTCGTGCATCGAGGGGGAGCAGGCTGCAACGACGACCCCGGTCAAGTTCTCTTCCTCGATTGCCTCCTTTATTTTGTTCTGGCCGGGGTCAGAGCACATGTACTCGTAGTCGGTACTAAATGAGACGTTGTCGTAACCGATGATCTCTTCTGCCAGGTCCGATACGTCAACCGTTCCCGCGATGTTTTCTCCACAGTGGCAGATAAAGACACCGATCCTTGGCTTAATAGCCATGTTACCTCCCGGTAATTTTTTCTTTGACCAGCTCCGATCCGTATTCGTACCCACTTTCAAACGCTCGCTCGTTTAGGTCTTCGGTGCCTTCGGGTACGGACGAGAGAACGGACTCTTTCATCTTTGCCCTGTCTACGGCTTCCGTTATAGCTACCAGGGCGCCTAACATGACTACGTTGGCGACTATTTTATGTCCCAGATCTTCCGCGATCTTTGTGGCGGGTACCTGGTACTGTTTTACCCCCCCGGGTTGCTCATCTTCTTCAACCAGATCTTTTTCCAGCAACATAATTCCGCCGTCCTGAATTTGATCGCTGTATTTCTCGTAAGCTTCCTGGGACATCAGGACAAGAATTTCGGGAACCGTGATCTGTGGGTAATCGATCTTTTCGTCTTCAATAACTACGTCGGCGCTGCAGGCTCCGCCTCGTGCTTCGGGCCCGTAAGATTGGATCAGTACAGCGTTTTTGTCTTCGAAGATAGACGCTGCCTTTCCCGTCATGTTTCCCGCGGATATTATTCCCTGGCCCCCGAAGCCGCCAAATCTTATTTCCTTCCTCACTTTACCACCCTCTATACCTCGATTTGTCCTCTTGATTTCTTTTTAAGATAGTATCGGTCCGAAGATTCTCGTTCCATGATCAAAATCAACCAGTAAGCTGATTAAACTCAATTTAGACCGCGAGCACGAATTGCTTTTATTGACTTACGGAGAATACCCCGTACTCTGGACGGAGATGAGTTCGGAAATTCGTATTTAAATTGAAATCGAGGCGGCAAAGCCATGAATCGGGCGTAATTTCCCGCCCGGAAGGGCGGGGTAGTTGACTCTCTTTAATTCGATAAGCCGTATGGCTCCGGGTGTTCCGGATCTTTTGGTACAGCGAACCGATAAGCTGCGATCGCCGAATATTGTGGAATGGTAATTAAGGTAGGTGGATAAACCGTAGTTCGAAACTAATTAAGAACCCCCAGGATTTTTCCCGGGGGTAATGAAAATCTTCGACAAGTTTTATCGTCTGGAGCGAAGGTCCTGTTTAAGTTAGTATTTAATCCAATTAATTGGTGAACACGGAATTCGATATGTTCCGGTTTACCCTGATATCGTAGACCCTTGCGGTTCCGTTTTCGTCCTCCACCCTGAACTCCTCACCTTCCATCTCCTGCCATTCCTTGACTCTATAGGTGAGATACCGGTCGGCCCTGTTTTGCCACATCTGAGTGAAGGCAAGTCCGGTAAAGTAAGTCCATTCGCTGGAGGAATAATCATTCACCCATCCTTCGTTCGTGCTACCCTTTAAAATGATGGTCATTTCGGCCCCGTCGTCCCTGGTGGAATCGATTCGGATGTCCTCGGTCTCGGTCTCGGGTTGTCTTACCCTGAACCTGTGAGTGTAGCTTTCATCATCCGTGGTTACGTCAACTTTGAAGTCCAGGCTCGTAACGTTACCTGACAGGTCCGACTTATCTTCTTGCTTGGAGGTAACTCCAGTATCTTTCTGGTCTAACTGGGTTTCTTTATACTGCTGGCTTTCCTCGGGTGTCCGTTCCACGGTCGGCTGTCCTAATTCTGCCCGGGGAACCATTTGGGTGTCCATTAAAGTGCCACTGACCAGGGCAACTCCTACCACCAATCCCGCCACCATTAATAACAACAACACCTTATCCATACTGCATACCTCCCTTTCCCACGATACTAAACTTTTTGAAATTTTTTCGCAAAGATAAGTTCGGATAGAGTGGGTTCCGGGATATTGGCGGTATAGCGAAAGCGCTGCTCCCGTAGCTTTTAACCTTCCTCCTTGCCTGGAGGCATGAGCTGGCCCCGATTTTCCTTTATCCACTCTATTGCCCTGGTTAGATCTCCGCTCCGGTCTTCCGATTTTATGTCGGGGGTAAGCCCTTTTTCGTTCAGCCTGGACCCTCCCGGGGTCAGGTATTCGGCTGAAGATAGTTTTACTCTTATTCCCCGGCCCACGTTGTGGGTCGTCTGGACGAGACCCTTCCCGAAGCTGCGCCGTCCGACCAGTATTCCCATTCCCTGGTCCCTAATGGCTCCCGCTACGAGTTCCGAAGCGCTTGCCGTCCCGTCGTTTATCAGCACCACCAGCGGCAAATTCGGGTTGGAATTACCCCTGGATTCGTATTTTCGGACCCCGTCCCGACCGACCGTTTTTGTTATTAAACCACTATCCACGAACTGACTGGCTACTTTAATGGCAGAGTTAAGCAAGCCACCGGAATTATTCCGCAGGTCAAGTACGTAGCCGGAAAGTTTCTCGCTCTCGATACTATTAAAGACTTTTTCTAGTTCTTGGGCCGTTTGCTGGTTAAACAGGTTAATGTCGATCAGAGCTATCTTATCATCTTCAAGCAGCGTCAATTCCACGGGAGTGATTTCTATCTTCTCCCTTATCAGGCTGATCGTTTCTTCGCTGTCGTCCGGGTGCCTTATCGTAATCCGTACTGTCGTACCTCGTTCTCCTTTCAGGGCGTCGAATACTTCCCTGAAGTTCATGGGTTCCGTAGATTTTTCGTCGACACTGAGGATCACGTCTCCAGACCTTAAATCATTACGCGAAGCCGGCGTATCCGGAAACACTGAAACTACTCTAACGCGGTCGTCGGATTTTTCAATTTCCATACCTATTCCCACGTAGTTTCCTTCTTGCCTTTTACGGTACTCTTTGTATTCTTTTTTCGAGTAGACGTCGTTGTACTCGTCAGGTAACTGGTTCAGCATTCCCTCTATTGCGCCCCGAATTAATTCTTCCTTATCGATTGACTCGCTGTCGTAGTAATTACTCAGGATTAGTTCGTAAGCTTCCCGGACCGGTTTCAACTCCTCATTTACCGACCGGCGATCTTCCCCGGGTACCTGGGTTGTGAGACAGACCAAGAGGACAACCGGTATGAGAAAAACCCATTTGCTTCTGGAGATTTTGTTCACGGTTTCATCCTCCTTGAACAAGTTTATTGGATCGATAATCCCGGTTCCCTGTTAGAACCAGAAACTAAGACCTTTCTACTGACTCCCCCGCTTCGGGGAAACCCAGCCCCCTGTGTGGCCGATCAAGAACCTGTAAGTCGCCCAGACCCGTGCCATTACTGTGAACTGACGGTAGCCAAATTGTTCAAAGACCGAGGCAGCAAAGAGTTTTAGCAGATCTGAAATATTCTCGTATCGTCTAAACGAGATATCGCTCATAACTATGGCTCCAATTGACATGAAGATGTGGAGCAAGAATGCTATGAAGAACCATAATAGAAAGGCAGATAGGCTCAGGGCACCAAGGAAATAGGATACCCCGAACACTACCAGGCCAAATAGTTCCATTAATGGTCCCAGTGCCTCGAAAAACAACAAGTTAGGCAAAGCTATGAGACCAAAAGCACCATAGCTAAGTTTACCCAGGTGGTCTTTAAATTCCCATAGGCCTTCCAGCAAGCCCTGGTGCCACCGGACCCTTTGATGCCAGAGGCCCGTCCATTTTTCAGGAACTTCTGTCCAGGCTAGTGGCTCCGTGGCGTACATCGGGGGACTACCCCCACCTTTTTCTCTTAGCCAGGAAAAAAGCTTGAGAAATACTTTGAGATCCTCCGTAATGGTATCTACGGGGAAACCTTCAACTGCGATTAGCGCTCTGCGCCAGAAAAAGGAAAAAGCCCCGGAGAGTAGAGGTAGAGCGTTCATCGTCGCTAATCCCCGTCTTCCGTAATAAAAACTCCGGAGATATTCTACAGCCTGGGCTTTACCTATTGAGCTCTTTGGGGGATGAATCTCCATTCCCCCATCTTCCTTTAATATACAGCCGTTAATTGGTTTTACCGCTCCCCCAGCAACCATCACTGGCCTGTTGAGGTCCGTTATATCTCGCATTAAGAGATGTATACCCTTTGAATCAAGGAAAGTGTCGGCGTCGGTGGTAGCCACAAACGCGTTGGATGCGTACGTCAACCCTACGTTTAGGGCGTCGGCTTTTCTTTCGATCTCGTTTTCCTTACGGACCACTTTTAGCTGAGGGTTTGTGGGGGAATTGTAAATGCCGGTGACGTCGCCAAATGTGGTCACGGCGTTGCTGGCATCAGTTTTAGGCTCATCGGCGGAGGGCTCCAGCTCGAAAGCTTCCTTCAATTCGCCAAAAGTATCGTCACTCGAGCCGTCTTCCACCACTATCACTTCCAGGTTAGGATAATCGAGGGAAAGCGCCTGTTTGGTCGAACCCACTATCACGGATTCCTCGTTATAGGCCGGGATAATTATGGTAACTCCAGGTTGGCGCGGGGTGATATCTTCTGCGTACGCCCCGGCGCGTCCGCGAAATGCCGCCTGTCGAACACCAATTAACCCCAAAGAGAACTTAACTAACTGGAAAAGTGTATTTAGGACAAAATAGGAAAGAATAGCCCACTGGATTAGAACCAACACGTTTCTGACGAGAGATATCATCTGATTTCTAACTAGTTCTAACTCCTGGAGTGCAGTTCGTCAACCTCTCTCCTGGCTCGGGGCGACCCCTCTCTTTTTACTTTATCGAGGTAAGAATTCGGGGAAGAACATTTGGCTAGTAGTCTCACTGCCCATAACTGGACGAAATCTACCTCTACTCCAATTGCATCCTTTGCCAATGGTACCAGGCCCGTGAGACCATGTTTCGCGGCCACGCCAAGTATTCTAGCTTTTATCTCGTTATTCGCATTTTTCCAAAGAGTCCTAAGACGCTCTTCCAGGGATTCTTTAACTTCGGGAGCTACCTCCTCGACCTCTTTGAAAAACATCAGGAAAAGCAGCTGAAGGTTAGGAGGGGAATAGGAGGTCAGGTAGTCCATAGCTAATTCCTGGGTCTTTTGACCCCGCTGAGAAAGAGCCCCTATAATCGGTTGATTGAAAGCCCTGTCGTTAATCTCGTACCTTTCGGCGAGGGAAGCCATCTCTGAAACCAGTACCTGATCGGCGTTGTGCCCGGGCCAGTAACTTAAAGCGTGAATAGCCGCAGTCCACTGCCAGCTACCGTGCTTATCCAACCACTTTAAGCTGGTTTTCCATCCTTTATCCAATCCCAGCGCGCTTGCGACGACCAGCAAGCCGTAGTCTTTTTCTTGTTCCTCAATCTTGACGTCAGCCAGTACTTCACCGAAGTTTAATTCCTCCAGGTGGGTAAGTATTGCTTCCTTTTCCTCTTCTCCGGAGTTACTTAAAAGATCAAAAACTACCTTGGTAGTTTTTCTGGGATTTTCGGAAAGCAGTTTCACTTCTGGTTGACCCGTCAGTGGTTGACCCGTCAGAATTCGCCTGATCCTATTGGTTAGTTCGTCGCCCTGGGAAAGTCTCTTTTGTCTTAACCACCGGTGAAGTATCCAGGACAAGAACAGTACTATCAAAACAACCAAAGTAGTGCCTATATAAAATATCGGCTGTGTTGAGTACCGTTCGAGTATTGTTTTTATCTGTGTTGTAAATCTCATATCGAATCCCTAATTCAGAGTTGAGAAAACTATTCACTACTATAATTATACCTAATTTCTCAACTGTTAGACATTTTCATATAGGTATTAAAAATAGAAAAAATTTTTATTTAGTTCTTTTATATATACTGTCACCAAAACTTGCCGAGTAAGCCCCGGGGAACCCCACTGCTGGGTGTAGGGGTCCCCAAAGTCGAGGACGCTGGAAGTGGCTTCGGCCAGGTCTACGAAGGATTTACGGAGGGTTTACCAATACTAGCTGAGAACCCCCAGGGCACCCCCTGGGGATGAATCAGCTGGTTTTTGGTCCTCCAGCACTCAAACGGGAACTGGTTTTCTTTGAGAGGTTCGATTGCTTGGTTTTAGTTAATCATTACCTTTAGACTAATCAAGATACCCAGGTCCGTTTGAGTGCTGGAGGATTGACTGCTGGGTCTCGTGTTTTTGAAGTACTTAGCTGTTAGTTATAAAGGGGTTTTCTACATACCCCGCCCGGAAGGGCGGAGAAATTGACTGGGAATGACAATTATTTCTGCCTGTTCGATTCGTTTTTCCAGCTAGATTCTTACAAACAAATTTTCGAGATCGTATCTGGACGGGATAATCTCCTGCCGGAGGCTGTATTCCTGCAATTTGTCGAAAACTCGAAGATTCTCCTCGGTTAGTCCGTACGACCAGGGTGATCCCCCGAACAAGGACTGTTCCTCCTCGAGATACTTGCGAGCCCAGACCAGTGCTTGCGTCCTGGGGTCTTCGAGCTTTTTTAAGCCAATATCCCTGGACTTTTTAAAAGCCTCGTAAATACTTTCTGCCGCCCAGGGGGCCTTCTCCAGAACTTTGTCTCGAATTACTATCGCATGCATTAGAGGGAAAATTCCGGTCTCTCTGTAATAATTCTTCTCCTCCTGGAAGGGGTTTTCGAAAATGCGCTCGCAGCCCTTGCCCCTCTTAACTGAGTCGAGAAGTGCAGGATAGAAAGCCCCCTGAAGGTACCCCTCCGATAACATCTCTTCTAGGTTTCGGTCTTCCGGTATCTTGTGAATGTCGAATTTTCCTGAAAGCTCCAGCGGGACATCCTCCGGGGCTCTTCTATACCAGGTGACGCTTTCAAGATCTAACCCGTATTCCTCACTTGCTATTCCCCGCATCCATATTCCGGCCGTGGTCTGCCACGTATTTAGGCCGACCTTCTTTCCGGTGAGATCTCCCGGGTCCTCTATAGAGGTATTGGAGCTTTTGAACATATAAGAGTGGCGGAAGTGCCGGTGGGGGAAGACCGGAATTGCGGTGAACGGATGGTCGTCCGGTATTGACCGGGATGCAAGATACGAACCCAGGGAAAGTTCGCAGACGTCGAATTCGGTTTCCCGGATCATTCGCCAGTGTCGTTCCGGCGCGTAAGGGGTTGATACCTCCCAGTCGATCCCCTCGGGCTTTACCTCTCCGGTTTGAATCGGCCGGGTAATTTCGTGATCGCCGCACGCTAAAGATAATTCGAGGTCATTTCGAGACATAGTTAGGATATTCCTCCTGCTTAACTCTGAACTGTTAGAGTGTAAACCATTATTACATTTTAATTACAATGGGAGACGCCAGAAACCAGCTTTTCTCCAGATCAGTCAATGCTTACTATCATTTCGACCTCGATCGGGATATTGCCGGGGAGGTCGGACGTTCCCAGAGCGGACCGAGCGTGCCTGCCGTGCTCGCCGAAGATTTCCTGGAGAAGCTCCGAGGCACCGTTAACGACGGCCGGCTGTCTGTCGAATCCGGGAGCACTGCTGACGAAACCGCGAACTTTTACGATTTTATCGATTTTGTTAAGGGAACCTATTTCAGACTTTATTTCGGCCAGACAGTTTAAGGCGCTGACTCTGGCCGCTTCGTATCCTTCTTCCACTGTCAGGTCCGACCCGACTTTACCCAGGTGAACGAACTCGTCGCCTTTCTTGGGACCCTGCCCGGAACAGAAGACCAGGTTTCCGGCTCTCCTCGCGGGTATATAAGAACCAACCGGTTCTGGCGGTTCTGGTATTTTGATCCCCAGCTCTTCAATTCTACCTTCGTAATTATCCATTAATAATCACTCCCGTTTAAACTTTAGTATACCGATTATTTAATTATTTTGACAGATTCCGGGCAGCAATTAAACTCCTGGCGACCAACAGGTTTATTATGAAATCTTTTGACGAAATCGCTTCAGGAACTACACAATTGTCGGTTTTTTACTGGCGTGATAAATTCTCTCAATTATAGTTGTGAACCTGATTAAACCGGAGTATAATGGATGGCCTAATTCTATAAGGAGGCGCTAATGGAAATCAAAACGAATCAAGTTGTTACGGTTTTGCTGGTCACGGTTGCACTGGTTTTTACAGTAGTAAACTCCTATGGAGCAACATGGGAGCCGTTTCAATTCCGGGGGAACGAACGCTACAGCTTCGAGGTTACGTGGGAAGGCTCCGAGGGGGAGGAGAGTTCGATATACGAATTTCAAATAATAGAGGATAACGACGGAGGGTATACAGCTAGGTTCATTTCCGAGGTAAAATTATCTTCATCGGACGAGCTTACCGGGGACCTCGTTTACGGTTCCTGGAGCGGTTACGGAGTCCCGATAGGTTATCTTCTGGTCAACCCCGTATACTCGATGATGTTCGGCGAGCTCGATCTGAAAGTAGGGGAGAAGATGAGCTTCTACGGCCAGGGCAGAATGGAGGTCGTCGGTACTGAAACGGTTGCCGGCCGAAAGGGCTTCCTCTGTAAATTAACCGACGACGAGGGCCTGTTGGGCGAATGGGTAATCGACCCCGACCTCGCTCTGCCTTTGAGGAGTAAAATGTACGAATCCAGCGGGTTTGACGGAGCGGTCGAGCTCGTAGAATACGAAAGGTTATAGAAAGATTAGACTCAGGAGTCGGATTGGTAATCGGACGATTGTTCGTTTTTATCTGTTGGTTGCAGGACAGTCCGACTCGAATTACAGAGACCTTATAGGCTTTCAATAAACCCGGTCTTTAATTTCTTTCCCTCGCAACGGATATGTCTTTGCGTGCTTAATAGAAAATCAACCGGTGTAGTTAGAGAGTTTCGAGCTTCTCTTTCACCAGAGACTTCAAGAGGTACCGGTGACAGTGTTTGTCCTCGCCTTCGTAGCAAATTAACAGAACATCCTTTCCTTCGGCAACTTTTTCGGTAATCTTCTGGAGCCGGGCCTGGCTCTCTGGATTCTCTATTTCCTCCAGGAAGATCCCTTTATATTCTTCCCAGTCGGATCTCTCCGTTCTTCCTTTTGTTAAGTAGTTCTTCCTAAAACAGGAGAAGGGGTCCCTGTGCCCCGTTAGTCCCTATATCAACCAAACGCCCGGGCACGGGGACCCGGGCTGCTATTCTTTTTTAAACGTAGGAAATCGTGCGGCTTATCTCTTACATATGTAAAAACTCTGCTGGTGAAACTTACTGTAATTCTTCGGTTACCTCTTTTACGTCCTGGGCTTTTTCTTCGTCCAGAAGTATTTTACTAGCTCCACCGGTTTCGAAATCTAATTCTTTCAAATCGATTTTCCTGATCCGTCTGTTGTACATGGTGTGGAAGTAAGTAACCAGGTTATTTGTATCGTGGGCTACTGTCCATTGGGTATCCGATGGAAGGGCGGGGGTCTGTCCGTTACTGCTAGTGCCTTCACCCTGGTTCGCGGGGACGTTAAAGCTATCCATTATTCTGAAAAACTGGTTAACCGTATCGAAGCCGCCTTCCGTTTTTCTTGAAACCTCCTTCAGTACCGTTGCCCGGACGAACCTTGATGGTGCAGTGTAATCGCCGGGAAGACCGAGCAGGCCGGAACCGGATGCCAGAGGAGTAATTTCCAGGTCTCCCCAGGTTTTCTTTTCGAATGGGTCGTTCGATAGGTACCCGTAGTTTCTGAGGTTCTGCAGGTGCCAGTCGAAGGTCGGGTTGTTGGTAATTACTCCTACTGGATTGTCGAAGATTTTTTGTTTACCGTCGGTGAACTCGATGACGAGTGAATCCCCGCTCGATTCTACGATCATAAGGTGCAGCGGCGCTACTTTGTTTAGCGTTGGGTCAACTACCGATACCACCCTTACGTCTTTCATTCCTTCCCGAACCTCCGAAATACTGGAGAAGCTGGAAAGAACGTAGGGCAAAACGTCGGTCGGAGCCATGCTTTTGTCGGAAATACTCGGGTCGTAGTCCCCGTATTCGGCGAACCCCGTATGGTAAAATACCCCACCCGCAAGACCCGCTTCGTTCATTCCGTCACCAGCCGTCCTATCCGCTAATTCTATTCCCAAAAAGCCGTACTCACTTTTCCAGGAAATACCGTTTTTTCCTTCGGGAGTGGTTCCCTGAAACTCTTTCCCCTTTGGGTAAACGACCGCCCTGGCGTGCCAGTCAAACGCTCCCCACTCCATTGTCCTTCCGTAGACTGCAGTGCCGTCCTCCCCTTCCAGAACTATCCCGGTACACCCTGACGCTGTGTATCCAATAAGTGGAAGTAGGAAAATTACAAATATCAATGCTGGTAAGATCCGGCTGTTGTTTCTCTTCATCTTGGTCTCCTTGTGTGATTTAAAACACCTATTTTTCGCAAATTAGAATCCTAACTGTCCAACACCTAATTATACGATAAAGGGCGATAGATAGCTTGTAGAAAGAATTTAACGCTAAAGCAACAACTGGAAGGTGAGGAATTGTTGTTTGTGCAAGTTATCGCCTCGGCACGAGGACCGAGACTGCTTTGTGATTTAAGTTCCGGGTTGCTAAGTTCGTTTAAAATTAGCTTTCCGTAGGTCCATGCGCTCAGTATACTGGAAATCCAAACCAATCGTCCGGGCGCGGGGACCCGGGCTGCTATATTTTTCAAATTCAATCTTTTGGCTCGATTGCTAAAACTGATTGGTCAGCTTACATCATCTTTAACTGGACTATTTGAACTTCCAACGTAGAAAATGACGGGTATGGTGGTCATAATCACGAATATAAAGACCAAGAAACTCCACCTGAATCCGATATTGTCGATCAAAGTCCCGAGCAGGCTGGGACCGACGGCGCCAAATACTGTCAAGCTAACGGCAAAGAGCCCGTATAGCAGGTCAACTGATTCGGCGGGAGCACTATCCAGAAGGTTCGCGTGCATTACCGTATATAGTCCGCCTCGGGACGGCGCGATCAGGAAAATCCCGAGAGCGAGAGCCCAGAGCCCTGGAACCTGAGAAAAAAGGATTAATCCCAGCAGCACCAACCCGACCTGAAATAAAAACGTCCAGCGAAACCCTTTACGGTCAACCACTCCGCCGGATAAGGTCTTACCCACTATCACCAGACCCATAAAGGCTACGTAAACGATATTTCCGAATCCTTCGGTAAACCCTCTGCCCTTGACTACGTAGGCGGGAATGAAGTTCTGAACCCCGAGGGCAAAAATACTTACCGGAATTATCAGTGTTACCATCTGCAAAAAGACCGGACAGTTCTTGGCCTCCTTTAACGCGCGGGCAATCTTGCGGGACGGGGAGAAGGCCTCTTTGGTGTCGGTTTTTCCTTCTCGGCCCGGAGAGCGGTAGAGAAAGTAGAAGACGATTGAAGCCAGGAATAAGAAAACCCCAATCAGACCAGCGGTGTATCTCCAGCCTCCCAGCAGGTTGCTTATCCTTACAATCCCGTAGGCCCCAAGGGCAGAAAGCGGAAATATTGCATCATATAGCCCCACGAATTTACCGCGCCTTTCCGGAAAAAGACTCGAAACGGCTGCAAATCCTGCAGGAATGAATAAACCCTGTCCCAGGCCTGCAATGAAAATGAACAGAGAAATAGACCAATAGCTCGGGGAGAAGGCAAAACCGATCATGCCCAGGACCATCAGAAAACCGGGATAACGTACAAACAACTCCCGGCCGTAGTGGTCTGCGGCGAAGCTTTCAACGAACTTCCCCAGGGAGTTGGCTGCCAGTAAAATCGTATAAAGTAAGCCCGCCAGGCTGTGAGAGATGTTCAAGCTTCGCTCCAGGGGGAGTGTTAGGAGGGGAAAAGAGGTAATAATTAGGGATGCCCCGAAAAATACCAGGGCCAGTAAGGAAAAAGACAGAATCTTTGACGTCTCTGTATCTTTCATTGCTTCACCATTTGGCATAGTGATTTAAGATTAGCCGAAACCTCGCTGCAGGAGTGGTGGTATACTCATCCTCGGTCTTTTATTTTCGCGGAAGGTTCCCAGCAATATTACCTTAACAGCACGAATACTTACAGGCTGTTTGAAAGTTAAGGATAGCTGGCTTCAGTGAAAAGTTCAATTGGGTCTCTTGAAATTGGCCCGTCAGTGCAGGCGTGGGGTTTGCGATTGTCGATATCGCAAATTTTTGCCAGGGGATGAACCATTGGGAGCTACTAAACTGCTCACGGGTCTTTTCCTGGTGGGAGTTACAACCGGGCGGTTCTGGCTTACAGGGAATAGGGTCGGTCCAAAAACCTGAACGTGGAAGCGATCCCGCTGAAAACGTTTGCCTGGCTTCGGTCGAAATCGGGTGGCGGGGAATCAAAAACTCCGGGATTTATGGAATGCAGGACGAAGTCCAGGACGAAGCGACTGTTTCCTTCAACAGTTGAATATATTGTATGCTCGTAAAGGTGGCCGGCGGCACCTTCTTCGAACTCTTTTTTGTCGAACGTCCGGTCGTTGATAGAAACTTCTTTACCGGGCTCTTCCCCCGGAGTAGTATCAGGATTCCTTTCGGAAACCTTTTCTACTTTTACCAGGAAAAACTTCTCCTGCAAAAGAGTTTCCCCTGTAACTGGTAGGTCTACCCTGACCTTCCTCTGGTGCGTATCGCTGTAAGTTTGGACCCGCCCGGCTGGTGGATACTTGAATCCGAACCCGTGTGCTTCGCTCCTAAAAGTTTTCCATTCGGACAATTCTGCAGCGGGGAAACTTGCCTTCATTAAACTACAGGACGGACATTGTAGCTCTTCTGCGATGACGGGTATTGCCCCGAAGGTGGGTTCAATACGGAACTGGAAATTGATGAATGGTCCCCCTGACACAATCAGGAGTACCGTAAAGAATAGAACGAATAATCCCGAAACTCTATCGGTCATAGAATATCAAATTGGATAACTAGAACGGTTCAGTCGATCCCTGCTAGAGGTCTATAAGTTCCGGGTTGGCCACCCGGATTAACTCTTCCGGCGCAATCGGAAAGACGGTGTTTGGAGTTCCGGCCGCCGCCCATATGGTATCGAAAGACTTCAGGCTGGTGTCCAGAAATATCCCGGGGTCGGATTCGTGGGCAAATGGAGGGACGCCGCCGATACCCCAGCCTAGCCTCTCCTTCACTTCGTCCGGATTTGCAGGCCTTACGTCTTCCGGGGTAACTCCGATTTTCTCGGCGAGCTCCTCTTCGCCGACATAGTTTACCCCGCTTGTAATTACTACGACTAGTTCGTTTCCTGCCTTCATTACTATGCTTTTTGCTATCTGTGCTACCTCGCAGCCGATGGCTTCCGCGGCGTCCGCTGCAGTCTTAGTCCCCTCGTCGAACTCCTTCAACTCGAGATCCAGGTTAAATTCTTCGCTAACGGTGTCTTTGAATTTTTCTGCCGTGGGATGCAACTCAATCACCTCGATAAAAAATATCTTGTTAATCGGAAAAACTCAATTAATGCTACACTTATTGTTTTGATTAATTATTTTTAATTGTAGCATTTCGAGCCCTCACTCTCTGTTGAGCGGCCGGAGACGATACTTTCGGACGGGCTAGTTATTTTTAGGGGTATAGAGGTTTTGTAGAGGAAAGCTTTGGCTTTCCATAATCTCTGGAAGTCTAAAAGACTTCCTCTATCTCAGAGAGTTATAACTATATGACTGGATTTGTAGTTCCATGCCGGCCCGCTATAGGTGACATTTCCGCTGGTGGCGGCGATAATCGATAAAGGTGTCCGTGTTCTGAACATCTTGGTCTTCCTATCGGCCTGGCCCTATATCAAGATCCCCAGGAGATGATAGAAATGCAGTTTCTCGGACCTGGCTTCTTGGCCATGGGCCGATACTGGCCATCTTTCTGTCTCGGTAATTGGTCTGGCCATTGAGAAAATTATCGATAGAACTTTAAGTTAATTATCCTACCCTTCCGGGTGAGTCTCTTGAGTCTGTTAATTTGACCGTAGAAAAATAAAAAAGCCACAGGCATTTTACTACCTGTAGCTCAACTATTTCTGTAATTAAATTCTTAAGAAGAATTTTTTACGAAACTTCTACGTTTATGGCTTTGGGTCCCTTTTCGCCCTGTTCGAGATCAAAAGATACTTCCTGGCCTTCGCTCAGTGATCTGTAACCGTCACCGATGATCTCAGAATAGTGCGCAAATGCGTCTTCGCCGTCTTCCTGCTCTATGAATCCGAATCCTTTGTCGTCGTTAAACCATTTGACTGTTCCTTTGGACATAATAAAAACTCCTCCTCGTTTGCCGTGATTTGACTGTCCTGATTACCCCAAACAAGGTAGAGTTTGTGCTCTTCAAGTCAAGAAGTACTGGTTACAGTCTTATGTAACAAAAGCTTTCCGTCTTACCAATTTCATAAGATGAACTTCAGTTATTATATTGCAAACTATACAACTATACTCGTTATAAATATTAATTGCAAGCTTTATAGAACTTCATTTTTTATATACTGTTTATTAAAGGTTCCTCGTTATTTTCGGGAGTCCTCGTCACCAAAACTTGCCGAGGAAGCCCCACAGCTCGCTGTGGGGAGGAATCGGCTGGTTAACTTAACTTGATATGAGGTACCCAGCAGTCAATTCGCTCTGCTCGTTAAAGTTTGATACGGGTCCAAGACCAGTTCCGAATTGACTGCTGGGTGCTGGGTCTTCTTTTGTAAAAGAACAAAGTCCGTAGTTAAAC
>JAIPHJ010000007.1 GCA_021735245.1 Candidatus Bipolaricaulota bacterium
ACAGGGAAGAGTTAAACGAAGGACTTATTTGATAAACGGGTGCTGGTTGAAAGCCCTGGAAGAGGGACTTGATTTAACGCTTTAGATATCACCTAATAGGTGAAGATAACTAAGTTTCTCAAATAGGGACTATTTTTTCTTGTAGACTGAATTATAAGTTGGTCTTAGGGGAGAGAATCGCATGATTTAGGTAGACATATTTTTGGTAAGTACGAAGTCTCTGGATGAGTTTTGGACTAATCCAGAGAGCTGAACGACTACCGGAATACTTTCTCGAAAAGGCGAAAACTATGTCCGGAATAGTATTTTTCAAAACTGAGGACCTGTCCGGCTTGAAAGCATTTTATAAAAAAAGGATAGGGGCGGAGGTATGGAAGGACCAGGGCAGGTGTATCATTTTTGATAAAAAAGGGTTTAAGTTCTCCTTTTGTGAAGCCGAGGGCGAACCGGAGACCTGTGGTGTATTAACTTTCCTCTACGAATCAAGAGAGGCAGTTGACGAAATATACGGTCATCTTGAAGATATTGCTATTTCCGAACCCGTTTCTCGAAAGCCGGAGTTCGACATCTATCAATTTTACGGGGAGGATCCGGAAGGGAGAACGCTGGAATTCCAGTGTTTTCTGGATCAGGAAGATGCAGGAGGCTCGTGACCGCCGGAGTCGTTACTGACTTCAACCCTTTACCCGATAAAATCTTTAAAACTGGGACCCAACCAGTCGGCGTCTCAGAATATAAGGCGGTGTCTATTTACTATTACAGAACCAGTAAAAATAATCTGTACTGGTGACCTTCATCTCGGTCGCCATCCGACGAAAGTTCCGGATGCCGTTGACGGTCGGCCCTTTTCCCCGGGGAGGGTATGGCTAGCGGTAGTAGAAGAGGCAGTAGAACGAGGCGCAGATGCAGTTGTTCTTACCGGTGACATTATAGACAGGGAGAACAGGTACTTCGAGGCGTTTGGGGATTTCGAAGCGGGTATAAAGGAACTAACCCGGGCGGGAATACCCGCTTACGTGACCTCGGGTAACCACGATTTCGACGTAGTACCGGACCTGGTTGCAAATCTATCGAACTACAATATTAGCCAGCTGGGGAAAAACGGCGAATGGGAAGCAGTTCAACTAAGCAAGCAAGGAGCGCCTGCCGCCCGCCTGGCCGGATGGTCTTTTCCCGGCCAGCACGTGAATTACAACCCCCTGGAGGAACTTGATTTAGAATTTACCGACGATCTGCCCGTTATAGGCGTAATGCACGGCGATTTAGGAAGGTCTAACAGCCGGTACGCCCCCATTACGGGTTCCGACCTGGAGCGGCCAGGATACGACGGGTGGCTAATTGGACATATCCACAATCCCGAACTACGCGGTAGTTCTGACCCGGTCGTGTTGATCCCCGGAACCCCTCAGGCACTTGATCCGACCGAGTCCGGTCCCCACGGCCCGTGGCTTCTCACGCTGGATGAGAGGAGAATTGCTGGCATCGACCAGTTCCCGCTTGCAAGCATTCGCTACGAGAGAGTTACTATAGATGCGGATAAAATGGAGGGAGTGGAGGAGATTCCGGGGAGATTCTTTACAAAGACCGACGAACTTATCGAAGGTATACCCCACCGGGAATTGCAACTCCTTATAGTTACGCTCGAACTCGTGGGCCGCACCAGTATTTACGGAGAACTTGAAGGAATAGAAAATAAACTTGTCGAGGATCTTCGTCGAGACTCCGGCAATACGGGGATAACGGTAGGATCGGTGATTAACCGGACTCTTCCCCCGCTGGACCTCGAAGATATAGCTGGGGGTAATAATCCCCCGGCAATGCTGGCCGAGCTATTACTGAAACTCGAGAAAGAGAAAGAAAGCGAATATCCCGAGGAACTAATTAAAAAGACTCAGAATGCTTTAACCGAAGCTTATTACGCGAATGCTTATAAGGTTCTAAGAACGCACGGTGAAACATCTCCCCCGGACAAAGAGACCTCTCTCGAATTACTCAAAAGCCAGGGCTGGAGGGTTCTGGAATGTCTACTTTCTCAAACTAAATAATGAGCAGAGAACTTTACTTCCGTAGCCTGGAACTCCACCGCTTCCCGGGTTTCCGTCCCTCTGACGGATTTTCGCTGAGCGACTTCACTCCCGGAGTTAACGTGATATACGGTCCAAATGGTTCCGGGAAGACCACTGTCGCGAGGGCGTTACAGTGTCTTCTATGGCCCGGTAGTTCTCCGGAAGTCTGTCACGTAAATGGCAATTTTAAATTAGAAAAGAACGAGTGGTTTGTCGAGAACGAAAACGGAAGGTGCAAATACTCCAGAAACGGTGCCGAGACGGACGGATTTACCTTCAATATACCACCTCTCGACCAGAGTGATCGTTACTACCTTGCTCTTCACAATTTACTTCAGGAACAAACAACAAATATGGATTTTGCCGAAATTATCGCCAGGGAGTCAGCCGGCGGCTACGATGTTCCCGCTGTTGAAGACGAGCTGGATTTTCGGATCAGGCCTTCCAACGCGGGTCGCCGGACAGACGAAAGGGCCAAACGAAAAGTAAAAGAGGTAGAAAAACTTCGAAGCGATGTAAGCGAACTGCACGAGGAATATCAGGCCCTGGACAGGTTGAAGGAAGAACTACAGCAGGCTAGAAGATCTAAACGGAGGGCGGACTTCTTCGATGACCTCATCGATTACAGGAAACGGAGCAAAGAGCTAAATAGTTTAAGGGACCAGCTAGATTCTTTCCCCGATCCGGTTGAGAAAATTACGGGAGACGAGAAGGAGCGCCTGGAAAATATTAACGAAAAAATTTCCAGAATCGAAATTAGAAAGGGGAAAAATAAGGAGGAGTTAGAAAATTTAAGTTCCACTCTGAAAAGTGTTAGCCTTCCCGAAGAAGGGGTTTCCTCCGGACTTATCAAAGAGCTGAAAGAGAGGGCTGACAGGCTAGAAGATCTGGAGGAAGATTTGAACGAGGTGAACCGCGAGATAGCTGCCAGCAGGCGGGTCAAAAAAAATGTCCTTGCAGGGTTTTCTGGTGAATTTTCGGATGCCGAATTAAACGAACTGGACTTTACCGGAATTCAGGATCTTGCTGAATTTTCAAGGGAAGCGGAGGACGTCAGGACAGGGTTAAAAGCGTACCGCCAATTGACCGGCTGGCTCCGGGAAATAGAAGCACCGGAATTAACAACAGAAGAGCTTCGGGACGGTAAAAGATATCTGGAAGAGTGGCTCAGAGCGGTCTCCTATTCCCGGGACGGTATCAGTGCCAAGTTGGTCAGTCGTACTCTGGGAGCCCTTAATCTAATTGGTGCAGCCTTGCTGGCTCCGCTGGTTAATCCTCTGTTTTCTATTCTGGTCATCCCTGCTGGCGGTTTCGTTTGGTTGGACTGGCACTTCAACCAAAGTACGGACGTTCGGAAAACCAATAAAAAGCGGTACCTCGAACTGGAACTAGAAAGCCCCGATAGGTGGAATGAGGAGATCGTTAGAAAGCTTCTTCGTAAGCTCTCCAGGCAAGAGGCAGAAAGTATTCTGACTCGGAAAAGGAAAGAATTTCTGGCTGCAAAGGAGGAGGAGTTAAGCGACCTTCAGGAAAAGAAGGCGGAGTTAGTGGTGACAAAGGAAAAACTCGTGGATAAATACGGGGTAGCTCCGGATATAGACGAAGGTAAGTTTCACTGGTTACTCGAACGCTTGAATAGATGGAAGAGCGCTGACGAAGATCTCGAGGGTCTGGCAGGTAAGAAAGAGAAATTGGTATCAACTATTTCAGAGCTGAGGGAAGAGTTATCCGAGAAGCTAAAAACTTTTGGGTACGAAAAGCTAGAGGAATCAGCTGGTTTCCGTGGTGCCCTCCGAGACCTGAACCAGAGGAAGGAACGATTTAATCGAGCCAGGGACAGGTTAAGGGAGGTAAAATCCAGAAAGGAAGAGTTAAATAATAGACTGCAGGAATTAAAGCAGGAAAAGGAAAATCTATTCACGGAGTTAGGTCTGGAAGTGGGTGACCGGCAAAGCTTGTACAGGTATTTCGAATTGAAAGACGATTATAGGGAACTGGCGTCCAGGGCGCGAAAGCAAGAAGCTGTCTGTAATTCCAGGCTGAAAGAACTCCGGGATAGGGCATGTTACGAAGAAGATTTGCCGAATAAAGGGCTTTCCAAACTAAAACGACAGCGGGAAAGCCTAAAGGAGAGGGCCGGTAATAGGGACAGGATATTCGAGAAGATCAACCGAATTGAAGAGCGAATTCGGGGAAGGAAAAACAAAAGGGAACTGGAGATGGCCAGAGCCGAGATGAATCGAGCTCTTGGAGAGCTTGAGAATCAGTTGCATTCAGACTACGGGTCGATGGCTGGAAACGTACTTTTCAATTACCTTCGTGACGAGGTATTTAGCCGGAGCAGGCCCAGGGTTTTTAGTCGAGGGGGAGAAATATTCACGAGAATTACCAGAGGCGGGAATAGACTGGTCCTTGCAGAGACGGACCCACCGGCATTCAAAGCTGTCGATACCGAGTCCGGGGAAGCCAGGTCCCTCGAAGAGCTATCCAGCGGTACCCGACTTCAGCTATTGATGTCCGTTAGAATGGCTTTTGTGGAACAACAGGAAGACGGCGTCAAGTTGCCGCTTTTGATGGACGAGGTTCTGGCAAATTCCGACGACGTAAAAGCTTCGGAAGTTATAGACGTAGCTCTGGAATTTTCCCGGGCCGGCCGACAGATTTTTTACTTTACTGCCCAGGGTGATGAAGTGGCAAAGTGGCGAGACAAATTGGCAGAGATGGAGGAGGTCTCCGGTCAATTCATCGATCTGTCAGAGGCCAGAGGCTTGACCGAAACTATAAAAGTTCCCGAGGACGTTAATTTTGACCCGGACAACGGACCTCCCCCTCCGGGCGACATGTGCCACGGCGATTATGGAGAGGCATTAGGTATAACTTCATTCGACCCCGCTAAAGGTCCCGGCTCAGCTCACCTCTGGTATATTGTTGGGGACGTCGAAATACTTTACAGACTTTTAAGCCTAGAAATAGATAGCTGGGGCCGATTCAAAGCGTTGACGAGAGAAAACGCGAGTATCCTGGACCGATTTGACGAAGTTGAACTCGTTAAAATAAGGGACCTCGGCCAGGCTCTTGAGCGGTACGTAGATGCCTGGAGGGTGGGACGAAATAGGCCGATCGATAGGACAGTTCTGGAGAGGTCGGGGGCGATAACGGAGAATTTTATGGACGAAGTTGTCGAACTGGTTCGAGAAACCAACGGTGAGCCAGAACAGGTAATTAACCGGCTAGAAAAAGGTGAAGTCCCCGGATTTAGGACGGACAAGAAAAACGAACTGGAAGATTTCCTCGAAGAGAACGACTATATCAAGGATGGAGATAAATTGAGCCGGGAAGAAATAAAAACCCGCCTGCTCTCAACTTTTGATCCCGGTGATCCTGAAAACCCCGGACAAACTATCTCACGCCTGGTGGCCAGACTAACGGAATTCTAAACCAGGAGCTCGTCGACCCGTTTACCTGCCGCGTGTTCCGTTAACTTCCCAGAACTTCCTTGAAAACCTTGAAGTTACTTTTTGGAGGGGGTCCGTCAGGGACGGCGAATACCACTTTCTCGAATTCTTTTTTAAGAGACTCTTTTTCCTCGAGTTTTTTCTCGAATAATTTTGAGATAATTCTGGGATCGTTATCGAATACTCCACAGCCCCAGGCCCCCAGAATAAGTTCTTTGTGATCTTTATCCGCGGCGACGAGAAGAACTTTTTCAATTCTATCGTCCATCCTCGGCTTGACTTCTGACAGCCTTTTCGGTTCGTTTTTTTCGACAGCTTTCCTATTAACTGCAGGGGCGGTCAATACGGAAATACTGAATGGCGATTCAAGAAAATCCCCGTTATCGTCTCTAATGACCGGTACCCGTGGTGAGTAAATCATGTTATCTGTGTAAAGGCCCGTACCGGATTGTCTGTTTTTCTGGTAGTACTCGGTAACCTCTGAAATACAGGGGTACAGACCAGTTGCCCGAGCAAGGCTTTCCTCCTGGGCACCACTACCGCTTAGAAATCCCCCACCGGGATTCCGGGCCGACGCAAAATTCAGAACGAAAGGATCCGAAGACCCCGGGTTTTCTAGCCTTTTAGCTGCTTCGAGAGTTGTTTCGTCGGTTACTTTTAAGGAAAGAGTTCCGGGGTTATTTCCACTGAGTTGAATATTTTTGAAATCCCGCGGCCGGTATAATTTGGTGTTTTCTATCGCAAACTCTAATTCCCTTTCTATATCGACTTTCTTTCCTGCTTTCGTCTCGTAATACCCTTGCTCGAGCACCTCAACTGTCTCGTGAGCGATCTGGGACCTCCGTTTTCTTGCAGTCATAATTATCGAATCCTGTTGTTTTCTAAGCTTAGAGGTACACCGAGGCTGCCATTAACCCATGAATCGTAGCTGCAAGGATGGTGATATAGCCCAATCGACTGTGGTATTTCAGCGGAAACCGGGTGATTCTTCTTCTGTTAAGAATCATTACAAGGGAAGTAAGAATCAAAAGTAAATAAGTAATAATCCCCATGTAAAATATAATCGGTAGACCGAGAAAGTACGTATAAGCGATCCTTCTGATTATTTCCATCTCATCTTTAGATTAGTATAATTTAGTCAAATAGTCAATCTATGACTTTGGGAGGTATAACATGTTAAATAGTCGTCCTCGAAATTTCCGGAGCTATCGGTTGGTTCAAGTTTCGTTTACTCTGATCCTGTCCCTTCTGGTGATTTCAATTTCGGCGGCATCTCATCCACCCTCCAGCATGGAAGTTGACTACGCCGGAGAAGACAACACTCTAACCGTTAGCATAACTCATAGAGTGGGTAACCCATCGAACCATTACGTTGAAAAAATATCGGTGTTAAAAAACGGGACCACGGTGCTCGAGGAAAATTACGACGAGCAGCAGGACAGTTCCGGAGGAGAATACGTATTCGAGCTGTCCGCGCAAAATGGAGATAGGATCGAAGTGCAAGCGGATTGTAGTCGATTTGGAAGTATATCTCAGCCCGCCGAAGTTAAGGGGGTTCCCGTAAGCGAACCGATCATTCTCCAGGCGTGGCTGACGAAGGAAACAGAAGTCCAGGAAGTAAAAGAAAAGACTCCTGGTTCCGCGGCCGGTTTAGCTATAGCCTTACTGGATCGAAAAAATAACCGGCTGGAATTTTCTATTACCTATAAAGGGTTGAGTGATAGACCGACAATGGCTCACTTCCATAGAGGAAAAAAAGGAGAGGAAGGTCCTCCGGTCCGAACGATATTTGGAGAACCTGAAATTGACGAAGCTACCGGCGCCCCACCCGAAGGGAACAATGGCTTCGTAAGTGGAGTGTGGAAGGAAGACGGTACACAGCCTCTTACGGAGGAGATGGTAGAAGCTCTTCTATCCGGTGAGGTTTACGTAAACGTTCATACCGAACTCAATCCGGCGGGTGAGATAAGGGGCCAGTTGGTGGAGCTAGATTAATTTGAACTTTTCTTTACCGGAGAAAATAGGGGAGCGAAACTTTTAGTGCGCTCCCCTATTTTGAGTCCGAGCTATTTGTTCTGAATAAATTTCGAAACGTAGGGACTTACTCCGGGCTCACCTCTTCGGAAGTGACCGGAAGGCTCTCCTGTAAGAAGTTCCTCGAACCAGGCCTCGTGTTCGGTCTCCTCGTGCAGTATAGCGGTTGAAAGCTCGTAAGTTCGAGGGTCCTTTCCACGAGTGTAGTTACAGATATCCGTGTAGACGCCAACGGCACATCTTTCGGCATCGAGCAGAACCTCAAGAAGGTTCTCTGTTGTGCGGTCTTCCGGCAATTTAGCGTCCATACAGGCAGCTCTGTCAGAGAATTCCTTTATATCGTTCGGCAAGGTTCCTCCGAGTTCGTAGATTCTTGGCGTGAGGGCTTCGAAATGGTTCCGGTCTTCCAGTCGGGCGTCCTCAACTATCTCTTTTATTGACTCTCCTTCGAGACCGACCGTATGAGTCCGAAGGTTCGTATAGTAGTAATAGGTTGTAAATTCCGCCGAGGCGGCATCTATCAATTTCTTCACCAGTCCGTCAAGATCTATACCTGCTTTTTTGATCAATTCTACGTTCCTTTTTGCCATTTTTACCTCCTTCTTTGATATTTCGAATAACTTATGATAATCATATAATAATGATTTTAGTTTGCAAGTAAATACGGTTTATCTTTTGACAGGAAACTCTGAGAGGTATTTTACTGTCCCCACGGATTAGAACCGTCGCAAATTGCTTGAATCGTACTATCCCCGTCCCACGGGTCGAGATATTTTCAATAAGTTAATAAAATAGCTGTAGCTATCTGTATTATAGAAGGATCCCGGGTAACTGTTGAAGAAAAAGACAAAATCGGTAACCATCCTATTAAGCTTAATAATTATATACCGGTTATTTCTCTAATTTACTGCTGGGTCTCGCGTTTTTGAAGTACTTAGCTGTTAGTTATAAAGGGGTTTTCTGCATTCCCCGCCCGGAAGGTCGGGGTAATTGACCCGAAATCGTATTGCGGGTCCGGTATTGTGGCAATAAAAGAGGTAAGTATGAACGAAAGAAGATCGGCGTTTGGAAAAAAAGTCAGGCAAGCACGTAAAGAAGAAGGGATCGGTTTACGCGAACTATCCCGCAGAATAGGTATCGACTACTCCCACCTGAGTAGAATTGAACGAGGAAAAAGACCTCCACCGGATCTGGAGGTGGTGGTTAAGATCGCCAGTGAACTGGCCATAGACCGGGCAAAACTGTTAAGTTTGGCCGGCGTACCGGAAGAAATTGTCGCGGAATCCCACGACCGGGAGAAGAGAAACTGGATATCGGGATCGGTGCTGGGGAAAGAAGGCGATCTAACTAAAATTAGCGCTGGCAATTGTATACTCCATACCGTAAAGGAAACCGAGGCTGAGGAAGTACAGCTGGGCTTACGGCCCGAAGACATAACGCTCTATTTGTCGGAAAAAGGTTTCTCCGACAGTAGCGCGCGTAATAGGATTAAGGGTTCCGTTTCGGATATAGATAACTTCGAAAACTATAACCTTGTCTCTGTGGATTATGGCGGCTTTAATCTGGAGGCAGCTATTACCGATACATCGCTAGAAAAGATGGAACTTTCGCTGGGTAAAGAAGTTTTCGCCACCTTTAAAGCCACGGCACCGATAGTTAAGACCTAACCCGCCCCGTTGTTTCTTACCAAAACTCCCCGAGAACGCCAGGGTTTCCAGGCCATCAGCCCAAACGAACGTTCTACTTACAACTATGATTTGTTGACATTTGACACTACCATTGGTATTCTTGTGGTCAATAAGCAACACTTCTTGATACAGTAGCATGTATAAATCCAGAGAGGTGTACTTAAATGTCCGTCGCTCAAAATTCAAGACGTGTTCTGGTTTCTTTTTTATTGGTTTTATTCACACTTGTCCTTCTCTTGGGATCTACCGGTGGGGTTGTTGCGGCAGGAGAAGAACTGGTATTGGCCACGACCACGAGTACCTACGATTCGGGACTTCTCGGTAAACTAAACCCAGTATTTGAGGAGAGGTTCAACGTAAAAGTTAAAACTATCGCGGTAGGAACGGGTGCAGCCATTAGACACGCCGAAAACGGTGATGCGGACGTAATTATGGTCCACGCCAGGCCGGCTGAAGACGAATTCATGCGTGAAGGGTGGGGAGTCAACAGGCGGGATTTGATGTATAACGACTTCATTATAGTAGGTCCCGAAAACGATCCAGCCGGTGTGTCCGACCTGGGTAAAGCTACCGACGCGTTCCGTAAGATTGCGGATTCCGAATCCAGGTTCGTCTCTCGGGGTGACGATTCCGGAACGAACAAAAAAGAACTCTCCGTATGGGATGCTGCTGGAGTAGAGCTCGGTGGAAAATGGTACCTCGAAATAGGTAAAGGTATGGGTGACGCTCTCGTTCAGGCGGATAGAATGGGAGCTTACACTATGAGCGACAGAGGTACCTATCTGTCGATGAAGGACAATCTCGACCTCGAAATTCTCGTCCAGGGTCCGGTGAAAGGTGGAGATCCAGTTTTAATGAATCCTTACGGGGTAATTGCCGTAAATCCGGCAAAATACCCGTCCGTTAACTATTCAACGGCGATGGCTTACATAGGTTTCGTCACTTCCCCCGAGGGCCAAAAAATAATTGGAAACTACGAGGTAGAAGGCGAGCAGCTTTTCTTCCCTAATGCTCTAAGCGAAGAGCCAAACTTTAGCCAGTACGTACCGAAGGACTTCAGGAAATAGATATAGGAATTTCCCAAAAACGTATAAAGTGCATAGGTTAAATTGTTAATGGAATCTTTAGGGTTCTTTTTCAACGCCACCAGATCGGCGTTTGACCTGCTTATCGGCCTTGACCCTTATCTGTACAGCATCATAGGTGTTTCCCTGACCGTTTCCTTCTGGGCCCTGGTAATAAGCGGCACCTTCTCCGGGCTGGCGGCTTTCATCATTTCTTTCTTCCGATTCCCCGGTCGCAACTGGTTGAGCGTATTAGTTTACACCGGTATGGGTCTTCCTTCGGTCATTGTAGGACTTTTCGTTCTACTGTTGCTGAGCAAGAACGGCCCTCTGGGTGGGTTTGGACTGCTCTGGACTCCGACGGCCATGGTAATCTCTCAGACGGTCCTGATAACTCCCCTGGTTACCGGAGTGATGCTGTCCGGACTTGATTCGGTGGACGAAAGTGTAGTGGACGCAGCTACCTCTCTCGGGGCAAATTGGTGGCAGCGAATCTGGACGGTAATTTATGAGGCAAGGTTTAGTTTTATAACGGCTTTAATCGCGGGTTTTGGGCGAGCCATTTCCGAAGTTGGTTCAGTTATTCTCGTGGGTGGAAATATAGTCTGGTCGAACGAGGTTTCTTATACGAGAACTTTAACCACGGCCATAGTCGTGGAAACCAGAAAAGGTAATTTCGATTCTGCTTTAGCCCTGGGCCTGGTGCTGTTAACGATAGTTCTCGCTATTAACATCGTGGTTACTCGGCTGAGGGGTAGCGGGTTTCATTATTGATCGGGAGTAGAAATATGTCTATCGTGCTGTTAAAAGACGTTCAGTTTTCTTACGGGGAAGGACCACCGGTACTGGAAGGGGTCGATCTGGAATTAACCCGGGGAAATATTTCTGTTCTCATGGGGCCCAGTGGGGTGGGTAAAACGACACTACTCAGGTTAATCAACTTACTGGAAAATCCTCTCAAGGGAGGAATTGTTCACAATTTTAAGGAGCTTTCCGGGGATGAAGGTTCCGACCCTCTATCGCTGCGGAGAAAAATGAGTTTCGTCTTTCAGGAGCCCGCTTTAATTGATTGTAGTGTAGGGGGCAACGTAGCGTACGGACTAATGACCCGTAGTGGATTTATCAATCACTTGTGGAAAAAAACTAAAAATATCTTCGCTTTTCTTTCAAGTAATTACAGATCAGTCGAGAAAAAGGTCGAACAGGCGCTGGCCCGTGTGGGCCTCGAAGATTATGGTAATCGGTCGATCAGAGCCCTATCAGCCGGTGAACACAGAAGGGTTTCCCTGGCAAGATCTCTAGTTACGAATCCTGAATTGCTCCTGCTCGACGAACCGACCGGTAACCTAGACCCCAGAAACACTTCAATAGTGGAAGATATAATTCGGGAAGTTAAGACCCGGAAAACTACCGTTTTTCTGGCATCCCACGACATGCACCAGGCTGAGCGTGTTGGTGAGGAGGTTTTTCTTCTCCTGGGCGGTGAGATAGTAGAAAGCGGTTCGGCCGAAAAAGTATTTAATTCGCCCAGAAACAAGCGAACGAAAGATTTCATCAACGGCAGATTGGTTTACTAATCAGCCTCCCTCCTGGCGGGCCTAATGGATATCCACTACTCAATCCAGTAAAATTTAACAATAGATAGTTGCTTTCTTGGCTAAAACAAAGTGAACGGTGGACGGGTACTTCCGGAGTCCTCCTAACAATAACTCTGACCCTCTACTTTCACAGTTCGAATCACGGTCTTTAGCGAGGCTTCACTTCAACGGATTTAAAAGGAGTTTTTCTATGGGAACAAAGACCTTACCTGAGGAATCATTTGATGCAGCCAGTGACTTCGTGCTTCATTCCGCAAGAGCACTGGAAAGGAATACTTACAACTATTTTTTTAACGGGGATAAACCAGCCAAATCCCTGAAAGAGCTGAAGAACTACCAGAACCCTGACGGCGGGTTTGGACACGGACTGGAACCTGACCTGAGACTACCTTACTCCTCGCCGATTTCCACCACGGTCGCATTTCGGCACGTGGAGAGACTGGGGGGAAATTCTGAAGTTGCCGAGGATCTCATTCAATCGGGAATTAGTTACCTGAAAAATTCTTTTCAACGTGAAGATGGTCGCTGGTTCGCCGTCCCGCCAGAAATCAACGATTTTCCCCACGCTCCGTGGTGGCATTACGACGAGTCTTCGGGTAAAACTCCGGAGGACGAATTCTGGGGAAATCCGACCGCGGAAATACTTGCTTACGGGTTGCGCTTCAACGGTTTTTCCGGGGACATTGACACGTCGTCATTATTAAAGAAAGCAATCCGGAATATCAACGAAAAAGAAAAATTTGATTCGGAACACGAAATTTATTGTTACTTAAAATTGTACGAAACTCTTCCCCGGGCAGAATCTAAGAAAATAAAAGATCAGTTAACTAATGCCGTGAATCGACTGGTCTGCACGGACCCTTCCGAATGGAGCAACTACGTTCCCCAGCCGCTTGAGTTCGTGACCGGCCCGGAGTCTTACAGGTTTGGCATATCTGATAGCATCCTGGAAGAGAATCTGGATTTCCTTATCGAAAGTATAAATGAGGACGGAGTAATAAAGCCCAGATGGGAGTGGGGTCAATTTGAATCCGAGTGGGAAAGAGCTGAACTCGAGTGGACAGGGATTTTGACACTTAAAGCGTTGATCCTTCTGGATAAATTTGACAGAATTTCCTGTAATTGAATACCGGAGTTAAATTATTCCCCAAACGTCCGTGACCTACCCTGGATTAATCCGAGATTACAGGTCCGGGGGGAGTTATCTTAAATGGAAGTAGTTCACTTTTCCGATACCCATCTTGGCTATAGAGAATTTCATCGGACCGATCCAGAGACAGGCATAAATCAACGAGAACAGGACGTCTACGATTCATTCAACGGTATAGTTGATAGGATTCTGGAGATAGACCCGAATCTCGCACTCCACGCCGGGGATCTTTTTGACAACGTTCGGCCGACGAATCGCGCTGTCAACCTTGCAATTGAGCAGTTCTCCAGGCTTTCAGAAGCAAACATCCCTACAGTGGTAATTGCCGGAAATCACGACACGCCAAAAATATCCACCACCGGGACTATAACCCGGGCTCTAGACAGATTGACAAATATTGACGCAGTAACGGCGGACCCCGATGGTGACAGCACCGGCTATCGAAAGATACCGGTGGGTCCGACCCTTGTTCACGCGGTCTCCGATACACCAACTGAAGAAGAACTTGCCGAGCGGGTAAAAAGACTTGAGCCGGATAAGGACTATCGCTGGAATATTCTGGTGCTCCATGCCGGTATCGGGACACTCGAAGACCAGGTATACTCGGGAGAATTCAATGAACACCACGTGAATAAAGGCCTGCTGGAGCAGAGTGGCTTTGATTACGTCGCCTTGGGACACTATCACAAGCGGATGGAGATTGATATGCCCTCGAAAACCAAAGTGGTATACTGTGGTGCCCCCGAACGATATTCGTTTAACGAATCTGACTACGAACCTGGTTTTCTTCGGGTACATTTTAACGATGAAGGAGTAAGTTACGACGAAGAACTGATAGAAACCAGAAATTTTATAAGTCTCGACACCGTAGACGGTGAGGGCCGTTCCGTACGAGAAATTCAGGAAGAAATCGAATCACGGTTGCCGGATGGTAGCGAAGTAGAAGAGAGTCTTGTCTCACTTAAAATAACGGGTATTAACGCTGCCTCTTATTCCCTGCTGGAAGAAAAGTGTCTCGCCGGTCTGCGGGATAGAGCTTTCGAGACAAATTTCCAGGTAATTGGACCGGAAGAACTTCAAGGGGAAAATTCCTCTCTCACCTTCTCCGACCTCAGGACGGAATTTTCCAACTTCATGAACGATAGAGCTGAAATTTCCGACGAGCTTGACTCCGAACAGCTAATAGAAACCGGCCAAAAGTACCTGGGAATTGCTCTCGGAGAGGAGGACGAAAGTTGATAATAAGGGAATTAAGGCTTGAGAATTTTCGTTGCTTCGACGACCAGAATTTCGAATTTCCGGAAGGAGTAATTGGAATTCTCGGACCCAACGGTTCCGGCAAGTCTACTATTCTTGAGGCACTTTCCTGGGCTCTTTACGGAAGTACCGCCCTAAGGACGAACCGGGATGACCTCCGACTGGACAGCGCCTCTGATTCAGCAACCTGTAGCGTGAATATGGAGTTCGAGCTGGACGGGGAGAGTTACGAGCTTGAACGAAGGATGACGGGAAAAACGTTATCCCCCCGGGCGCACATTAAGAATTCGGAAGAGACGCTCGCTGAAAGCTTTCAGGGGGTAACTCAATACGTAGAGGAAGAACTTCTCAGGATGAAAGAGAGTTCCTTTTTCCGGAGTGTTTTCTCGAAACAGAACGAGGTTAGAGAGCTATCCAGCGGTGGTCCGGAAGAAAGGCGTCAGCTGTTTGCCAAGTTGCTCGATATCGACAGGATAAAGGCAGCAAGGCGAAAGATAGATGCGGACGCCCGCAAGAAAAGGCAACGCGCCGAAGCTCTAGAAGACCAGCTGGGAAGTTTAGAGGAAATGGAAAAGTGCCTGCAGGAAAAAGAAGAGAGAAAAACAGAGTTAAGCAAAAAAGTCACTTCCCTTGAAGAAATACTCGGCGAATTAAACGACGATATAGCCCGTAAAGAAAGGGAATTTCAAGAACTGGAAAACAGCAAGGACGAACTCAATAATCTTGAAAAAAGACGGGAGAATTTAAAGGCCAGGATACTTAGCTACAGAGAAAATATTGAAGAAAGGGAAGAAGAACTGGAGCAGCTCAATTGTAAAAAAGAAAAAGCAAAGGGGCTAAAGGACTCAGCGGATGACTACGAAAAGTTGGAACGACATAAAGCCGAGTTAGAAGAAAAAAAGGACCTGTATCGTGATAAAGAGGAACTAAAATCCAAACTGGAATCCAGAGAAAAAGATATAAATCAGGAAAGAAAAAATCTGGAAGGGAAAAAGGGAAAACTTCAGAGCTACGCGGAGGTGCCCGAGAAACTCGAAAAAAAGAGGTCCGAAAAGAAGCAAAAAGACGAGCAAATAACGAAATTGAAGGCTCGAATCGCCGAAATCGAAAGCTCGATCGACAGACACGAAGAAGATTTAGAGGAATTAAGGGTAAAAGAGGAAAACGTGGAAAAGCTGGGTACCGAAGGCGAATGCCCAGTATGCAAAAGACCTCTGGACGACGACTACGAGGCAGTAATTGACCACTACCGGGACGATATTGAGGAAGCAAAAGAGGCGATTAAGGAGTTTCGGGAAGAGAAAACGGAAGTCCTGAGGAACCTGGAGGAGGCTGAGACTAAAAAAGCAAAACTAAAGAAGATGATAACCGAGCTAGAGGAAAAGAACCAGAAAAGGAGTTCCCTGGCTGATCAGATAAAGGAAAATCGGAAAAGGATCGAACGGCTGAAAGAATTAAGCGAAGAACTGAAAGAAGAACTTGAAAACCTGGGAGAAATCGACTACGACGAGGAAAAGTACCGTAAAGTAAAACGAGAGCTGGAAACCTTAAAGGAGGATTACGACCGATACAGGAGTCTCCTGGCGGAAACAAAACGGGTTCCCGAAGTAGAGGATAAACTGGACGAATTACGGGACAAACTTAAAAAGACCGAGGCGGAGCTCCAGAAGGTAAAAGGACGAATAGAGGACCTCGAATTCGACGAGGAAAAGTTTAACGAACTAAGAAAAAACCTGAAGGAAAAAAGAAAAGAAAAGGACGCAATTAAGGACAGCTACGCTGAGAAAAGCGAAAAACTGGCAGAGCTGAAAGCGGAAATTAACCACCTGGAAGATGATATATCCGAAGAGAAAAAGAAGCGAGAGAAGCTAAGCGAGTTACAGGAGGATAGGCTATTGCTGGAAAGAGTTTCCAGCTATTTTGATCAGTTTAGACTTGATCTGCTAAACCGTATTCGACCACTGCTCTCTCGACGCGCTTCCAGCCTTCTCGCACGCACCACGGACGGACGCTATCGAAAGCTTACCATCGACGATAATTATCTCGTCCACGTTTACGAGGACGGAAAACCCTATCCTCTTGACAGGTTCTCCGGGGGCGAGACGGATCTCGCCAACCTCTGTCTGCGGGTAGCGATTTCGGAGCTCGTAGCTCGTCGATCCGGAAGACCGATAAACTTCATTGTGCTGGACGAGATATTTGGCAGCCAGGACCAGCAGCGCCGGCAAAATATTCTCAAAGCACTCAGAAGTCTGGACGAATTATTCGGTCAGATATTCCTTATCACCCATTCAGAAGAGGTAAAAGATAGACTGGATAACGTCCTGCTACTATCCAGAGAGAGCCACGGTACGACCGCCGTTCAGGAACTTTTCTGAGATTAAAGAAGTCGCTTAAATCCTCACTAACCCCGCCTACAGGCCGGGTATTTTGCGTGATCTTGCTAAATTGAGCAGTATCCACAAGGGTATTTTGCAAGTGAGATTTGGTCCGGCACCCGGTAGACAAAATCGATAAAAGCTCAGACGAATTATAAACTTACTAACTTACCACTCTTCGTGTAGAAAATTTGACCGACCACTTCTCTGTCCGGGTACTCGTTGGACACGGCTTCAACATAAAGGTCGAGCTGTTTCCTGTATTCTGATTCGTTGGCCCTGTCCAGGTCGGTCTTAAAGTCAATCACCTGAACTCTGTCGTCGAGAACGTGCACGAGGTCGATCGACCCGTGGTAAACACATTTACCTTCGCTTTCTTCCCAGGGTATTAGGACTTCCTGCTCGGGATACAGTTTACCCGAAAGAGAATTTATAAATTCACTGACGTTCTTCCTGTCTGCTTCCCCTCCCTCCTCTTCGATAGCCTCGCCTTCTTCTCCCCGGGCGACTTTTTCGGCGAACTCGTGGATCATGGTTCCAAACTTCGTTCCTCTTCCGTCCGACCTCTCGGCCGAAGAAAAGTCGACGACGCTGTGTACCGGCCTTTTCTCCGGACGACTTGATTCCGGTGGTTCCACGCGAAGCACTTCCTTCCCCCCGGTCTGACGAGAGACGGTTATTCCCTCAACCTCGGGTTCCGTCTCCTCGGGCTCTATATCCAGTTCCTGGAAAAATCTTCCCTCTTTCCCCTTTTCGGCCGAAATGAATAGGTAGTTTTCCGCTCTTGTCATAGCAACGTAGAGCAGCCTTCGCTCTTCGTCGTAATCTATCCCTGAAACTCTTGACGTCAGATAGGTACTGAGGTCGTCATAGAGGAAACTATCCGACTGTGAATAGGCTTTACGGGCTCTCAAACCTATTACGTCGTCGTAAAATATCCTCTTCCCGTCGGAATTGGTACTGGGGAAAGTATGTTCATTCATATTGGCCAGGAATACGACCGGGTATTCCAGTCCCTTGGCTGCGTGAATTGTCTGAACCTTTGCCGCTTCCTCACTTGAACTATCGACTTCGTACGTCTCGTTTCCGGAGATATTTTTCTCTATGAACCTGACCACGGAACCCAGATTCATGTAGGATGCGTCGAAGGCGTTCTGAAGTACCTCTATAATTGCGTCCGTGAAAGTGTTATCGAAACCGTAACGTACGAAAACCATCCTCGCTACGGCCCCGACGTCGTAGGCCTCTTCCAGCTCGCCCAGAAACTCCAGCGCATCCGGGGGAAAGTTTCCGTTCTCTAAAATGGACTCTACTTCGGCAATATTATAACCGGCCTCGTCCAGTATCACGCTCCAGCCTCTTCTGGAATCTCTGCCTTCCATTACTCTCAACCACGCGAGCAGGAGTATTCCGGGGTCAGTTTTGAATATTTCAGCCCCCCCTTCGTAGGATACGGGGACCCCTAGTTCACGGGCTTTCTTGTCCAGTTCACGGGCAAAAGCCCTGTTTCGGGAAAATATAGCCACGTCACTGTACTCCACCGGCTTACCCGCTATTCGGTGATCCCCACCTTCTACTACTTCTACCACCCTGGAGAGGACGGCCTCGACTTCCGATTCCGAAACAAATGCGCGGATATCCGTTGTTTTTTTGTCCTTTGCTGCTTTTAGCGAAACTACGTCGCGATCCAGGTTGACCTCTTCCCCTTTCCTCCCCGATACTTTTAGTGCTCTTTCGGAAAAATCCAGTATTGCCTGGGATGAGCGATAGTTACGTCTGAGCGATATCTGGTTAACCTTTCCTCGATCGTAGGGAGTCCGGCGCCTGTCTCTGTTTAGTTGTTCGTAGTAATTTTCGAATCTTTCCTCGAATTTGGTGATGTTCTTTACCGAGGCATACTGAAACCCGAATATGCTCTGTTTCCAGTCACCGACTGCAAGTATATTACCCGTACTGGAAAGGAGAAGCGATAGTTTGAACTGAATTTCGTTCGTATCCTGGAACTCATCTATCATTACGTATTCGAATTGGTTTGAATCACGTAATTGATCTGCTTCCATGAGTAGGACGTAGGCAAACATCAGCTGGAAGGAGAAGTTCAGGTAGTTTCGGCCCAGGGCGTAATCTATATACTCCAGGAAGAGGTCGTGGATAAACCGTAACAGGTCACGCCTTTCTTCTCTGAACGCTTCCCTCATGATCTGAGGATCTACCTTTTTGCCCTTCTTTACGTCCTGTTTGTTCCTGACCTCTTCTGAATTGAAAGTCCTGTCTTTCATTCCGGATAACCGATTTAGCAATTTCGACTGCCTGTTTCCCCTTTTTCCGGGAAGAGGGGCGTTGGTTTTCTCCAGCTGGCCCAGGTACTCTTCGTAATCACCCGAAAGGAGTTTTTCTCCGTCCCTGTACCAGCCTGATTTTTTGGGAAATATTCCTTTTACCGCAAGGGATTTGATTAATTCGAGCAAGTGAGCATCTTTGTAGACCGCCCGGTAGAAATCGTTATACTCCGGATGGCTCTCCCTGAAGTTATCGTAAAAGTTTGAAAATTCTCCCATTTCCTGGACCCGGTTCGATAAAGTTCTGGTGTTCCCCGTTATAACTTCGTCCAGCCCGAGAATAGCCGGTGCGTCGAACCCATCTCTAATCAATAACTGCTGACAGAATCCGTGGAAAGTCGAAATGGGTGCGTCCCTCAGCTCGGATAGATCGTAGTTACAGTAGTTAATTATTTCGTCCCTCATGTTTTCTGCGGCGTTTTCCGTGAAGGTCGCAAGAAATATTTCTTCCGGGTTCGTTCCGCGCTCCAGAAGCCTGGCGTACCGCCGGGACACCGTAAACGTCTTCCCCGTACCGGCACCGGCATCTACAAGGTAAACACCTTCAGTATTTTCGATAAGTTTTTGCTGGTTTCCTTTCGGTTCAGGGCTCATCTTCCCTCACCCGCAAGAATCAGGTCCCTGTGGCCTACTTCATCGAGATCGTTTTCTCCTACAGGAAATCTCGTCCTGCTCCATTCGTTTAACTGAACTAAAATTTCTTCAAGAAATTCCTCGAATTCATCTACGTCTTCTCTAAAGAAGTTTCTCGTCCTTAGCCCCTGTAGTGTCGTTTTAAGTACCGAAGAAGACGCTTTCTTCAGCTGTTTTTCCGTTAAGTCCTTTCCCCTGCCAAGCTCTACGTAGTCCCTGCAGAGTTCCTCGAACTGACTCCGGTGTTTCTTGGCTTTTTCCTTCGAGTAAAAATCCCCGGGACTGAAATCAAGCCGGGACAGCACTTTAAGAAAGTTTTCTTTGCCCAGCGGCTCGAGCAACTTCGCCCTCTTTTTGGAACTTAAAGCCGTCTGATATACTTCGTCTCTGGTCAAAAATTCTGAAAACGTCCAGGGGTAGTAGGTAACCGAGGTAACGTAGTCCCGCGGATCGAAATCTCCCCGAAGAACTCTACCCGGATCCTCCAGTACGTGAAGGAACGTAAATTCGAGCTTCTCCCGGGGTAACGCCCTCCTGTGGTGTGCGAGGTAAAGAAGAGCCTGAAAGTCGGGGCTCTCTTCGAAGAGATCCGGATTCGAGTTCTTCACAACCTGGCGAGGACTTCTTATTCGACCTGTTTTAAAGTCAATAAGTTCGTTGCCGTTCAGGAGGTCGACCTTTCCCCGCGCGCCTATTTTCTCGTTTAGAAATACCATCTCCGTAAATTGCCTGTTCAAATTCCTTTCAAATTGTCGGGCAAAATAGTTTTTTTCTTTGCTGGAACTGTAATTGCCGGAAAACCTTGCACCGCTACCTATATTACGGTTACGGAAGTAAGATTTAAGCAGCTTTATCCCAAGCCGGAACTTCGTCCTTAGTATCGGGACTTCCCTCTCGTCGACTATGGAATTCATTCGTTCAACCATCAGTTCCACGAAAACTCCGGGGTCCTCTTCCTCGACAAATTCGGGAAAGTTCGCGTAGAATTCGGCAAATTCGTGAAAGACGATACCCTGTCTTAGGTACTCCCTGTCCGGTTCTTCGACCAGACGGGAGAAGAAATGGTCCCGGGGGCACTGAACGAGTTCGTTTAATTCCGTTTTACTCAGGGTAGTAACCGGTTCAGGCTGAACGTTAACCTGGTTAGAGTTGAAGCTGGACCCTGCCGGACCGCTTCTTTTGTGGAGGGTATAGTCTTTGCCCTCTTCTCCTTCTGTAAAACCGGAAAGATCCGGTTGAAGTTCGTTAAAGTACGTACTGGGAGTTACCTCCCTGTTAAGTCGGTTGCTTTGAACCATGTATAGCTGTCTATCTCCGGCTTGCAGGAGTACCTTGAAGTTGTTTACGTTCCGGTGCCGGGATTCCGAAAGGTCCTTCCAGGGCCTTCTCTCTACATTCCTGTCCCACTGGGTCGACATTCCCAGATAGAAGACTACCGGACGGTCTATATAGGCTACTGCTCCAGGATTTACCAGTAAAACACCGCTGTCGGACTTATCAATTTCCACGGAAAAGCTGTCGAGGTAATACTGGAGGTTGTTTATTCCGCGCATAGTTACTGGTTCCGACCAGAGGCATAAGTCTCTTAGCGTAGCATCTAATTCCCTTTCGATCGAGATGCCACTCCGTCTCAAGGTTTCAACCACTTTCCCAAAAGTATGTTCACTGGCTCTTTTCAGGATATCGGACGCCTCTCGCATTTCCGGAGAATCCGTTTTCGCCAGGTATTCCTCTTCCTTTTCTTTCGGGGGAGACATGCCTATCCTGCCAAACACGGAGGCGGCGTCCTTAAGTTTTAGTCTATCGCGGCGCAGCCCCAGGATTAATACCTCCAGCAAAGTTCTCAGGGAATCGGAGTCACGAAGTTTTTGAGCTACCTGGAAGTCGATCCCTTCTCCCCTCAGGTAGGATCTCAGTAAAGAATTGTAGATACTGTCCGGATGCACAACTACAGCCGTCGACCTCTCGCCCACCTTTGAGATGTTGTCGATCGTCGCCCCGACTACCTGCCCTGCCGACTCGAAGACCCGAAAAGGCTCTAATTGGACTTTTTCGTTCTTAAATAAGTTAAGTGTGTCGTAGTATTCCGGAAGTACCGATCTATCCAGACCGGTAAACTGATACAACCCTACAACGCATACTTCCTTGTCGGCGGGAACCCTGTAGTCCTCCATCTCCCCATAGATGTTCGACGTATTTTCCAGCACCGGCAAAAGTTTTTTAACCTTTTCCCGGTTTAGGCTTGTCCGTTCGGTAAAAGCTTCCAGGTTCCCCACTTCCCGCCAGTAGCTAACTGTCCTCTTCAGGATGTGTGAAGCCTCCTTCCAGCTAAGGTCGGTTTCCCTTATGACGTGCTGAAAGAGCTCTTCATCGTGATTGAGATCTTCGTTTTGAAACTTTCTTCGAATTAAATTTCTGGGAGTATAGGAAAGTTTCCCGAACCCTGGCTTTTCAACCCTGTTATTCAACGCGTCCGCCAGAGATGCTTCAACCGTGAGGACCAGATCGTAACCCTTAACTTGCCGGTAGATTTCGTCTACCGTTAAAGATCTTTTAACCCTCATCCCTTTGCTCACCTTTAGCCCAATCGTTCCGGCAGTTATATTATTAAATACCAGCCCGGACTTTCCGTTATCACCGGGGGTAATACACTGGTTCGGTAATCGCTACTCCATGCCGTAATCGGTTATTAGGCTGACATTTCGTTGAAAGCTATATTCCCTGGCAGCCAAGAACCCCACCCCAAGGGACGGGGCCTTTAGAAGACACCTTTTAAAGTAGTTTTTTCGGTCTTTTACAAATCAAAAACCAACCGATTCCTCCCCAGGGGGTGCCCTAGGGCTTCCTCGGCAAGTTTTGGTGAATATTCCGTCGGTACTTTATCCCGTTTCGACTTCATTGTTTTTCCATAAGTATCCTGTTGTCCATGAAATCGATACTCTTTATCGTTCCCTCAATCCTTTTTTCTTCACCCATAATGGTGGTGAAAAGCAACTTTCCGTCTTCGACTTCGACAGAAGAAATCTCTTCCAGTAAAAGTTCCTCATCCTCGTTTTTTTCCCTAAATACTTTTGATAAACACATATTAGTCTTCCTCCCGGTTCAATTCCTCCAGTGCCCTACCCAGGTGATCGATCACCTGTCCCAGTTTTTCTGAGGCACTGACCAGAGAATCGTGGGCTTCAGGTTTGTCCAATTCTTTTGCTGATTTTGCCCATTCTCTGATCTCTGCCCGATGCTCGGCATTATGGTTTAGCCCGTATTTTACCATGGACTTGAGTTTTTCTTCTTCGTCGTCATCTTTAGCCATTTTTACCCCCCTTGGCTATTAATAAAATGATCAGTCGATTTAGAAATTATCTCCGGGGTTATCGCCAATTTTATTTTACTCCCAAAACGCCCTACTTTAACCTTCAGCTCTCGGAAATGATAGAGCCTTTAGCGCCCCGATACAACCTTTTTTAACGGTATGTTTACCCGCGATAAAAGTCAACTTCTTAACTTGTAATCGAACAATTTCATCTTACAATACTGGAGACACAGAACCTCAGGTGACCGAATGTTTGTCCTGGCGTTGGATAATTATTAATTACTCTCTCTAAAACCGGGAGCTGTGAGCAGATGAGCCCCTCTAAATACGTTATTATAGATTATAATTCTTGCCGGGCAACCGAATGTTCCACCACTGATTCCGGAGGATGTTTGGCAGAATCAGCCTGCTCACCGGGGGTATTGATTCAGGAAGAAAAAGACGAACCTCCTATGCTCCCTTCCCCCCGGATGTGTGTTGGCTGTGGCGACTGCATTCGAAACTGCGAGTACGAAGCCATAGGGTTATCCACGGGCTAGTTATCGTCAGCGGTCAAACCTACACCTTGCACTAAATTATCCTCTTCTCGGTTAAGACTTACCCTCTTTATTATTTCAAACTTACCTATCATTTCAGACTGCCTTTGGCTTATTGGCCCTCCAGGGTCCCCGGGGAGATAGTGATCGTGATAATCTTCACATTATCCAGTATATGACATTAAAGCTTGATACTGTAAAGTGATATTGGTATAACAATAAAGATAAAATCGTGAACTAGATTGCTTATAGGTAAATTTTTGTTAAGTAGCAATGTGTCTAAACCGGCTACGCCGAGAACCCAGGGGGGTAATTTAGTTGATCCAGAGAAAAGAAATACGCCGGAGCCTTCGGGCTAAAGAACCTGAGGAAATAGCGAAAAAGAGCGGGGCACAATTCGAGGAGGGGAAGATTCGAGTAAAAGTATTTGACGAAGAATTCCTCGTAAAGACTCCCGAGTTCGAAGTGGAGCAGTCGTCCGGTTCGGAGAAGGGATACCTGGGAGAACTGGTTTTAAATTACCTTTCCCTTGCAGACTATCCTTCAGGTACAGGTGAATGGATAGCTTTCAGGGAAATTCCTCATGGTGATTTTTATTCCAGTAATTTTAAGAAAAACACGGAAAATCGACTGTCTCGCAGGTTTCAGAGCCAGAGGGGAAAGTTCGAGCGGGTTGCGGAGGAACTTGGAGGAGAGGAAATAGACATGGGGGACTCGGGTTTTGCGTTTCAGGCTTTGCCAGGGTTTAAAATTGCACTCGTCTTCTGGGGCGGCGGGGACGAATTTCAGGATAAAGTCAACGTACTGTTCGAAAAACCGGCATCCGAATGCCTGACGCCTGAGGGACTTTCCCTGCTGGGAAAGAAATTCTGCAATCGGTTTATCGAAGAAGCCGAGGAGCAAGAATCATGAAGGTGGCAGTTGTCGGTAAAGGGGGGGTGGGCAAATCAACAATTTCCGCTCTTCTCTCTGCCTACGGAGTCGAACAGGGTCGTGAAGTAATCGCTATAGACGCCGATCCCGACATGAACCTGAGTTCCTGCCTCGGCGTTCGTGACCAGGTTACACCGTTGATCAAACTGGAAGACCTGATTGCCGAACGGGCAGGCGGTGGTGGGATGGTCAAGCTTAATCCCAGAGTAAGCGACATTCCGGACAAGTTTTACGAGAAAGTGAACGGAGTTAAGTTGATGGTATTTGGTACGGTCTGGTCTGGCGGTGGAGGTTGTACCTGTCCCGAGAACGCATTTCTACGACAGATTCTGAACCATCTAATTCTGGACCGGGACGAAGTTGTAGTAGTCGATATGGAAGCGGGTATCGAGCATCTGGGCCGGGGGACTGGAGAAGGAGTTGACGCCCTCGTCGCCGTGGTAGAACCGGACCGCAGAAGTATAGAAACGAAGTTAAGAATTGAAGAACTCGCGGAAGATATCGGGGTAGACAATGTTTACACAGTCTGTAACAAAGTTAGAGGGGAAGCAGATAGAGAGTTTTTACTCGACGCTATTGAGGAAAAACCTCTCGGGTTCATTCCTTATAGCGAAGAAATTAGGAAAAGCAGTAGGAACGGAGAAAAGGTTCCCCTGAATAAAGGCCAAATTAGAGAATCAATGAAAGAAGTTTGGTCTGATCTGTTAACCAATCTTAGTTGAGTTAAACTGAGAAATTTTATTGCCGGGAGGTAGGAATGTCCAAAGTAGTCTCATCGGCAGCAATTAGAGGAGCTCACAAGTATTTTTCCCGGGCTGAGAAAGCCTGGAAGGAAGTTAAAGAAGACAAAGGTGGCGACGAAGAAGTAGCCTTTCCAAATACGGGTTACTATTTACCCCTTATTTTTTCGCTAACCGGAGAGAAAGTCCAAACCGTTGAAGACATGAAAAAACCTCTGGATCGCGCCGGGGAACTTCTTCCCGAGGAACCGGGGGATAAGCTCTGGACTCCGTATCTGGGGAAGGCGCTCGACGCCGGTATATCTACACTAATTTCTCAGGAAATTTTAGAGGCGTTAAAGTTAGTCAAAGGGAACTCTCCTGAGTCACCATGGCTGGGTTTCACGGATGATTCTACTCTAAGAACTCAGGGCATAAAGCTGGTGGACGGAAGAATGCCCGGATTTGCCGCCATTGTCGGAGCAGCTCCGACCAACGAGGATGCCGTAAGGCTGGCAGAACAGTTACGGGAGAAGAATATCCTCGTCTTCCTTTCTTCTTCTACAAACGGAAGGAGCATGGCGGAACAGCTAGCCGAAGAGGGGGTAGAAATGGGATGGGATACTTTCCTCGTGCCGTACGGGAAATCCACCTCCGCAACGGTTCACGCACTTAACTTTGCCTGCCGGGCAGCTTTGACCTTCGGTGGAAAGGAACCCGGGGGGCTGGAGGAAGCAAAAGAAATTCTTCTCTACAACAAAGATACAGTTCACGCGTTCGTATTAGCACTGGGGCAGGACGAGAACGTAAACGAAAATCAGCTAATTACGGACGAAAAGTATGCCACTGCAGCTGGGGCTCTGAATTTTGGCTTTCCGACGATTTCCGACGTCGCTTTACCGGAAATCCTGCCCAGGGGAATATGCGACTACGAACACGTAGTATCATCGGTACCGATGGACAAACTCGTCAACAAGGCTGTAGAGGTAAGGGACCTGGAAATCGAGGTAACGGAAGTAGACATACCCGTTCCTTTCGGAGCGGGCTTCGAGGGCGAGTCGGTGAGGAAAGAAGATATGTTCGTCGAATTTGGAGGTAAATCCAGCACGGCTTTCGAGTTGCTTAGAAATCGCTCCATGGAAGATGTCGAGGACGAGAAGATAGAACTTATCGGGCCCGGCCTGGAAGAAGGTGCCGAAGAAGGTGAATCTCTTCCCCTGGGAATTGTAGTCGAGGTAGCGGGCAGGGAGTTCAAAGAGGACTTTGAAACCATCGTCGAGAGACGATTCCACGAATTTATCAGCTGGGCGGGTGGAATATTCCACATGGGCCAGCGGGCAATTCCCTGGATCAGGATAAGCAAAGACAGCTACGAGAAAGGGTTCAGGCTGGAGGATTTTGGCACGATTCTCATTTCGAAGATAAAAGAGGAGTTTTCCTCCGTCATCGACAAGGTCCAGGTAACCTTGATTACCGACAAGGAGGAAATTCAGGAACCGCTGGAACGGGCCAAGGAGATCTATCACCAGCGGGACGAGCGAATTCTGGGAATGAAGGACTCTGACGTGGATACCTTCTACTCCTGCACTCTCTGTCAGACTTACGCGCCCGACCACGTATGTATCGTTACGCCCGAAAGACTCGGTCTGTGCGGAGCTTATACCTGGCTCGACTGTAAAGCGGGGCACGAAATGGATCCCCAGGGTCCCAATCAGCCCGTGGAAAAAGGGGAGTCAGTAGATGAAGTATACGGCCAGTGGAAAGGAGTAAACGAATACCTGGCCCGGGAGACTGACGGAAATCTAAAGAAGTTTAGTGCATATTCGATGATAAAAGACCCAATGACCTCCTGTGGCTGTTTCGAGTGTATAGCGGCGGTTCTTCCTCAGGCAAATGGGGTCATGATAGCCTCGAGAGAGTACCCCGAAATGACTCCCATAGGAATGAGTTTTTCCACGATGGCGGGACAGGTCGGGGGTGGGGTTCAAACTCCCGGATTTATCGGGATCGGAAAGATGTATATTACTTCCGACAAATTTATATCGGCGGACGTTCCCGACGGGCACAAGGGAATTGAAAGAGTTGTCTGGATGCCCTCAACGTTAAAACGGGAAATCGAAGGACGATTGAAAGAGCGGCTGGATGAAATAGGGAAACCCGAGCTATTCGACAAAATAGCCACTGAGGAAGACGCCGTAGAAGCATCTGAAGTGGTAGAATACCTGGAAGAGGTAAACCATCCAGCGTTAGAGATGGAAGCAATGATGTGAGATTAAATAAGTCGTATCTGGAGGAGGAATAATGACAGACTTGAGTGCAATGGATATCTATCAGGAATTACCCCAGACGGATTGCGGTGACTGCAATTTTCCGACGTGTATGGCTTTTGCCATGCAGCTTGCAAGTAAACAGGTTTCACTGGATCAGTGTCCTCACGTCTCTGAGGAAGCGGAGGAGACACTGGCTGCTTCCTCGGCGCCCCCCATGAAGATAGTGACTATCGGTAATGGTAACAGTGAAGTCGAAGTCGGGGGGGAGACTGTCCAGTACAGACACGAAGAAAAATTCTATCGCCCGACGGCCGTTGCGGTGGAGATAGATGATTCGCACGAGGACTCTGAACTGGTGGAAAACGTCCGAAGAGCAAACGATCTTCAGTTCGAACGCGTTGGTGAAACTATAGACGTCAATCTGCTAACCGTAAAGAACGATCAACTGGAGCCGGACAAATACGGTGAACTGGTAGGAAAAGTAGGCAAAGAATCCCGGTTCCCGCTTTATTTACAGTCACGGGATCCCGAGGCAATAGAGGAGGGCCTAAAAAGGGTATCTGAAGGCAAACCACTGATAGGTTATGCAACCGGCGATAACTGGAAGGAAATGACGAAAGTTGCCGAAGAATACGAGTGCCCTCTGGCTGTATCAGGGGACGAATTATCGGATTTAGCCGATCTTACGGATAAGATCAGCGGGGAGGGACACGAGGATTTAGTGCTTGCCCCTAACGCCGAAGGAATGAGAGACTATCTCGAGAAATCGACCAAGCTCAGGAGACTGGCTGTGGAAGAAGGGTTTTCTCCCCTAGGTTACCCCGTAGTGGCGCACGTTGATTCCGGTGATCCGTTCCAGAAACTAGCTGAAGCCACAAGTCACGTTTTGAAATACGCGTCCATACTCTCCATTAATACTCTCGATTCCTGGCAAATTCTGCCTCTACTAACTGTACGTCAGCACATTTTTATCGATCCGCAGGTTCAAAATTCCGTGGAGGCAAAATTGTACGAAGTCGGAGATCCGGGACCCGATTCACCGGTACTTTTCACCACGAACTTTCAGCTGACTTACTATAGCCTCGAAGGAGAGGTCGACGATAGTGGCTTCTCCGCCTATATATCCGTTATGGACACCGACGGTCTTGGAGTATTAAATGCTTATGCGGACGATCAGTTAACCGGAGAGGGGATAGTAGAGACCGTAAGAGAGCAAGGAGCAATGGACAAGGTCGATCACAACAAATTAATAATACCGGGCCTGGTAGGGATGCTGAGAATGACCGTTCAAGAAGAGGGGGGCTGGGATGTAATTGTAGGCCCCGAGGATGCAGCTACCTTACCCAGGTTCCTCAGGCAGGAATGGGAAGCCTAAATATGGGGTGCTAGAGTGGCTACTGTTAGGTTCACCCTTCTGAATGACGAATTACAGGCGGAAGTCAGCCGAGGAGCGACTCTTCTCGACGCTGCCTCAAGGGCCGGTGTAAAACTCAATAGTATCTGCGGCGGGGAAGGTATCTGCGGCAAGTGCAAGGTCATAGTGGAGACCGGTGAGGTAGACGTCGGCTCCACCTCTACTCTGACCCGCGAAGAAATAAAAAACGGTTACACTCTTGCCTGCCAGACGCAGGTGAAAAGCGATCTGGAAGTGAGGGTACCGCCAGAAAGTACGGCTACGAAAGGTAAGATCCTAATCGACGAAGACGCTCAAAGATTTAAAGCTCTAACTTCTGACGGAGTAGGCAGCTCGGTCAAGTACGAACCCCTGATCGAAAAGTATTACCTTGAACTTCCGGAGCCAAGCCTTAAGGACAATCTTTCCGACCACAGAAGAATTTACAGAGAACTCAGAAGAAAGAAGAATCTGCCGATCATGCAGACTGGACTGAAGGTCTTTAAAAGATCCTCCTCTCTGCTCAGGGACAACGATTGGAAAGTAACCCCGACCCTTGGTCGCAGAGGGGATACGACCGAAGTAATCCAGCTAGAAGGAGGAAATACTTCCGATACTAATTACGGCGTTGCGGTAGATATAGGCACTACCACGGTGGTAGCTCACCTGCTAGACCTGGTGACCTCGGACACTTTAGATGCGGAAGCAACGTACAACTCTCAGATGAAGTACGGGGAGGAAGTTACCCGTCGGATTCGACACGGGGAAGAGGACGGTAGGGAGGATCTACAGAAAGCGCTCGCTAACGATATCAACGACTTAATTTACGCCTTAGTAGACCGAAACGGCGTAAAACTAAAAGACGTTACATCAGTAATGTGTTCGGGAAATACAGCCATGTTGCACTTTCTTCTGGGGCTGGAAGCATCGCATATAAGAAAGAAGCCTTACGTCCCCAATACGACAAAACCACCCCCTATTCGGGCAGCTGAAGTGGGTATAAAAGTCAACCCTAGAGGTTTGCTCTACTTTATGCCCGCAATTGGCGGCTGGGTTGGCGGGGACGTAACTTCTGGAGTATTATCAACTGGTATCCATAAGACCGATCAGCTAACTATGCTTACTGATATAGGGACCAACGGAGAAATTTTAATAGGAAACAGTGACTGGATGATGAGCTGTGCTGCTTCAGCAGGACCCGCATTCGAAGGTACCGGAATTAGGTCCGGAATGCGCGCAAGCCGGGGTGCTATCGATAAAGTGGAGTTTGCCGAGGGGGATCTAATATATTCGGTAATTGGTGATACAAAGCCAGAAGGAATTTGCGGTTCAGGACTGATCGACCTGGTTGCGTCCCTGTTTGAAGGAGGATTTGTTAATAGGTCCGGTAAATTGATGCCCGATCACTCGGACAGGATTGAAGAGGAAGAAGGGGAGCTAAAATTTATTCTGGAAAAACCGTCCAAAACAGGTAGGGATGGGGAGCTTGCCGTATTTCAATCCGAGATAAAAAATCTGATAAACGCCAAGGCAGCAATCTATTCTGGAGCAAGGATACTTTTGAAAAGTCTGGATCTCGATATTGACGACCTGGACCAGCTGCTGATAGCGGGAGGGTTTGGATCGTACCTGAACAGGGAGAAGGCAAAGATTCTGGGCCTTATTCCGGATTTACCCTCTGAAAAAATAAAATTCGTCGGTAATACGTCGATAATTGGAGCAAAGATGGCCCTGCTGTCCCAGCAAGCTTACGAAGAGAGCAGGGAGATCTCGGAATCAGTCACCTATTATGATCTAATAGATTATCCGAACTACTTCGAAGAATTCACCGCGGCAAAGTTTCTCCCCCATACCGACCTCAGTCAGTTTGGCTCCGTCGACTTTTCGGAAAAGGCAGGGGGTGATTAAGATGGAAAACTCAACTAAAAACGGTGACGTATCAGGCAAAGAAAACGAGGACACCTTTACCATTGCCGTAGCGGGCAAGGGCGGAACCGGCAAAACTACACTGTCCGGACTCTTAATTCGCGAACTCGTAGAACGAAATATAGGTTCCGTGCTTGCCATAGATGCCGATCCAAATGCTAACCTCAACGAGCTTCTCGGTTTCGAAATAGGTGGTACTATAGGTCAGCTGGAGGCGGAAGTTTTGCAAGATAGCCAGGAAGTGCCACCGGGAATGACTAAAAAGAGATGGATGGAACTCCACCTGCAGCAAATACTTGCAGAAGGAAAAGGAAAGGACCTGCTGGTTATGGGACGAGGAGAAGGGCCAAGTTGCTACTGTGCCATTAACAATATACTGCGGGAGTACCTCAATAATCTAGCCCGTAATTACGATTTTCTCGTTATGGATAACGAGGCGGGGATGGAACATCTATCCCGCCGGACTACTGCGGGTATCGACGCTCTACTAATTGCCAGCGACGGCAACCCAATTGCCATCCAATCTGCCCGGCGAATTGCCGGGTTGGTCGATGAACTGGATATAGAAGTTGGAAAAAAATATCTGGTACTGAATAACGTTGTCGGTGAATTACCGGACAAGTCAGATCAGATGATCGAAGAACTCGACCTGGAGCTGCTGGGCGTCGTACCCAGGGACGAAAACGTTCTCGAACTATGCTGGGATGGGGAGCCGATAGACTTACTGGAGTCCGATTCTTCCACAGCAAATGCAGTACGAGAAATGGTTAATAAATTGATCCCTGACACGGTAGGCCTGTCGCACGTAAATAACGAGTAACCTGAGAAGAAATTTAAATTCGGAGGTTTCGATTTATGCAAATTCCCGACGTTAGTTCAAACTGGGAAAACGAAATCAGCAGTATAACTATTGGGGCCACGGAGGAAGAGGGAGGAACCAGAAGCCGGACTATCACGATTGGCGGGGAGACCACGATGCCCTACCTCCACTTCGAAGGATCAATGCCAAACCGTCCGGTTTCCGCCCTTGAAATATGGGATGTTCGGCCGGAGAGCTGGCCCGAAATCCTGAAGGAACCCTATGGAGACGTTCTCGGAGATCCGGTGGAGTGGGCCCAGAAGTGTGAGGAGGATTACGAGCCGGATTTACTGTGTCTAAGGTTAGCAGGGTGCGATCCTTACGGCGAAGACAGGAGCCCGGAGCAGGCTACGAAAATCGTCGAAAAGGTGTTGGATGCGACCACCTTACCGCTAATTATTTGGGGCTCCGGAGACGAGGAAAAGGACAACGAGGTCTTTACCCTCGTTTCTCCAGCCGCGGAAGGCGAGAACTGTCTTCTGGGTACGATTACCGAGGACAACTATCGAACCCTCTCGGCTCTGGGGAAGGCGGATGACCACAAAGTAATAGCCGAATCACCCGTTGATATTAATATCGCAAAACAGGTTAACACTCTGGCACTCGACGTTGGTTATGACCTTGAAGATATAGTTATTTTCCCCAATTCGCCGGCTTTAGGCTACGGAATTGAGTACGTCTATTCCATTATGGAACGAACGAGATTGGCGGGGTTGAAAGGGGACAGGTTAATGGCCCAACCGATGATGGCTAATATAGGGGGCGAGGTCTGGAAGACAAAAGAAGCAAAGACACCCGAAGACGAAACGCCTAACTGGGGTGACCTCAGCAAAAGAGGCCCCGCGTGGGAAGCTACAACTGCTTTTACTTACCTTCAATCAGGTGCTGACCTCGTAGTAATGAGACATCCAAAAGCTCTCGAGGAAGTGGGCAGAACTGTCGATAGGTTGATGGGTGACGGGGAACAATAGCCCCGAGGCCGTATTGAAAGGAGGAATTTGATGATTTTAATTGGTGAAAGGATAAATGCCGGATTTAGCGACGTAGAGCAGGCACTCGAGGAAAAGGATCCCGAGGAGATAAGAAGTCTTGCTAGAAGACAGACGGAGGCTGGCGCCGATTATCTTGACATCAATATGGGCGCGGTATCCAAGGATCCAGACGATATGGTCTGGCTGGTTGAAACTGTCCAGGAAACAGTTGATACACCTCTATCCATCGATTCCCAGAGGGCCGATATAATTGAGCCCGCACTGGAGGCATGTAAGAGTAATCCTCTTATAAATTCAACTACTGCCCAGGACGAAAAACTGGGCAATCTACTGCCTCTTGCAGTAGAACACGACGCGTCGATCATCGGCATAACCAGCGGAAAAGAGGGAGCTCCCCAGGACGTCAACGGTAGGCTGGAGCACGCGGCGAAAATTTTCACTAAAGCAAACGAATACGGACTTGACGTCGATAATCTGTTTATAGACCCGGTCGCCATGCCTCTTAAGTTCATGCAGGAACAGGCATCCAACCTGCTGAAATCGATCAGTCAGATTTCAAACATATCAGATCCCCCACCCCATATCTCACTGGGGATCAGCAACATGTCTTCTGACGCGACCGAGAAGAGCCTCATAAACCGGACTTTTCTCGTGATGGCGATGGCCGTAGGCCTGGATGCAGCAATATGTAACGTATTCGACGATAAACTAATTAAATCGGTTGCCACTGCGGAAATGATTATGAACGAAGGGATTTACAACGATTCATTTCTGGAAACTTATCGAATGAGTTGATGGGTTTTTGCCTCTCGGTTTTTTCCGAGGAGAAAGTCCATAACGAAAGGAGGATATATGTCTGATAACGAAAAGGAAGAAAACATTAAGAAAAGTGCTGACCCAGCGTCGTTAGAAGTTCTTGACCTGGCAGAGGAAGACGAAGATTTACAGTCTGCCTGGAGCCGATACGACGACATGCAGCCCCAGTGCCAGTTCGGAGAGGATGGAGTATGCTGTAGAATTTGCAATATGGGGCCCTGTCGAATCATCCCCGGAAAATCCGATACTGGAGTATGCGGGGCTACAGCAGACACCATCGCCGCGCGAAATCTGGTCCGAATGATCGCCGCCGGTGCGGCTGCACACTCCGACCACGGACGCGACGTCGTTCACACTTTAACCGAAGCGATAGAGGGAGAAGACCCCGATTACGAAGTGAAAGATTACGACAAATTGAAGAAGCTCGCTCGGGACTTCGGGGTCAATGAAGGCAACGGAAAAAAGGACCGTCTCGCCAAAGAAGTTGCCGACGAAAGTCTCGCTGAATTCGGCCGCCAGGAAGGAGATATAACTCTGACCGAACGGGCTCCGGACGAGAGGTACAAACTGTGGAAGGAGGAGGGGTTATTACCCAGGGGAATAGACCGAGAAGTAGTCGAAACGATGCATCGGACGCACATGGGCGTCGATACTGACTACCGTCACGTTTTGAAACAGGGTCTGCGTTGTGCCCTGAGTGACGGCTGGGGTGGAACTATGATCGCAACCGACGTTCAAGACGTTCTGTTCGGAACACCCGAACCGCTCCAGGCACGGGTAAACTTAGGAGTACTGGAAGAAGACGCCGTCAACCTCATAGTTCACGGCCACGAACCCGCGCTTTCGGAAGTGTTCGTGGAAGCCGCCCGGGATCCCGAACTCCTGGAGTTCGCCCGCGAGAAAGGAGCGGAAAGTATAAACGTAGCTGGAATATGCTGCACTGCAAACGAGATCCTGATGCGTCACGGAATCCCCGTTGCTGGTAATTTTCTCCAGCAGGAACTCGCCATTATGACCGGGATGGTCGAACTTATGATGGTTGACGTTCAGTGCATCATGCCAGCTCTTTCCGATACAGCCAAAAACTTTCACACAGATCTTATCAGCACATCCCCAAAAGCGAAATTTCCGGGGGTAGAGCACAAAGAATTCTCCGAAAAGAACGCTCTCGAAACTGCAAAAGAAATCGTAAAAAAGGGAATAGATAATTTCGACAACCGTAACCCGGAAAAACAAACCTTACCCGATCAGAAAGAAGATCTAATTGGTGGATTTACTTCGGAGTCCGTATTCGACTTCCTCGGGGGAACTTATAGATCCACTTATAGACCACTGAACGACGCAATTATAGACGGAAGGTTATTGGGTGCTGCGGGTGTCGTAGGGTGCAATAACCCGGATACATGTCACGACTATAACCATACTGAGATGGCGAAAGAATTGATTAAGAACGATGTCCTGGTCGTATCTACTGGCTGCTCGGCCATCGCGGACGGCAAAGCGGGTTTAATGAAGCCAGAGGTTGCATTTGACCTGGCGGGAGAGGGTCTGGAAGAAATATGTCGTGCGGTCGGAATACCCCCCGTGCTCCATCTCGGTTCCTGTGTCGACAACAGCAGGATTTTAACTTTATTAAGTAATATGGTTGCAGAAGGAGGATTGGGCGATGACATCTCTGATTTACCGGTAGCTGGAGCCGCGCCGGAGTGGATGAGCGAAAAAGCAGTCTCGATTGGCTTCTACTTCGTGGCGTCCGGTGTATATACACTCCTCAACAAACCATTTCCAGTAACGGGTTCGGAGAAGGTCATGGATTACCTGACGGACGACATAGAGGACCTGGTCGGAGGTAAGTTTGCTTTCGAAGAAGACCCAAAGAAGGCAGCCCATATGATGATCGATCATATCGAAACCAAAAGAGAAGAACTTGGCCTTAAATCGGCGATGTACGCTAAGACCAGTTGAAAGTTATTACCGGAGGAAGCGGAGAAACCCGAGTCCTCCCCTGGGAATGAATCGGCTGGTGCTTATTAGGCGGATTTTCTCGTGCAGGGTATAATCCGGAACAGGGTCCGATTGAAGCAGGGTTCTTGATATTCCTTCAACCAGGGAGGTCGAACAGTATGGAGAACAACCACAAAGCCGAATTGGACCGATATATGGATTCAGGTGAACCACTTCACTTCGTGCTTGCAAACGGAATAAGGTTCACCGGGGTTATAAACTGGCAGGACGATCGATTTGTCAACATAGAGGGGTCGATCGAGGGAACCAAGCGGAACTGCACGATATCGAAAAACCAGCTACTGTGTTATTACGAGCACTTCGAAGGGGACGATCGATACGATACCATCGAGGATATTTAAACCCGGGATCGAACGGTTTGAGACGATGGCTTAAAAGACCGGCGGGAAAAATAAAAAAGGCCACGGATAAAACTACCCGTGGCCAATCTATTATTAAATTCTGTTAGTTGTTTACTTAGTCAACTAAGCAACTTCTACGTTCAGCGCTTTAGGTCCTTTTTCGCCTTCTTCCAGGTCAAACGTTACTTCCTGACCTTCTTCTAGCGATTTGTAACCTTCGCCCACTATTTCTGAGTAGTGAGCAAATGCGTCTTCGCCGTCTTCCTGCTCGATAAAGCCAAATCCTTTGTCGTCATCGAACCACTTGACTGTGCCTGTAGCCATAATAAAAAACCCTCCTTGTCTGCTAATATTTGACTGTCCTTCTAGCCACACAAGGTAGAGTACGAGTCTACGTAAAACTGTGAAGCATAGTACAGCCATATTTCTAAGTAAAACGTTTACTAATTATACTTAAAATCCTAAATACTATCTTATGTTTCTATACTGCAGACTAACTAAATATAAAGCGTTCCAAACCGGATTGCAAGTCTTTTTTCGTTTTTCTTCCGGAAATCCCGGCAACCTACTTATTTTTCTTGATGTGGTTTTGCGGGAATTTATATATTCTAACCCGGTATGATTTATAATGTTGTCCTGCGCAGCGTCCCGGGTTGATTATCCCGACTCAGGGCTGTAAAGTACACGAACATGTTCGGGTAGTTCTTTTACCCTGGTCACGCTCGGCCAGTATTGGTAATTGTTGAGATAGTACCGATTGAATCACATAGACAATTTTTAACTGCCCCAACTGGAGGTGCAAATGTGTCAGAGTATTCCAATTACGTCCTGGAAACCATGCTAAACCATAAATCCATCCGAAGTTACAGCGATAGGTCGCCTTCTGACGAAACTGTTGAAACGGTGGTTCGAGCCGGACAGCAAGCGCCTTTTGTTTCTCAGTTGTACAGCGTTCTGCTGACCCGAAAAGGGAGTTTGCCCTTTGGCGCCCCACTTCTTTTTACTATATGCGTAGATATCCACAAACTGGAGAAAGTAATGGAGGAGAGGGAGTGGCAACTAGAGACAAACGAGATTTCGATACTTTTGTTCGGAATCGAGGACGCAGCTTTAATGGCCGAAAACATGGTCATCGCCGGAGAAAGCATGGGACTCGGGAGCTGCTTCCTCGGGGAAGCACCATATTATGCCGAAAAAATCGTTGAAAATTACGATCTACCGGAAAAGGTTTTCCCCCTGGTCCAGCTTGCAATGGGTTACCCGGACGAAGACAAGCCAACTCGGCCCCGTTACCCCCTTGATTTTGTCCTGTTCGAAGAGGAGTACCCCGACTTAGACGACGACCGTCTCTATCGGGCAATGGAAAAAATGGACGAAGGTTATATGAATCAGGACTACTACGAAGAAAACGATGCGAAAATCCCCCTTCAGGGAAATCAGGAAGACGAACATACTTACGAAAGCTACGGCTGGACGGAACACATTTCCAGGAAGTGGGGTCAGTGGCACAAAGACCCGGCTGAAATTCTGGAGCAGTTTAAAAAGTGCGGGTTTGACGTCTGCCCCGAGGAGGAACAGTAACGTCCCAATAGCCAGTTTTTGTTAATCAGTCAACCAACCACGGATCCAAGGAAACCTGCAAAATGAACCAGGGAAGAACCACCGAGTACCGACCAAAAGGTAGCAGACTGGTGAAAACTGTTTACACCGGACAACAGAGGGAAGAGAATCGCCACCAAAAGTGCAATAGCCTGGGTGAGTTGAACTCGTCGGGCTGACAGAGGTTCATCCGTTGCGTCCCCAGTCGACACGACGTTTTTGGATTTGTAGATAACCGTAATAAAAATAAGGGAGATTCCACTAATCAATCCCAGTTTTACCGGATAGTTAACGAATCCCGACCACACGGCGAGATTTGTAACCATAAAATAAATTGCCTCACCGGCCAGCAGCCCTCCGGGTATCAGGTGTCTGCGGTTAGGGTTGATCATCACTGCATCAGCCAGCAAAACAACCGCACTGGCTCCCGGTATTATCCAGGAGATCCGGTAGCCAAGCCAGAGCGAAATAGAGGTAACCATAATTGTATCCATCAGACCGGCTTTTAGCCCGGTTGTTCGATTTAAAACTCTAAAGATGAGCAGCGCCCAAAAACTCATTAAGAGACTGGGAACGTCGATAATCCATATGATTATTACCTGTCCAACAGCGGCAAGGCCGGCACTCAGAGGTCGATCCGGATCTACTTCTCTGCACAGAGCCCAGGTTAAGAAAACCGATATAAATGACCTGCCCCCGAATACGAACGACCCCGGGACAGAATTACCCGCAATATAAGAGAAAATCCCGAATGCGAGGAAAACAGCAAAAGCAAAAACCAGTATGAAAACATTGCTCGGATACTCCAGGTCAACTGGCCTACCAAGCGTTGAAAGTTTTTTAATACCTTCCATCAGTCGACTCCCTTAAATACATCCGATCTAAATTGTAAACACCGCTTGTCCCAGGTCAACTTCCACGGTAAGACAAAGAGGTTAAGGTATCCAATTGAGCTCCTGGGTTGCTAACCGGTAACCTTCTTAAGTTATCAAAGCTAACTGAGAACGCCGGGATAGTCCCCGGAGTCGAATGGCCGGCTCTTATTTGAGCGCATCTCTGGCGCGTAAGTTACGCTACAGAAACGGACTCAATTGCCTGCCGGGTCTTTTTTGTAAAAGATCAGATTCCCCGGTTGAACTGGGTTTTCTACAGGACCCGAACACGGGGCGAGGTTATCGACTTACTTCCTCCCGGAAAAAATTCTCCATCTGAGACCAGAATTCGGCGTCATTCCTCGAGGTTTCAAGAAGGAGTTCCAGGTGTCCTGCATTTTCTTCAACAAAGAACTCGTTTCTGACCTCGAGCTCAGTTAACTTCTCACTCAAACGTATAGACTGCTCCGGTAATACTTCTTCGTCCCTCCCCCCGTGAGCAAGAAAGACAGGAGGTAGTGACTTTTTTAGATGGTTGAACGGTTGAGCATCCTCCCAGTAGCGTTTGCCTCCGATAAATCTCTTAACCCTTGGGTCTGCCCTGTCGTAAGGGTAGAACTGGAATACTCCCGCCAGGAGAATAAGGCCAGCAATTTGTCCGGTTTTCAATCCGGCATCTTCCCGCCACCTCTCCGAAAAGCCGACTGTGGCAGCAAGGTGGGCGCCGGCGGAATGTCCTGCCAGATAGAGAGACCCGGGATATTCTCCGTAATTATCCTGAAGCCAGGCAAGGGACCGGCTAACGTCCCGGACCTGGTCGGGGTAGGTAAACTCCGGGGCGAGGCGATAATTGGGGAGCACCACTATAAAGTTCTTTCTTGCCCAGGATCGGCCAATGAATCTATGCATATTTTTGTTTCCGGATTCCCAGCCTCCCCCGTGGACAAAAAAGATAAACTCGGTATCAGCGTCGATCTCCACTGGTTCGAATATATCCAGCTTATGCCGTTCGTGGGATCCGTATTGAAGGTCCTTCCTTTCCGTGACGTCCGAACGAGACCAGAAAAGGTGATGTCCTGCGGATAGAAGCGAGCCCGGTCTAGGTTTTTCCGAAAGAAACATTCGAAGTATTGGAAAAGGCAAATTGACTCCTTCGTATCAAGAAATAATATAATTTATTTTAAGGATTTGGATCGAGGTATGCCACAAACCCAATTTCAGTCTTGAGCAGTCAGAGGGAAAGTCAATTAACCTCAAGAGGGCTAAAGCAATCGATCATTTTTTGAACAGAGATCTAAGAAAGCAAATCAGAGGGTTGAACCATAGGCACTGAACTCACCGTATATCCCCGACTATACCGTCTCTTGTTGGGTCAAACATAATATCTTACAATTTTATACCCCTCCAGGGGAGGGGTGGTATTCTGAGAGTATTTCCTTGATATGGACAAAAAGTAATAATCAGCTCAAGCAGGTCTAATCCGAGATAGAAGAACAACCAATACGTTATTTGAGAGAGGTTGGCTCCCGCACGCTAATGGAGGTCGGAGATAATGACAAAAAGCGACGAACCGAATATAGAGGCGAAGTCCCGTTACAATCGAATTGCACCTATATATGATTTGCTGGAATTCCCAATGGAAAAGCTGCTGGCTCAGGAATGGCGACAGCGTGTCTGGTCCCGGGTGGAAAGTCCGGTAGTGTTGGAAGTCGGCGTAGGTACGGGAAAGAACATCCCCTACTATCCGGAAAGATCGAAAATTACGGCAGTCGACCTCAGTGTGAAAATGCTTAAAAAGGCTCAAGCCAGAGCGGGTGAAGAAAAAGAAGGTAAGAAACTCTCCCTGCTCCAAATGGATGTCCAGAAACTTGACTTTCCAGAGAATACTTTCGACACCACCGTCGCTACTTTCGTTTTCTGTTCAGTATCCGACCCGATTCAGGGACTGCGAGAAATCAACCGGGTTACAAAGTCCGAAGGAGAAGTACTCTTACTGGAGCACGTAAGGCCGGATTCCTGGTTTCTGGGTAACGCCTTCGATTTACTCAACCCCGTGAGTGTTCGACTTATAGGGGTCAATATCAACAGGAAAACAGTCAAAAACGTTAGAGCGGCCGGCTTGGAAATAAAGCGGGTAAGTAACTTAACCAGAGGCAATATTGTCAAGATGATTACTGCAAAACCAGGTACCTGAAGTTATTGAGAGTTGGACGAGTTAGATAAACCGGTTTACGAAACTAAAGAATTGATCTTCAATAGAAGCCACGATATAGGGGTGGAATAAGATGATGGGTTCATTTGGAATGTGGGGAGCTGGAGGAGGAATTATTATGATTTTATTCTGGGCGCTGATAGGTTTAGTTCTCGTATTTTTGGTAAAAGAATTAACCGACGGTGGAGAAAAGAAGAACGCGACTCGGCTGGCCGAGAGCAGGGGAGATGCCCTGAAGATTCTCGACGAACGTTTCGCGAGAGGAGAAATCGAGCAGGAAGAATACCGTAGAAGAAAAAAAGAGATTACTAGATAGTGCCGGATGTGTACTATCCAAGATGATTTATATTTCACCAAAACTTGCCGAGGAAGCCCCACAGCTCGCTGTGGGGAGGAATCGGCTGGTTTTCGTCCAGCAGTCAACACGTGGATTCGGGCCAAATGATGGGCGGTAGAAACTCCGCGGGAAATATGATGGGTGGAATGAGAGGTTATTATTCGGATACGCCAACCCCTATACCCCACGACGACGCCAGGGAGATAGCCGAGGACTATCTGAAGTCACTGAATAATTCTGAGCTTGAAATTGGCGAATTCGAGGAGTACTCGCACAATTACTACGTATCGCTTGTCGAGAAAGACAGCGGTCGACGAGCTTTTGAGATCTTAATAGATCGTTATACTCGCAGCTATCGCCCTGAGCCTCAGAGCATGGCCTGGAACGGTAAGTACGGAACCATGGGCGGTGGCATGATGATGAGAGGTAAAATGAGAGGTAGATCCAATAATCAGGGCATGATGGGAGGTCCAAGTTCAACTGAGATGAACATCTCATCCGTCGAGGCAATGGAAATCGCTCGGGATTTCCTCGACGTAGTTTACCCGGGAACGGAAGCCGACGAAGTCCTCGCATACTACGGATACTATACGGTTATGACGACAAAAGACGGCGAGCATTACGGTATGCTGAGTGTAAACGGTTACTCGGGGGATGTCTGGTACCATACGTGGCACGGCTCGTTCATTTCCGAGGTGAATGAACACTAGACTTCACTGCGCGGATTCTGTCACGGCTGGCGGCACTTCCAGGAGTTTGACTCGTTCTAATCTTTCATATATATTCATCGTTAACGAGTAACTATTAGCCGCAATAAGAGGTGTGGAGTGATGAAATCTGAAGGGCAGAATCAGGAAAAACAAGAAGGAGTCGACCACGAAAACGGAGACCACCACGCCGAGATGGTGAAGGACTTCCGCCGCCGGTTCTGGATTTCGCTTGTACTTTCAATTCCCGTACTGGTGCTTGCACCGGTAATACAGAGTCTACTCGGCCTCCAGGAAGTACTCGCCTTTACCGGGGATAGTTACGTCCAGTTTGGGTTCTCCACCGTTATTTATTTTTACGGTGGCTGGCCGTTCCTGACCGGTCTCGTGGACGAACTCGGCGAGCGCCGGCCCGGGATGATGACCCTCATAGGACTCGCTATAACAGTCGCTTACGCCTACAGCAGTGCCGTCGTCTTTGGGCTGCCCGGAAAGGTCTTCTTCTGGGAACTTGCCACCTTGATAGATGTGATGCTCCTCGGCCACTGGATCGAAATGAGGTCCGTGATGGGAGCCTCCCAGGCGCTTGAGGAGCTTGTAAAGCTGATGCCCTCAACAGCCCACCGGTTAAAAGATGACGGCTCGACCGAAGACGTACCCATCGACGAACTCCAGCCGGGCGACCGGGTTGTGATAAAGCCGGGAGAGAAAATACCGACTGACGGAACTGTTCAGGAGGGTCGGACCAGCGTCAACGAGGCCATGATAACCGGAGAAAGCAAGCCCGTGGAGAAGGACGAGGGAGACGAGATAATCGGCGGAGCGATCAACGGAGAATCGTCGATAACCGCAGAAGTGGAGAAAGTTGGCGAAGATACCTACCTATCTCAAGTTATAGACATGGTAGAGGAGGCTCAGGAATCGAGGTCAAAGACTCAGGATTTCGCCGATCGGGCCGCCCTGTGGTTGACAATGATCTCTTTGAGTGTCGGCACGGTAACTCTGCTAACATGGCTCTTCCTCGGCGAAGCCTTCGCTTTCTCCCTTGAGAGAATGGTTACCGTGATGGTTATAACTTGCCCTCACGCACTCGGCCTCGCTATTCCCCTCGTGGTTGCCGTATCTACTGCCCTCTCCGCTAAGAACGGGTTACTTGTCAGAGACAGGTCGGCGTTCGAACGAACCAGAAACGTCGACGCGGTAATATTCGACAAGACCGGGACTCTGACGAAAGGTGAGTTCGGGGTAACCGACGTTATCTCACTCGAAAATTACTCCCGTGAGGATCTATTGCGAAGTGCTGCCAGCCTGGAAAGTAGGTCTGAACATCCAATAGCCAGGGGAATTGTCGACAGAGCTGAAGAAGAGGGAATAGATTACCCGACACCGGAAAACTTCGAGGCGATACCCGGTCGAGGAGCAAAAGCAGAGGTTGAAGGGAAGAGCCTAAAGGCGGTAAGCCCGGGTTACCTGGAGGATCACGAACTTACCGTTGAAAACAAAGAGATCGATAAATTAGCGGAAGAGGGAAAGACCGTGGTCTACTTAATTGAAGGGGGTACGGTCCAGGGGGCAATAGCCCTTGCTGACATCATTAGGGAAGAATCCTACGAGGCAATTGAGACTTTAAAAGAGATGGGCATCCAGGTGATGATGCTTACCGGGGACGCGGAGGACGTGGCGAAGTGGGTGGCCGACGAACTGGGATTGGATGATTACTTCGCCGAGGTATTGCCGAACGAAAAAGCGGACAGGGTTAAAGAGGTAAAGTCAAGAGGACTCACAGTCGCCATGGTCGGTGACGGGGTCAACGACGCTCCCGCACTGGTAGAGGCGGACGCCGGAATTGCCATCGGAGCCGGCACGGACGTGGCGATAGAGGCCGCCGACGTCGTTCTGGTCCGGTCCGACCCCCGAGACTTTACAGCAATCGTTCAGCTATCGCGAGCTACCTACAGCAAGATGGTCCAGAACCTCTGGTGGGCCACAGGATACAACGCTTTCGCCATACCTCTCGCCGCCGGTGTTCTATACGGGTTCGGAATACTTCTCTCACCGGCCATGGGTGCCGCGTTGATGTCTCTTTCCACCGTGATAGTGGCAATAAATGCAAGATTACTTAGTAGAGTAGGAGACGAACTTAACGGCAGGAAAACTGAAACGGAGCCGGAAGCGGTTCCGGCCTCGTAAATAATTAGCTCATTCAAATTTCCAAGGTTTAAGGAACGGAACACTTGAGAACGTCGTCAAGAGATTTCGGGTACACGAGACCGGAATTTCCGAAAGGGAATTACTTCTTGGCGGAATGAACGCTTCTTCAATCCACGACGGGTGCAGGCTTAAATTTGATGACGACCAAAAACTATTGATTACAATGGGCGATTCTGCCCGGGGGTCGCTCGCCCAGGACGGGCAAAGCCTGAACGGGAAAGTTCTGAGGATCGAAAGGACAGGAGATATACCCGAAGACAACCCGTTTCCGAATAGTCCCGTATTCACTCTCGGTCATAGAAACCCCCAGGGGGTCGATATTCGGCCGTGAACAGGAGAGATATACATTAGCGAACACGGGCCGGCGGCTAACGACGAAATAAATCGTCTGCTCCCGGGGAGAAACTACGGCTGGCCCGAGGTAGGAGGGACCACCGATACTAACGAATACGAACCGGCGTTATGGGACTGGACCCCGACGATAGCCCCAGCCGGAATAAGTTTTTTTGGATCCGATACACTCTATCTGGCGACGCTCAAGGAAAGCAAACTACATAGACTGAAGCTTAACGAAACTGGCGAGATAACCGAAGACAAAACCGTGCTTAATGGATATGGTCGTCTACGCGCGGTGACTCTGGGCCCCGAAGGCAAATGTTTATTCGTTGGTACTTCCAATCGGGACGGCCGGGGGCGACCAGGAGAGAACGACGACCGAGTAATACGCTATTGTCCCGGGGTCTCGAGTTAGAATAATTTCAGTTAAGGCACCTTAGAAGTGCTGGGACTTCCATTGGTTCGCAACGGGTGGTCTCGGTCGAAGCCGGCTCCTTTCGGAGCAATTTTATTGTCCCGGGAGGGCTGCTTGATTGTACACTCAAGCCGACTTCAGGTATTTTAGGAAGGAAATGTCTATTTCTTGCATTAGTTTGAGTGATTTATCTCCGGACCACAGGCTGCTGAGTATGTTTTCTTTTTCCGGGGAAAAGGCCATTAAGTCGTACCTGCCTTCCTTTGCCTCGGTCAATATCTCTTCCCGCGTATCTCCGATCCTGTACCTGACCTCTGCTTCCATTTCGTTTTCATCCAGGATTTTTCTGGCGATATTCAGGTAGCCAAACTCATCCCGGTCGTAGTTCTCTATCGACTCTTTTAAGTAATCTTCCTCACCCGAGATGTACCCTTCGAATTTCTCGTCCTCGTCTTCAAGTATTGTCAGGAATGTTATTGCCGGTTCGGAACCCCGAAACAGGTCAGCAAAATAAGTTATCAGGCCGGCACAGCGGTTCCGATCGTTTGGTACGTGGATTAAAATTCGTTCGCACTCCTTTAGCTCACCCTTGTGAACCATAGTCGGGATCGGGGCCTCCTGAACGAGCTCATTGACGTGGGCTCCCAGAATGTTTTTCCTAAAACCACCCCGGCCGTGTGCCTCCAGCGACAGGAGGTCGTAACCACCCCGGCCCAGCTGCCCCAGCACTTCTTCTACCGGGTCACCAAAAGTAGTTTGAAAGGATACAGAGAAATCCGGCCCGATTTTTTCCAGTCTTTCTTTTGCCCGGTTCACCAGATCTTCCGAATCAGGCCTTTCGGTCTTCTCGCACTGCTTTCGGGCGAGCTTTCGTCTGGAATCGTCTTCTATATCGGGTATCCGTTCTTCAACGTAAACCAACTGAACGTGTCCACCCGGGCCGTTTAGCACGCTGGCCAGGAAGTCAAGAGCAGCGTAGTTTTCGGCTCCCCGAAGATGGTGCAAAACGGTAAATTCATTTTTCCCCATTTAACTCACTCCCGCGTTACGCTTTAATTAACCTTCTACCGGCGTTTATATTATGCCTAAAAGTGCCCACCAGGTAAATACCACCAGAAACAGAACGAAAAAACTTGCCAGTGTAAGCCAGACTCCCGCAACCAGGAAGTCCTTCGGCTCTACGTGACCCGTGGAATAGATTATTGCATTTGCCGGAGTAGCCAGTAACAGCAGGAAACCGAGAGAAGTCGAGATAGCTGTTAATAGACCCATCGCAAGGGGATTTATGGAAGCCAGCTCGGCAAGTTTCAACGTTATCGGTCCTACAACACTCGCTGTAGCACCGGCACTCATCAAGTTAGTCATTATCATACTGAGTAGCGAGCTGGTAATAGAAATCGGGACCAGCCCGCTCAGCCCAAGGCCATCCCTAACAAACGAAAGAACCAGGTCTGCAATCCAACCAGCTGCACCGGTGCTCTCAAGGACGGACCCCAAACTCAACGCACCCATGTAGATCAATATGACACCCCAGTTGATGTTGGTGTGGTAATCCTCCCAATTTACGATACCGAAGACGAGATAGAGAATTGCACCTATAAGGGCAATTATTCCCAGACCAATCGTCCTACCCATCGTAATCCAGAGTACGACAATCATGAAGAATATCGCTATCGTAACGCCGGTTTCACCTGTAATCTCTCTTTCCTTCAGTTCGGCCCGGAGTCCGGCAGTGGCTTCTGACAGATCCGTAATGCTTGGCTGAAAGGTCCGATATAGGATCCAGGAGGTAACAGGGATCAATAGCAGGGTAATCGGTAACGAATAGACGATCCACTGACCGTAACCTATGCTAATTCCGTGTATCCGCTGAAGGAAACCGAGTATAATTATGTTTCGGCCACCTCCACTCGGAGCATAGAGTGCACCTATGCTGGCTCCATATGCGACAGAAAATAAAAGATATTTGCTTAACCCCGCAACGTCTTCGTCCTGGGTTTCCCTCATAGTTCTTACTAGAGAAAGCACCATAGGGGTCATTACGGCCGCCACTACGTGTCCGGCGATGAACCCGGCCAGCAGAGCACAGCTGCTAACCAGGGCAAAGCTTATCCTTCTTGCGCTGCTTCCTAACTTGTTTATCAAGAACAGGATTAACCGCTGGCCTACGTCCTGGCTGGTGAGGGCAACCCCGATCATTAAAGCTCCCATGATGAAGAAGACGGCGTCGTGCATAAACGACCTCGCAACTTCATTGGGAGCACCAAGACCCATCAATACCTGGTAAACGGCGATAAAAAGTATGGTTCCCGGAGCGGATATCGGCTCGGCGATAAACAACACTACGACCGCAGCCAGGAGTGCAAGAGCTCTATGACCTTCTTCGGACAGGTTTTCGGGAGTAGATATGGAGAGAATAAGGACGACCAGCAGGGCAGTTATTAGAAACCAGGTCCAGCGAGACTGAAACCATTTTCGTAGCTCAGTCATCCCAACCTCCTTTACCGTCTATTTTTCTTTAGTAGCGGGTTTCCTCCCGATTCGTTCCATTTGAAGTCTTGCATTTGTCGTAATTGGAACTTCTGGTGAGTTAAGTATTAAGGTAAGAAGTCGCTCACCAATTCAGACAAAATTACTTTAAGAGAAGTAAGACAACCAATCAAGAAACCGGCCGTCCATTGAGGAAGGGGTTGGTGGGGTTTTTACGCTGGCTCATTTAACTTGGTAGCTTCCTCGGAATATATTATTATTTTTCTTGAGATTTTTCCTTATTTTTCTGGAAAAACAATTATATAAAGCGAGGTTATAAACTTATGAGTGGTATTTTCTCTTCGGGCTGGATAGTCGCCTTATTGGCGTTCTTAACAATTGGATTTAACATGGTTCTCAATAAGCTAAAAGAAAACGAAGCGCCCGTTTTAGGGATAAGATCCGTTCAATCTGTATTGGTCCTATTATCGGGACTTATAATTTATTCAGTCTATTTGATGTTTGCTGGTTAAGCAGAGGGAGTAAAAGGGGGGCCTTAAAAGGGGCACCCTGTATAAATACACTTCATTTGGGGAAGTCACCCAGCCGTTAGGGCTAGTTTTAGCAAAAGTTTACAGTTTTTTTAAGACCCGCCGGCGTGAGCGATCAATTCCCAGCCGGAGTCCGTTTTCACGAATACGCTTAATTGATTCACCGGCTCGTCGTCCGCATCTTCTCCTCGGACGGTTTCTTCCGCCCTTAATTTATAAGTAACGATAAGCGTATCGTTCTGTCTCGTGGATTTGAAGTGGGACAATTCGTAATCCTCAAATTTCGAGTTCCCTAGAACTTTTAATTCATCCTTACGGTTACTGACCCCTGACTCGCTTACACCCTGAAAGTTATCGGAAATCCGACCTTCCAGCGACGACAGGTTGGACTGATCTATATCATTGAATAGGTCCCTGACCAGTTTTTCACCCGTGGACCCCCCATCAGTTTCATCGGAGTCCTTTTTATCAACATCGTCTTCGTCAATCACGTGTACCTGGAGACTGAGAGACCAGTTGTCCGCTCCGCCTGCCTGCCAGGAACGGCTGTATTCGAGTGAAATCGTCGATTTGCCCTCGTCCAGTCCCTTAAATACCCACTTCGCTTCGCCAGGAGCACCAAGAGCGCTGCTGGAACTTGACGAAGTCGTGTGGCTGGCCTGCCACAACACGGAATGGTTACTGATCTGAGCGGAATCTGACCAGTCGTAACCGGTCGAAGGGTTCGAGCAGAGGATAACTTCCAGCCTCCCGTGCTCTGCCATCTTCACGGATTTACTCACGTCTTTTTTCATCTGGAATTCGTCACAGGAAACCTTTACCTTGACCGGAGTTAGCCTTCCCAAGTCGTTCTGGGCAAGAACGTTAAAGCTAAATCCACCTAATAAAAGTGCTACCGCAATAATTACGAGAAAAGTGTTCTTCGTCATTTTCATTCTACTCACCCTCCTTTGGGTTTTTGCTCCAAAACCCTCAGCAAGCGCTAAATTAACTTTGATTTCATCAACGAACCGAAATCCATCCACTAAGACCCCTGCCCCAGTATTTCAACGGAATCTCCAAGGTACCCCTCCATATAAGTCTTTTGGATGATCACCAAAACTTGCCGAGGAAGCCCCACAGATACTATGAGGTACCCAGCAGTCAATTCGCCCTGCTTGTTAGAGTTCGGTACTGGCTCAACAACAGTTCCGAATTGACTGCTGGGTGCTGGGTCTTCTTTTGTAAAAGAGCAAAGTTCGTTGTTTAATCTATTTTTATACAAGCCCCGTCCCTTGGGGCGGGGTTATTGACTATAATCGTAATTGTCAGGGGAGTCGCGATGATTATCCCCGGGATACCGAGCAACAGACCTATAATCACCTGAGATTTCAACAGAACTACAGGAGAAAGTGAAACGGCTCGCTGCTGAACCAACGGGGTGATCAGGTAGCCTCCGATCGCATGGACGACGACAAATATTATAGCCACCGGGATCATCAAAGCTGGATCTTTAATAAACGCGACGAGAAAAGCTGGGACGACCGCGACCACCGGCCCCAGAAACGGCACGAAAGCCAGCATTCCCAGCGCGAGCGAATTGGGTACCCTCGCAGCTATCAACCCGGCTGTCGTCAATATTCCGACACTGGCCATTACGACGACAAGGCCTATGAGCCATTTCTGGAGCGCCAGCCCGATCGACTTTAGGGTCTCCCTGAGTTCACTCCTCCTGTTTTGGGGAAACGTCTTCAACAATCCATCTACGTACAACCCGGGATTTATTGAAATATAAATTCCTGTCACGATTACGAAGGCGACGGAAACTACGACTCCCACGGTTTCTGAGAAAAATCCGGTTATATTACCCACTACCCCGCTGCCCAGGGACCATAGTTTCTCGGTACTTTGAGTAAGTAAGATCAGTGACTGACCCCAGCCTGTACCTTTCAACATTTCGCCAATGTCTTTCTCTGCCCGGGGCAACTTTTCTCGTATAACCGATATCTCCCGGCCGACACGGTTTCCCTTGAACCAGCCACCGAGCACGGAAACCAACAATAAATGGCCTTAGGTTAAATACGAACAAGGAAGGCCTTAAACTGCGCAAGTTGTAATTAGATATATCGTAACTAAGTGGTATAGTAATAACCCTGTCGAAATCTGTCAAGTTGTCGGGTTTCAACTCAGAATCTAACCCTGTGGGAGGTTTGCCGGAAAGCACTCGACGCTGAGGAAAAACTTATCTACCAAAAAGTCTCGCTTAAATTCGGGGACCTAACGCCTTGCGGAGCTAAATCACCAAAACCAGCCGCGGTAGCTTCATACTTGAAAGAATTATTTATAGTTGATAAGCTACTATTTGTTGGGTCGGGATGTCCTGTAAATTCAAATAACAAATAATTTGAAATTATTCTGCTATCTTAAACTACAATTCCTGCTGCGACTTAACAATTTTAGTTAAATTCGACTTTTTACTAAAGAATCTGAATCACGGGAGGTGAAAGTCGAAGAGTGAGGAAAATTTGGTCAAAAATACTACAAAGGGGGTATAAATAATGAGAGAGAAAACTGGGCTGACAATTAGTCTGGTCCTGGTAGTTGCTTTAATTTTCGGCGCGTTTTTCGCAGGTCCCGCACACGGAGCTGAATACGTAAAACTCGGCTCCATTCAACCTCTTACAGGTAGTCTGGCTGCCATGGGTGTAAGTGAACAAAACGCCATAGATATGGCGGTGAAGGACATTAATAATGCCGGAGGTCCCCTGGGCAAGGAGGTTATGCTGGTTAGACAGGATTCTCAGACGAAACCCGCTGCCGGCGCTTCAGCTGCCCACAAACTGATAAGCGTTTCCGGAGTCCCGGCAATAATTGGCGCCACGTCCAGTGGCGTTACAATAGCGATTTCAGAAGTTACAATTCCCAATCAGACGGTCCAAATTTCCACCGGTTCCACTTCTCCTCGGATTACTTACCTCGACGACAACGATTTCGTATCCCGTACGGCCCCACCAGACATCTATTGCGGTGGAGCAATGGCTATGTGGGCGAGAGAACAGGGTTCCGAAAAAGCGTCTACTTTCGTGGTGGAGAACCCTTACGGTTTAGGGCTCTCGCATGCATTTGCCGACGCATTCGAGGCAGCCGGTGGCGAAATACTCAACCAGGTAGGGATTCTGAAGAACAAGTCGTCCTATAGATCTGAACTCCGGACAGCTTTTGAAGGAGATCCGGACGTGGTAATGAACGCGGCGTACGCAAAGGACGACATCGTAGCCATGAAACAATGGTACGAACTGGATCTGCCAAAAGTGTGGTTCGAAGCACCGGAAGGTAGAACGGTAGGAATGATAGACGAATTAGGCGAGATATACAACGGAATTCCAGTAATTGATATGCACACTCCGACTACTAGCTTTCGGGAGAAGTTCTCGCAGAACTACGAAGACACCTATGACCGAAGAGTGGGTGTCTGGACAAGACACGCCTACGATGCTACGATGGCTATTGCCCTAACTATTCAAAAGATAGGTCCCGAGTATCTGGATGCTTCCCGGGTCGAAAAGGCCAAATTGATCAGGGATCACTTGAGGGACGTAACCAACCCGCCGGGAGAAAAGGTCACTTATCCCGACGCTTTCGCAAAAGGTAAAGAGTTATTGAACGAAGGAAAGGAAATCAATTACGAGGGTGTATCCGGTGCCGTGGACTTCACGGAAACCGGGGACGTGGTAAATGACTTTATGATCTGGCGAGTGAAGAACCAGGAATTCGTTGAAGAGAAGAAAATCAAGTCAGAAGATATACTTGACTTTTTGGAAAAACATGGAATTATGAAGGAATACGAAGAGAGGTGGGGAGGACAATAAGTCTTTAAGCCTTTAAGCCGGGGGAAGCTGCTGCCGTCGTATAGCAGCTTCCCCTTTATAATTATCGGAAATGACGGGACGTGATTGAATGCAACTTCTGGCGAACGGAATAATCATGGGAGCTATAATCTCCGTGGGAGCCGTGGGTTTGACTCTGGTGTCCCGGATACTGCACTTCTTTTATTTCGGTTACGCTGGAATGTTGGTCTTCGGCGCCTATTTTACCCTCACCTTCTTCAATTTTGTCGAACTTCCTCTGGTGGTCTCTTTATTACTTAGCATAGGCCTGTTGGCTGCCCTGGCAATTGCTATCGATAGGTTGACTTTTAAATCCCTTCGATCCAGAGGCACTGGCCCCTTCGGCATGATGGTGGTCGGAATAGGACTGGAACTGCTACTTAGAAGCAGTGTAAGGCTAATCTGGGGTAGCGACGTGATGAGGTTCGAGTTGCCCATAAAGAGAGCTCTGGTCTTTCCTTTCGATGTTAGAATTACGACGAATCAGCTAATAATCATAGGGGCTTCTTTATTGTTGATGTATTTACTCCACCTGTTTCTCGACATGACTAAAATCGGTAAGGCCATGAGGGCCACTGCTGATAACATCGAACTGGCGAAGGTCAAGGGCATAGATACTGAAAAAGTAATAATGTGGACCTGGGGACTGGCGGCAATTTCCGCCGGTGCCGCTGGTTTCTTTTTGGCCCTGGATACCAGACTGGTTCCCATTATGGGCTGGAAATTATTGCTGCCCCTATTTGCTGCGGTAATCCTTGGGGGAGTGGGAAACCCGTACGGAGCGGTCGTGGGCGGGATGGTCATAGGTCTCTCCCAGGAGATCTCCGCCGGCTTTATGGCCCCTTCTTACAAACCAGCAGTCGCTTTCGTGATTATGACCCTGACGTTACTTGTCAAGCCGTCAGGCTTATTCGGTAGAGGTGGTTAACCAGTGAGTGGACCAGCAGGCTTTTTGATATTTTTCCTAACCTATGCCGTCGTTTACGCAATTCTGGCAATTGGATTAAATATCCAGTGGGGCTTTACCGGTCTCGTTAATTTCGGCGTAGCGGGCTTCTTTGCCGTCGGAGCATATGTCTCCGCATTTATGAGTGGTAGTCCAAGTCCATATCATCTGGGAGGTTTTGGGATACCGTTTCCGTTTGCTCTGTTAATTGCTATGGTAGTTTCCGGTCTATTTGCCCTTATCCTCGGAATACCAGTTATCAGGTTGAGGGAGGACTACCTGGCAATCGTGACTATCGGGTTTGCGGAAATCGTTCGCCTGATAATAGTTTCGGAGCGAAATATTACAAAGGGACCTTACGGCATGGGTGTAATAAAGCCCTATAAAGAAGTGATTTCCTCGCCAATGTATGGTCTGTTTTACCTTGGCATCTCTTTGGCAATACTTGCAATCCTGTACCTGGCGATAGCAAGAGTCGTTGGTTCTCCCTGGGGCAGGGTTCTCCGGACGATAAGGGAAGACGAAAGGGTAGCTCTGGTACTAGGTAAGAACGTTAATTGGTTTAAACTCCAGGTACTTGTACTCGGGTCGATGGTTTTTGGGCTTGGCGGGGCTGTTTTCGCTCACTTCTTCAACTTTATCACCCCAAACCACTTTCTTCCCATGGAGACTTTCCTTGTCTGGGTAATGGTTATGGCGGGTGGAAGTGGAAACAACCTGGGAGTAATAATAGGAGCAGTGGCGGTAAGAGGTCTATGGGAGGGCATGATGTTTTTGAGCGACGTTCTTCCGCAGGGCGTCCAGATAGGCGCCGTGCGCCTGGGTGTAATCGGGTTACTTCTTATACTGGTAATCATGTTAAAGCCCGAGGGGATTCTGGGCGAGAGAAAAACTGCCTCTGATATATTGTAAAGGAGCATTAAGCCATGCTGACCGTCCAAAATTTGGAAAAGTCTTTTGGGGGTATCAGGGCTGTTGATGGCTGTAGTTTCGAGGTGGAGGACGAAACCATTACCGGTCTTATCGGACCCAACGGGGCCGGTAAAACCACGGTATTCAACCTGATAAGCGGTTTCTATCAACCGGACGGGGGGAAAATCTTGTTCAGGGAAAACAGAATAGATGATCTACCTCCTTACAGAATACCACACCTTCGACTTGCGAGAACATTTCAGATTACGCGAGAACTCCAGAAAATGACCGTTATAGATAACTTAATGGTCGCTCCTCTTGACCAGATGGGGGAAAGTCTGTGGAACTCCTGGTTCAGGATTCCGTCGGTTAAAAACCAGGAGCGGAAGATAAAAGAAAAAGCACTTGATGTCCTCGATTTTCTGGAGATTGAAGATTTAAAAGACGAGTACGCGGGGAACCTTTCGGGCGGCCAGAAAAAATTGCTGGAGTTCGGTCGAACGATGATGACTGACCCGGAGCTGATTTTGCTGGACGAGCCCGGGGCTGGGATCAACCCCACACTTATGAAGAAGTTAAACGGTTATATTGAAACTCTGCGGTCGGAGGAAAGTATGACGTTCTTTCTCATCGAACACGATATGGATCTGGTCATGCAGCTATGCGACCCCATTATAGTAATGAGCGAAGGCAAGAAGCTTGCCGAGGGGAGTGCCAGAGAAATTCAGGAGAACGAGAAAGTCCTGGAAGCCTATCTGGGTGGTTAAAATGCCTCTGCTGGAAGCAAAAGACGTCGTATCCGGTTACGGGAAGGTGGAAATCCTTCACGACGTTTCAGTTCACGTCGACGAAGAAGAAATGGTTTCGATAATAGGACCAAATGGCTCAGGCAAGTCCACGCTGATGAAAACCATCTTTGGGTTATTAAATGCCTGGGAAGGAGAAGTGAACTTCGAAGGGCGTGATATAACTGGATTTAAGCCGAATGAAATAGTCCGTGAAGGTCTTTGCTACGTGCCTCAGGAGAGTAACATCTTCCCTACTTTGACCGTGGAAGAGAATTTAGATATGGGAGCCTTTATCCGAACCGACGACTATTCCGAGGAACTTCAAAACGTATACGAGTTATTTCCAGCTTTAACAAAGAAAAAAGACCAGCAGGTTGGTAATCTGTCAGGGGGGCAGCAACAGATGGTGGCAATGGGGTCGGCATTAATGCTAAACCCCTCCATACTACTGTTAGATGAGCCGACCGCCGGCCTGGCGCCAAACCTGGCTCAGATGATCCTGGAAAGGATAAAAGACATAAACGATACCGGGGTAGCTATACTCATCGTGGAGCAAAACGCCCGGGAGGCCCTGAAGTTATCGAATAGAGGGTACGTACTGGCAATGGGAAAGAACAAGTTTACCGGTAAAAGCGACGACTTGTTGGATAACGAGGAAGTAGGAAAGCTATACCTTGGCGGTTAATCGCCATTCCCGGTTTCACTATATCGACGACGTGCTGGATTACCTTTGCTCGACCCAAAGTTTCTTCAGGAACTCCTTCAGTTCAAATCTCAAGCTTGTTACTCAATCTGAAACCTATCCTCTAACTTCTCCATACGATCCGTGATAACCGTACTCGAGTTCGTCATATTCGCGCATAGCCGGACCTGAAAATCCTTGCTCCCGGATCTCCTGAGTCTTTCGGGAAACCCTGGAACTGACTGGAGACGAATCAGCTGATTTTCTGCAGGTCGCGCCACTACTGTGTATTACTTTACTCAAATTCCCCTATACGGCCGAGATCACCATAGTGTGACCTGTCCATACTGCTGGACGAAGGGGCGCTCTCTGGCTGAATTTAAGACCCTACAGTGTAAAAGGCAGGTTTAGTTCTTACAATAAGTAAGATAATAATATAGAAGTTAGTTATCCGGGCTTTTAGGGAAAAAATATCTAATCAAGAGAGTGTGGATTATTAGAACTGTTACAGCTATTACCAATAGCATTATAAACGTGTACGGGCTCAATACTCTCAGGAGGTTACGGCAGGGGATGGGGATACAAAACATTGGAACGTCGAGGTAGAAACTTCCCCAAAAAGAGCAGCTCAATCAGTTCTTTCCTGATTCACCAATGCAAGAACCAACTAGAACCTACCCCTTTTTGGATACTGTAGATTTATGAACAAAAATAAATTTCCACTTTTTCCCGTTATCTTCTTGCTCATCTTAATCAGTACACCCGCTCAGTTAACTGAGGCTGAAATCCCCCGGAACAAAATAGATAGACTGGTAGAAAAAGGACGGGAAGCTGCAGAGAAGTCTCGGTTTAAGACTAGAACTGAACAGCAACTGAAGAAAGCTCTAAACGTTTATAAAAGAGTCTTGGAGATAGATCCGGATAATACTCATTCTTTAACCAGGCTATCTTCCGGGTATTACATGTTGGCTGAAGCCTATCTTGGCTACGAAGACAGGAAGGAGGCTTACAAGAAAGGCTTGATTACGGAGTGAGAAGTCTCCGGACGAACCCGGAATTCAGGCGGCTACACAACGAGAAGGGATTTTCTGCATTGAAAAAGTTACCGGAATCTCTTGATAACGTAGAAGGTTTACTATGGACTGCCGGAAACCTCGGAATGTTGGCGGAAAGTCAGGGAATACTGGAGTCGCTCGATTCACTCCCGGCGCTGGTTGAGTTAAACGAGCGGGTTATAGAGTTAGACAAAGGATATTTAGGAGCTGCGGCTCACAACGCTCTGGGTTGTATCTCTGCCGTGGTATTGAAGAAAACGCCACTTACCTTCTGGCAGGTTTACAATCACGGTTTCAGCTGGGAAGGAACAAGAGAACACTTCCAGAAAGCCATAGACCAGGCTCCTGAATACCTTGGACATTACTTCTCCTACGCCTACTATTACGCGCTCAATAAAAATAAAGAGGATTTAGCCAGAAGCTTGCTGGAAAAAGTCATCCAGAAGCCGTTAGGCGATTCTTATCCTTTGATGCATGAGGTTGCAAAGGAGAAAGCAGAAATACTTATTAATAGGCTTTGAATCGATCATTCTCCGGCTGAAATTTATAAACCCTCGTCACCAAGTCACAAACTTACCCTTTTAATTTCCCCTCTGAAGGTTCTGCTGGCACAGTAAAGCCAATTTTTTCTCTCCCAATCGGGGGGAGGAGGCAGTGGAAGTATCCGAAACAGGTTGTATCACCTGTGTTGTTACTTTACAGATTCACTTGCCTGTATTATATTAACTAGAGAAGTGAAGAGTTGTTACTAGACTGGGAGGATTAAATTGGACCCTCAAGTTTATGCCGTCCTAACAGGTGACGTAGTTAATTCCGGTGCCCTGGAAGGCTACGGAGAATCTCTGGATTACGCTTTTAATGAGTTTGAAGGAGACTATCAGAAGAAACTACCCCTCAAGGTAGACCGGTATGCAGGGGATAGGTTTCAAGTTTTGTATAGCGATCCCGTCACCTCACTTCGAGGGTCTCTTTACCTTATAACAAAGCTAGCTTCTATGGAACCGCAGGTCCAGGTCAGAATATCAATTGGTATTGGTAAAATTGATGTGCTTCCGCAAGAGCGAGTATCTACAGGGGAAGGAGAAGCATTCCGCTTATCCGGGCGGAATTTGAATAAAATGAAGAAACATCAGCGAATTACGTTAGAGGTCTCAGACGAAATCCCCAAGCGAAACGTAAATAATCTCCTGCGGGGAACAACGTACTTACTTTCAGCGTTGCTGATGAACCTTTCTTCAACTCAAGCAGAGGTCATCTGTTACAAACTTAGGGATTACACCCAGGAGGAAATTGCCAAAGAAACGGATAGAACACAGCAAACAGTCAGCGATATATTGATTGCAGGTTACTGGAGGAATCTGGAAAGTTTCCTTAAAGTTTTCGAGAAAGAATTCTCGGAGGGATGATGTAACAGGCTTATACACCTGTATTTGTTAATAACAGGTCTTATTACCTGTATTTATGAGAAAACAATGAAAATTGACAAGAGATACCTAAATATCTATGGGCCAATTTTCTTCGGCTTGATACTATTCGGAACCATCAGGGGGGTTAGCAAATTCGGTCTTGTCGGGAATGTAGACCAATTATACGCCTATGGCATCATCTTAGTTGTCTGGTCAATAATAATTTTTCCGGTAGGTGAGTTTATCGGTCAATACTTAAAGCAAAAAGAGCCGAAAAATTACCAAAGCTCGGGACTCAAAAGTGCCGGAAAGGATATTGGTCGGTTGGAGCGTACGATGATTATGGTCTTCTACCTCGGAGGTTCACTGCAAGGAATCGCGTTTTTGGTCGTAGCAAAGTCGATTTACCGATTTGGGGATCTCAGTAATGAGAAAGAAGAGGAAGACACTGATGAAGAGGAAGACACTGATGAAGAGGAAATAAAATTTTCAATTTCCGAGTATATCATCCTCGGAAGCCTTTTGAGTTATACCGTGGCAATAATTGGAGGAATTTTAATTAAATTACTTTTAAGCCACCTCGGCCTTAGCCTGCCATCTATTTGAAGAACTAAGAGAATAAACATAAAAGGAATCCTCTACTTTCCTGCTCCTAAAGGTTGTTTTCTTAATAAACTTCGGGCACGCCGTACTCCAATTCGGTAACTTCAAGTTCAATATAGGTAAAATCAACCGAATCCAGTTTCCAGACACCTTCCCCTTTTATCGGAAGTCGGAGTCCTTCCATTGCACCGTACTCTTTAATGGGTGTAGTCCACGTCTCAAGGGTCGGTTCGTCTCCGCCAGTATAGTAACGATCCGCGACGAAATCGACCAATCTTCCAGCCTCGTCGAAGTGCAGGACGGCCGATACTGTTTTCCCGTGATCGGTCATTGTCGCCCTGGCAGAGGTTGAATCGATCGGTTCCCAGCTAATGTAGTCGCTAAGATACGCGGTAGGAAACCACATAATCTCGTTCAAGTACCTGACAAGTGTACCCTGATCGATATCGTCTCCTCTTGCGTCCGCTATCTTAATAAAAGGAGGAAGCTTGATAAGCATATTCCCCTCGCCCCTGTAGTATTTGTCTCGCCCGACAACTGAGACCAGCGGAAGGAAACTCATATCAGTTTTCCAGATAAAACCCGGTGGATCGGTCGTATAATACTGTTCAGCTTCGAAACTCATCCAGGAACCGTCCTCACTCTGACGGAAGCGACCCTCCTGTTTCAGACGCACCGTCTTTACTTTTTTTCTTCCAATTATTCCCGCGTACCTTAAATGTCTCTGAACTGGTTCAGGCAAGCCGGACAGGTCCTCTTCAGTTATTACTTCGGCCTCACCGGTTTCGGCCGATTCAAAAAGTTCTTGAACTTCTTTCTCAACTTTGTTATTAAATAGTCTCTTATCCATGTAAATTAGGGTAACCCCAAGCACGATCACCACGCTAAGTACTGCAACGGATATTTTCCACCACATAATCTATCATCTCCTCGAAAACTTCTCTACCTCAGTCCAGAAACCCGGCCCCCCGAGCCCGGCACGCCGGTTAAAAACAACAGGATCTGAACGACGATCAAACCAATGAACAGACTAGTTCTTTACTTCCACCCCACCAAACAGGGCCAGGTAGTTAATCACCAGCGTGGGTGGATCCACTTCGCCCTCTCTAGTCGGTGCGCTTGTCTTGTCGTCCAACCCGCCGAAAAGAGGAAGGCCTTTTATTACTATCTCCCAACTTTCGGGAACTGTGATTTCCGTTCCGCCGAACATGGCAAAAACGTCAAATTTGGCTTCCCCGCTCGATAACTTTGCATCTGTTAGATCCACCTCGCTTCCGCCGAACATAGAGACGCTACTGCCACCTCTAAACGCCTGAGAGACTACCTTGCTGCTGTTGCCCGAAAACAGGGCTACCAGGTTAAGCGAGTCCTTATCGACGACCGTCGGCTCCTTTCCTCCCCTGAACAGGAACCATATTCCGGCTAAAATCAGAAGAACCGGCCAGAAGGAGATCTGGGTAAATATTTGAACCCTATCCATGTTGTTAAGTAAAAGCAATAAACCGGCCGTTGCAACTATAAAACCGCCTACCTTCCCGGCAGGGTTGGTGACGACGTTGAACCCGCCTGCAAGAATAAGCAGGCCAGGCCAGTAAGTTGCAAACAATTCCCAGAAGTTCTCCAGCACGCCAACGTTGCCCAAAATAATCGAAACACCAATTCCTATTAATATTCCGCCAATCCATCTTTTCTGATTCATAATATCCTCCCGAGGTTCGACAGTTAAAAAATTCTTCACTTTAATTATCGTCTAAATAAATTACCAATTTCTACTGGAGTTTTGTCGTAGGTAACTTCTCATTACTGATTATCCTGTAAGTTTAACTCGGTAACTTAATTTTAACGTGGAGATCCCTGACCTCTTCAATAACCACAAAAAAACGAAACCGCGAAAAGCGAGTTCGGTCCTATTACCAAAAAAAGTAGGCTGGCAATCTTTATCCTGCAAGTAACCCGGTCGGAAAAGCAATTATCAGGGCCCGAATCATCGCTTGAGTCATTTGACTTAGTTTTTAAAGTACATTCCTCCGTTTATATCGCTTCCTTTTATCGGTACGATAAGTACGAAAGAGGTCAACCAGGCCATCGAAAAGAGGCGGGAATAAATGTTACCTAATTACTGGCCCGGACATCGGGGAAATTTTAAGAACTGGAAACACCACATGACTGCTCTTACCGAGAAGTTTTAGGAGGAAAATGATCTGGGTAATTGTACTAGGTTCCTTGCTGGTAATTGGGCTGATTCTGGGGGCCGGTAAGATCAAAGTAGGATTAGCCTGGGATGACCTGGAAGGCATCGTAACTTTCCAGTATCTATTCTTCAGAAAAAGGTTCCCCCTGAATAAAAGCCAGGGCGAGGCACAAAGAGAACGGCGAAAACATCAAGAAGAAGAAAAGTCCGACGGACCCCGAGGAGAAGGCTTTTCTTTTGCTTCGATAAAAACTATTCCCGACTTTTTCCCCGCGGTCCGTAAATTTCTGAAGCTATTCGCAAAATACGGAAAAATAGCCAGGCTCGATTTTACCGGTGAACTGGGTACGGGTGACCCATACTATACGGGCTTAATATACGGGCTGGGACAATCGGTTGGCCAATTCGTAAAGAGTCTGGTTTCCCGGTTTGAGTTTAACCTGGCACCAAATTTCGAAAAAGAAATCTATCACTTTACCGCCCGGGGAAGCGGGGAGATAAGACTTTACAAACTTTTGTTAATTATCTTTGTAACGTTAATTTATCTGCCAAAAAAGCAGGTATGGCAGTTAGTTAGAAGCAGTTAAACAACAACCAATAACCAGAGGAGGTTATTAAAATGCTAGTTGAAGAAATCTTTGACAAGTTTAGCACCGATCTAAGAACTTACGCGGACAGCGAGACTGTCTTTGGAGAAGCAATTGATCTGGGCGATGCAAAGGTCGTTCCTATATGCAAGCTGAGCGTTGGCTACGGTGGGGGCGGGGGAGAAGGAAAGGAACCGAGCGGTAAGAACGAAGGGTCAGGGGGAAGTGGAAGCGGTGGAGGAGTAGGCGGTGGACTCAGTATAGAACCGGTTGGCGTAATCGTGTCTAAAGACGGCGAAGTCTCTGTTGCTACTATAGGTGGCAAGGAGTCGAAGTTGAAATCACTGATCGATATGATACCGGAAACTGTAGAAAAGATAACGGAATCCAGAACCTCCGGCGAGGATAAAGAAGAATAGTTCTTTCGGCTTACGGGCCGGCGGTAAGTTTATCTATCTTCCGCTGGCCCGGGTTGATTCCAGGACACAATTTGTACCTCACCGAGCTCAGTCCGCACCCACCACCCGGCTTATACCTGAATTTAGCGGTCTCAACATACGCTAGAACAAGGGTTATCCATAAAGTGTGTTTTGCAAGTGAGATTTGATCCTCCAGCACCACTCTCCTGTCTTATCTCCTTTGTTATCTGTAGGGTGTTCCTCGAGCAGGACCTCTTTTGCCTTGATATTATTATATGGAAACCATTATAAACAATGTTTAGAAAATACATTAGTAGGATAAATCACCAAAACTTGCCAAGGAAGCCCCAGGGCACCCCCTGGGGAGGAACCGGCTGGGTTTTGATTTGTAAAAGACCGAAAAAACTGTTTTAAAAGGGGTTTTCTACGAGACCCGTCCCTTGGAGCGGAGTTCTTGACTCTTTGGTGGTCCTAATTGCCAAAAGCCGACGGAGTTTTCGAGGGTGGAGGTATAAAAGGTATAGGCCTGGTCGGTGCCCTTACGGTAGCGGAGCAAGAAGGCTATACCGATTGGCGAAGGGTGGCCGGCACCTCAGCCGGGGCGATCGTCGCATCCCTGCTAGCTGCCGGTTATTCGGCCAGGGAGCTAAAGGAAATCATGATGGAGATGGACTACCTGGACCTCCTCGACTATACGGGTTTTTGGGATGTCCTGCTCCACCCGATCGACGCCACCCGCGGTGTTATCTGGGACTACGGGGTTAACAGGAGCAGTCCTCTTCGAGAATGGCTGGATGACAAATTAAGTGCCAGAGGCGTGAAAACTTTTGCCGATTTAAGGACTGGTTCCACGGAAGAGAAATACCGGTACGGCCTCAGAATAATCGCCTCCGATATCTCCGACAGAAACATGATAGTTCTACCTCAGGAAGTAAAAAAATACGGCCAGGACCCCGACGAACTCCGCCTGGCGAGGGCGGTGGAGATGAGCGTTCTCTTCCCCGGTTTCTTCAAGCCGGAGGAGCTGAATGGTTCTTACGTAATTGACGGAGGAATCCTCAGCAACTTTCCGGTTTGGCTTTTCGATAGGGACGAAGCTCCGGAGTTTCCCACCTTTGGCTTCAAGCTACTCGAAAAGGAACAGCGGATAACGGGACCTATTACCTTCTTAAAAGAGATCTTCTATACCATGCTGGAAGGCCACGACAACGAGCACCAGGAGGAATCGAACTCGGTAAGAACCATACCCATACCTTCCAGCGGAATAAGCCCCCTGTCTTTTAAACTGACCGACGAAGAAAAGCGTAAGCTTTTCGAATCCGGGCAGGAGGCAGCAAGAAAATTCTTTAAAGGGTGGAGTTTTAAAGAGTATCGGAAAAAGTTTCGCGAATGATCCTGCCGGAACGAAGACCCGGAAAATAAATTCCTAATTTGAACGGATTTATAAAGTTTTCTTATAATCTGCCCAGTTTAAAATTCCATACCTTAAAAAAATTTAACGAAACTTCGAGTTTAAAATAGAGATAGTTTCGTAACTCAAGTTAATTAAGATTAGGAGGCTAAAACCTTTCGAAATGCACACCTGGAAAGTGTTATCCAATGGGTGAGTTAATCCAACCATGATCGAGCAAATCGTTCTTGTGAAGAATAATTTTAACGATGATGACGATCCCGAAGGTGCTATGTTCGGCTGGTTAATTAAAAAATTGGATTGGTTAATTGAAAACGCCGTTAATTTGGAAATTTTAATGCCTATTTTCTTTCTTCCTCTGCTAATATTCGTCGATAGAGGTTATTTTAAATCCAGTGACGATACGAGAATTATAGTTGCGTGTGCTGTATATGCTTTTCTCGCTATACTCATTACATTAATAAACCCGGATGATTAACAGGGGGCCGAAAAATGAACTTTTCAATCAAATCCCTTGGAAAACCGATCCTAAAGTCGATATTAACAGCGGGTATATATGCTGGAGTTATTACTTTATTACCAGGAATAGAGCTTAACCCTACTGTAGCATCAGGTTTTGGTGGTTTAATATTTATAATTGAACTTTTACGTGCCTTTGTGTCAACCGAGAGTATGGACAGAACCTTACTTTTGAGGACAAAGTCAACGGCTAAAGCAATATTAATTATAGTAATATTCTTCGGTATTGGCCTATCCGCAAGCATAGTCGAATCGCGCTTGAGCCTTTTTCAGCCACCCGGAAGAACCGAAGAAAGGCCAATTATGGAAACCGTCAACGAGGCGGTGGATAAAGAAGTCAATGAAGTATGGCGTGCCCTTGCCGAGACACGGGTTTTGAAGTCCATTAAGAATGGAGACTTTTCGGACGAATCTCAGCATTGGGACAGAGAAGGGGCTTTTTGGATCGGGAAGTGGCCAAAATTCCATTCCCCCCGGGGCTATGCTGCAGGGGGAGTGAGTACAAAAGGCAATCATATAACAAACAGTGCGGGTTCAATTAGTCAAAAAATAATGATATTGCCGAATGTAAGCTCGGCCAAACTTAGTTTTTGGTACAGTATAACATCTGGAGAACCCTCGAATAGTACAGACGATTTTTTAACTGTAAGGCTTAAATCCATGGACGGAGAGATCCTGGATACTTTGACAACTCTTTATAGCAAGGATGAAACGTCAAAGGATAATTATAAAAAGATTACTGTCGACGTAACTCCATATGCCGGAAGAAAGTTAGAATTAGTGTTTCAAGCTGTTAATGATGACGAAAAACATACGGTATTTAGAATAGATGACGTTAAACTAACAAAAAGCTGGAACAAAACGGAAATCTAACCCAAGTACTAAAACAAACTTGTTAGTTTCACAACTCCTATTTGCTGGAGATTAACGGACTCTGTCTACTTTTTATAGTTATTCGACAGATCTTTTTCAGTTCGAGTACGGGATTTGTCGCTTAAAATATGAGGAATAATTGCTATAAAAATACCCAGGTACAAGTAGCCCAGGAATCCTTCTAGACCGGCAATCGCCTTTTGTATATAGGTACTTATACTCGGTCTTCTAAAACCTAGAGTTACAAACGTAGTAGCGCTAAAATAAAAAGCATCCCACAAATTAGATATACACAATACAGAATAAAGGGAACCAAAGAAGAAAATTGGCGCCACAGTGGCGCTAAAGAAAACTACAAAGAGCCGAAGTGAGCTTTTTCTTCTACCCTTCTTAATCGAGGTAAATAACAGATAAGGAGCAAGAATTGTTAGCAACCCGGAAAACAACATCACGACGTATACTGAACTTGCTCTTGGGAGATACCTTGATATAACCAAACTCGTTACAAGTAGAGGGTTCAAAATTCTTAATGCTACAGTAGCATATTCTTTAAAAGTAGCCTGCCTGTCCTTTATTTTTTTTATTTCTCTACTGCTTAGCAAATTAAGCAGCACAAGTAATAGTAAACATAGCGAGAGTAGCGAGCCAATTATCAAAACTACGGGAAAAGTAGCCAGGAAGTGCCTCCACATCTCTAACATCATATCACCCGGGTGCTGTTAACTTGCAGTTTATTTTGAAATTTTTTATTGCTGTCAGAAATATTTAGTTGAATATGTATCCACCGAATCCAGCCGAAAATGCCCCGGGATTTGCTCCGAGGGAGAATCGGCTGGCTTAATTATTAGGCGGTATTCATCACTCAATTGAAACTTCCATCAATCCCGTCCATTCAGCTCAGTAACTTTTCAGTCAGACCAGGACGTTCCCGAATCTTCAAAGTCACGGCACCTGCCCCACATTTGCATCAAGCCTGTTCCCTGGAGATCTCGAAAACCACCGTGCCTCCACCGGTGTACTCACAGGGATCAAGACATTGCACGTAAGCTTCTTCACCTCGACCAAGTCCCAGTTCACTGGGTGGAGTTCCTCTGCTGAGGGTGACGTAGTAGGGAAGTATCGAGGCAAGCGAATGGGTGCAGAGTGTCTGTTCGGACTTAAGTTTGTGTCCCTCCACAATTGAAAACGAAGTACCTTCGTTATAGACAGGGCAGCTTCCGGCTATCTCTTTGACCTTTATTTTAAGATCTTTCGGTTCGCTCACGTTACCTCCGGGCCGCAAACGTACTTCCGTATATCTCCTAAAACCAGCCGAATTTTGCTCGCTCGATGTTAGTCTCCGGGGAAAATGGCCGTCGGGTTTTCATGCTTCTTCAGGATCTTTGGACAATCCCTAAACTAGTAAATATAGTTAATTTGCCAAACAATCGAGCTTCACTGCCTGTTTCTCTTCCGGCAACTCCTTCAGTTCCAGGATACTTTTTTCTTTGACCTCGTAAGTGTGGCCGATCTCCTCTAGAAACTCTTCCGGGCCGGAGATTCCTACGGTCAATCCCTCCACCAGAAAATGCATCGGGATGACCACCTGAGGCTCCAGGAGTTCGGTAAGGTCTGCGGCTTCGGACCCATTTATGGTGTAGTTCCCTCCAACCGGGATCAACAGTACGTCTACCGAACCTATATCTTCAATTTCTTCTCCGTCGAGCAGGTGGCCCAGATCGCCCAGGTGGCAGACCTTCACCCCTCCCATCCGGAATGTGAAGATGACGTTTTTACCCCTTTTTGAACCTTTTTCTTTGTCGTGGAAACTGTCTATCCCTTTGATGGACAGACCTTTTTCGGTATAGCTTCCCGAATTTTTTATGATTGCGGAGTCTCCGCGAGTTACTATATCCTCCCCCGACGCGTGATCGTGGTGTCCGTGAGAAATTGTCACCACGTCCGCCACGTCAGCCGGTGGGGGTTTCAGTCCTATTGTTTCCCCGTTGTGGGGATCGGTTACTATCGTCGAAGAATTTTCGACTTTAAAACAGGCCTGGCCGTACCATTCGAAAGTAAGCACGATTTCACCCCTTTCTGTCAGTGGCACTTTGCTTCCAGTATCGGTTTTTACCGCTCCCACTGTATTGTTTTTCAACAGTATAAACAATATGCCGTCACAGTCAAGTGCTATGGGGAGTGGGGGAATGGGTAGAGTATTTCTCCTCTACTTCTTTGGTTGATTCCAGTATGGAAGTATATATAATAAAAGTAGAGGAGTTTACTCTGGTTTAACTTTAGTTAACCACGGAGTGGTTACAATGTTCTTAAGCTCGACTGAGAGACAAGAGGAAATGAAGTTAAAGAGAGAACAAGCTTGCTCCGATAATATCTGTGCTCGTAACGTCAGGAAAAAGGACCGCCGTGGAGATAATCAAGAAAACAGGGATAGTCTACTCTGCAGGATTAACCTCTGTTAGTTAGGAAGAGGAAAAAAGATTTGAAGCTTATTTTTTGTCGCTTATAACTGGCGGGGTCATTCCGAGAAACTGAAAGTGCCTCTTAATTACCTCGACCAAGCACCGCACATCCGGGTACTGGCGAAAGTTTCTGGAGTGTAAGTTGATTAACCTCTTTAAACATCACCCAGTGGTTGAAGCAATTAAGTATCTCAAACAGTAATTACTTTATCCCGCATTCTGATCTGGAAGGGTCACAAGGGGGGGAGTCGACCAGCTTAGTATTTACTTGACTATCCGGATTTTTCGCTACAATATAAAAAAGAGGAGGTGAGAATATGTCCACCTACATCCTGCTGAGCGAGCTTACGGACGAAGGTGCAGCCACGATCAAGGACCGTCCGGAACGGATCAAGGAGGTAAATGAGGAGATTGAAAAACTAGGGGCCGAAGTCAAGGAACAGTTTGCAGTTCTGGGACCTTACGATTTCGTAAATATAGTAGAAGCACCGAACGAAGAGACTATCTCAAGGGTCTCCGTCGAACTTGGCTCCCGTGGAACTGTCAAAATTCAAACTTTAACAGCCATACCTATAGACGATTTCGTCGATAGCTTCGAGGAATGAAATAGTTATCGACCCTCGCGATCCCCTGGCTCTGCTAACGCTATCCTAAGGTTCTTCTCGTTGCTTTATCAAAATCACGCAGAATACTCCGGCCTATGGCCGGAGATGAATGCGAAAGTTTGTAAACAAATAGAAATCGCGGTGGCGAAGCCATGAATCGGGCGAAATGCCCCGCCCCATGGGCGGGGATAGCGCGATTCAAG
>JAIPHJ010000032.1 GCA_021735245.1 Candidatus Bipolaricaulota bacterium
CCTGGAAGAGGGACTTGATTTAACGCTTTAGATATCACCTAATAGGTGAAGATAACTAAGTTTCTCAAATAGGGACTATTTTTTCCTGTAGACTGAATTATAAGTTGGTCTTAGGAGAGAGAATCGCATGATTTAGGTTAGAATTAAATCAACCGGCTGGAATAAAAATAAGGGGTTTCCAGATAATGAAAGAAAGGAGAATACCCAAAGAAACGATCGATCGACTGCCGCTTTATCTGCGGTGTCTGGACAAATTAATCGAACAGGGCGAAGAAAATATTTCATCCGAAAACTTTTCCAATAGGTTAAATTTAAATTCGGCCCAGGTGAGGAAGGATCTTTCTTATTTCGGTGATTTTGGCAAGCGGGGCGTTGGGTACGAGACGAAAAAGCTTGCCTCGAAGATTCGGACAATTCTCAACCTGGATCAAAAATGGAAGATGGCTCTGGTCGGGGTGGGGAATATCGGATCGGCTTTATTGACTTACTCCGGATTCGACAGGCGAGTGTTTGAGGTGACAATGGCGTTCGATCGAAATCCTCAGCTGATCGGTCAGGAAATTGACGGAGTCGAGGTGGAGGACGTATCGACTGTTTCCGATAGGATCGCCGAAGAGAACGTTAAACTGGGAATAATTGCGGTGCCTGCTTCATCCGCCCAGAAAGTTGCCGAAATGTTAGTGAAGGGCGGGGTAACGGGGCTGCTCAACTTCGCTCCGACTTTGCTCGACTTGCCGGAAGATGTTCAACTAGCCCAGGTCGATATCACGAAAGAACTCGAACAGCTCGTCTATTATCTCTAGAACCCAATCCGTTTGGAGCGTACCGATTTTTGAGTTCCCGGAGTTTATTCTCCGGGGTTTTCTATTTGTTCTATTTCCATTTTTAGCTCTTTAGCAGTTACAGTTTGCAGATAAAAAGATAAGAAAAGATAATTTTCTATTCTCGGAAAAAGTTACACTTAATTGATTATTACAGGGTGGTAATATGACAGAGAAACTGGAGGCCCTAAAGGCCGAAATTCGAGAAGAACTTGACGGACTGTCCGACGAGCTAACCGACCTGGGAAAAAGGATATTCGAAAATCCGGAGCTAAAGTTCGAAGAATATAAAGCGATGGAATGGTTGACGGAAAAGCTGGAAGAGCATGACTTCTCGGTGGAGCGGGGTGTGGGAGGTATGGATACTGCCTTTCTCGCCCGCTGTCCCCACGGAAGTGACGGCCCTACGATTGCTTTTTTAAGTGAATACGACGCACTTCCCGGTCTGGGTCACGCCTGTGGCCACAACCTGATCGCCACTATAGGGCTGGGTGCCGGGCTTGGATTGTGCTCCGTAATGGAGCGGCTTAACGGTCAATTACTGGTAATTGGAGCGCCGGCCGAGGAAGGAGGCGGCGGGAAAATCGAACTTATCGATTCCGGCGTCTTTGATGAGGTGGACGTTGCCATGATGGTGCACCCATCGGACAGAACCCTCGTGGGCCGCGGTAGTCTGGGCGTCCAGGAACTGAAACTGGATTTCTACGGAGAAGCAGCTCACGCTTCGTCCCAGCCCGAGGAAGGAATTAACGCGCTTGACGCCGTGATCGGAACTTTCAACAACGTCAACGCGCTGAGGGAGCACGTAAAGGAGAGTTCCAGGATTCACGGGATAATTATTGACGGAGGAGAAAAACCCAACATAGTTCCCGATCACGCCTCGGCCCGCTTCTACGTGCGTGCCGCGGATCCTTCGGACCTGGACGAGTTGCTGGAGAAGGTAAAGAACTGTGCCGAAGCGGGAGCGCTGGCCACGGGAGCCGAACTGGAGATAACCGAGGAAGGCCACGCCTATCAACCGATGGAGCCCAATCCAGTACTTGCCGACCTGGTAAAGGAAAATTTTGAAGTACTTGGTGAAGAAGTCGAGGACTACGAAGGTGGAATGGGGTCGACGGACATGGGTGACGTAAGCCAGAAGATTCCCGCGGTTCATCCTTACATCCGAATCTCAGAGGAAGATACTCCTGGTCACTCGGAGGATTTTGCCGAAGCTTCGGATTCGGACGCAGGCTACTACGCTATGGTGACCGCGGCAAAGGCACTAGCAATGGCCGGAGTTGACGTACTCGGGGAAGAGGAAAATTATCGGAAGATAATGAAATCGTTCCGGGAGGGTTGAGGATGTTTCTGGGCCTCGACGTCGGTAATACGAATATAACGATGGGCTGTTTTCGAAAGGACGAACTGGTTTATACCTGGCGGGTTTCTACGGATCAGAACTCAACTCCTGACGAGCTTGGCGATACTTTTCGATCGTTGCTTCTCTCCTCGGGGGTTGAGCCCGGAGAACTGACAGACGCCGTGATTTCTTCGGTCGTTCCCTATTTGAACAGAAGCCTGTCGAAAGGGCTGGCTAGATTCCTCGGGGTTTCCCCGACTTTCCTGAGGCCTGGTGATAACGGTCTCGTGGGTTTGCGGGTGGACGAGCCGGAGGCTGTAGGTCCCGACAGGGTGGCAAACGTAATCGGAGGGATGGAGCTCTACGGTGGACCGGGGTTGGTAATTGACTTCGGTACGGCTACGAGTTTCGAACTTTACTCCGAGGAAGGGGACTTCCTGGGAGGTGCGATCTCTCCCGAGATGGAGACAGCCCTTGAGGCGCTCGTGGAGCGTGCGTCTCTCCTGCCTGAGATAGAGCTGAAGCTGCCGGAAAGCGTGATCGGAAAGACTTCCGCAGGTAACATAAACTCCGGATTCGTCCTCGGCTTTATAGGGATGATCGAAGGACTAATAGAACGGTTCAAGAAAGAATACAATTCGGACCTTCAAATTATCGCTACCGGGGGCAAGGGCAGGTTGTTTTTCAAGCAGGTCGACCAAATTCAGCACTTCGAAAAGGACCTGGTGCTCGAAGGTCTGAGGCTCTGGCGGGAGAAGACAAAAGAAAAACCCTCCTGAGTGTTACCCCGGGAGGGTTTGGATGATCTGGGTCAAAAATAACGACGGTTGTTCTTATTCTTCGGAGGAAACTTCTTCCTCGTCCGATTGAACCTCAACCTCTGCCAGTTCGGTCTCTCCGCTTGAAAGCAGCTGCATGTATCGGGAGTCCGGTGATATGAGGATTGTGTTCTTTCCCTTTCCTTTGACGAACGAGCGCCTGTAGGAGGCGAGTTTCCGCCAGAATTCGTAGAACTCTACGTTCTGACTGTAGGCATTGGCGTAAATATCCAGTGCCTTCGCTTCCCCTTCACCGCGGATCGTTTCAGCTTCTTTCCTGGCTTCTGCCACTATCACGCTGCTTTTTCTGTCGGCCTCCGATTTGACTTCCTTGGAACGTTCGTCCCCTTCGGCCCGTAACTGTGAAGCCCGTCTCTCTCGTTCCGATATCATCCGATTGAAGACTGCGTCCTCGTTGGCTTCCGGGAGGTCGGCTCGCTTGATTTTGGCGTCTATCAGGTTAATGCCGTATTCTTTTAGCTTTTCGGTGCTGGTTTCCTGAATAGTGTTCAGCATGGCTTCCCGCTCGCCGGAAGCTATTTGGTTGAACTCGTAACTTGCCAGGACGTTTCGCAGGTCCGAATAAAGTATGTCGTCAATTCTGGTCTGGGCAATATCCCGCCGTGCGTTGAACGACTCTTTAAACTGTTGAGGGTTTTCGATTCTCCATATGGCGTAGTTATTCACGGACAGCCGACGCTGATCGGCGGTAATTAGCTCTCTCGGTTCAATGTCGTAGGAAAGCAGCCGTCCCTCCATGAACTGAACGTTTTGAATGAACGGGATCTTAAAGTAAAGCCCCGCTTCCGTGGCAACCTGTTTTATGTTTCCGTATTGAACTACTATCGCCTGTTTCGTTTCGTCCACCGTAAACGTAAACAGGTTAAATATTATCAGTATCCCGACTACTATCCCGACGAACCAGGCTAGCTTTCTCATTGGCTACCACCGTCCAGCTCGTTTAAATTGAGGAGTTTGAGTACCGAGGAACCGTCCGTCTTTTCGGTGAGCAGTATCTTTTCCATACCCGGTAGAATCTCTTCCATGGTTTCCATGTATAGCCGTCGCCGGGTTACCTCCTGGCTTCCCCTGTTGTATTCCTCGAGGACCTGGAGGAATTTGCTTACGTCTCCTTGGGCTTCGTTGACGCGCTCCGCTTTCGTGGCTTCGGCCTGGTTTACAATTTCTGCGGCCTGGCCCCTGGCATTGGGTATGACGTCGTTCGCGTAGGCTTCCGCCTGGTTGATCTTGGTCTGCTTGTCTTCCTTTGCGCTGGTCACGTCGTCGAATGCCGGCACCACCGGTTCCGGAGGTTTGGCGTCCTGGACCTTAATCGCCTCGATATTTATCCCTGCCTCGTACATTTCAAGGAGTTTCTGTAGATTATCCAGGGCATTGGACGCAATTTCGGCTCTTTCCGTCGTGAGGGCTTCCTCCACTTCGTGCTTTACCACTTCCTGGCGGATTACCGCTTCCGCGGCTTCCTTTACCAGGGAATGAGGATCTATAATGTTAAATGCGAACTGCTCGGGATCGATCACGGTGAACTGTACGGCAAGTTCCATGTGAACTATATTGTCGTCCCCCGTCAGCATCAGTGCCTCTTCCTCGTCGACCCGGTAACGCGGATTCGGGGGTGGCGATACCGTCTCGTAGCCGATCTCTATTTTCCGAACGGACCTGATGTTCACCTTTTTTACGGACTCGATGGGGGGCGGAAGGTGATAATTTAAGCCGGAGTTTACCGTCCTTACGTGTTTGCCGAACCGTTTTACCAGCCCGACTTCGGCCGGACCGATCTGGTAGATTCCCTGAAGCAGGTAAATGACTACCACCAGGCCGATCACAATCCAGCCCGTTTTATTTCCAAATTTCTTCAACTTACTTTTTAGTCTATCCCAGTCGGTATTTCTGCGATCTTCTCTTGGATCAAAATCGTAATTATCGGGCATAGTTCACCCCTTCGTGCAAAACAATATTGCTAAAGTATAAAGTATCCGTTAGCCTTGTACAACTGAGTTCTCATTAGGCGAATACCCGACCCAGGGGGCGGGTATTTAAGAGAGAAGTTTTAATTAAAGCCTTTTATATCTCGAAAAAAATCGCCGATTTTCCTGTGGTTTGCCTGGGTATCTCGGCCGATTTAGCAAATTGGAGGGTAAAAGTGCGACTAGGTCGGAAGACTACGACTGTTCTGTCCGTCGTTCTGGGACTCGCCGTACTCGCTGCAATTCTCTGGTACATTGGACCTGCAAAGGTATTGCGACAGATCTCCGCACTCGGGTGGGACGGTTTTGCCCTAATGATTTCTTCCATCGTCCTGACTTTTTTCTTCTGGACCCTGGCCTGGGTCGTAGTTATGAAAGGATACGGTGTAGTAGCTCCATTTAGTCTGAGTTTCTGGGCCAGGATCGGGAGTTTTGCCGTGAGTTTTTTGACTCCCTCTCTGCACTTCGGCGGGGAACCGGTCAGAGCACTGGTTATAGAGCGGGAGAGTGATTCCTCTTACAGCAGGATATTTGCCACTATCGTGGCTGAAAGGATAACGATGATGGCCGCCCTGGTTGCGGTAATTCTAATCGGGGCGTTGCTGGGAATTTACAGTCAGCTTCCTTCCGATACACTTATATACCTGATACTCATTTCCCTTATCTTTGTCGGCCTGGTTTCCTTATTGATTCTCAATTTTTACAGGAAGATGTTCCTGTTCACGAAGTTTGCCGCATTCCTGAAGCGAAAACTGTTCTGGCCGGAGATTCTTCAGAAAGTGGAAGACGGGGTCAGGCACCTGGAGAAAGAAATAAGCATGGCTTTCGGCCAGCACATTAGACATACCGGTGGAGCGTTTTTGCTGGATATTGTAGCGACGGTATTCATGTTCATCAGGCCGCAGATATACTTTTACTATACTCAGGGCCGGGTATTTACGATCGAGGAACTTACGTTGTTATTTGCCATGATATCCGTGCTTTCCTCCTTCTTCTGGATAACACCTGGAGGAATAGGCGTGTCGGAAGGAGGGTTTATCGGAATCTTCGCGATTTTCGGTATAAGCGGAAGCGAGGCGGTGGCGTACTCGTTTTCAGTAAAGGTTATTCAACTGTTTTTCGTCGGTCTCGGGCTTGCCCTTCTAGCCCGGTACGGAATAATGAATCTGCTTTTCGAAGGGCGCACAAAGTAAAACCCGGTTGATCCTGGCATCCCGGGTCGACTTTTTAAGTTCTTCTTCGGCCGGGTTGTGGCTGGAGTACCCGGGTAGCTTCCAGGCGGTTGAAAGGGGACAGTGATGAGCTAATGAAGCCAGGCAATTGCTCTTCCAGCAGGTCAATCATCCAGGGGCTGGTTGGCTTAATAGTTGTCGTTATTTTTTGCCTGGCTCTTTCCACCACAAACCCCCGGGGAAAAACGAAACTCTCCCTGAGTTATCCCGACTTTTACGGACTGGCGGACTTCGAGATATCCGGGTTCGAGCTGGGACTGTCTCGCTCTCCGACCAGTCAATTCGGGCTTGGAATGGGTCTCGGGGATAAACTGTCGTTTTCCCTCGGCAACTGGAAACTGAGTCCATTTCTGCTGGGGACGTTTTCTTCTGAAAATCCTGACCTGGATGACTTTACCGGAAGTCTGGAGGCGAGTTACTTCGATTACAGGATAGGCGGCTGGGCTTTATCCTCTACTTCTCGCGCCTGGTTAGGTACTACCGGATACAGGTTTGGGGGCAACGGATCCTATACTCTGGGGAACTTGAGTCTTGCCTACGATCTTCAGTTCGAAAATGGGTTCGAAGAAAAGAATCCCTGGTTCCCGGTTCGGAAAGGGAGCTACTGGACGAGCCTGTCGAGAGGTAGCCTCTCGAGATTCGGGAACGTCAGCGGGAGCTACCTGACCATGTACGGGGAGAGAAGAATCTCACTGGAAACCGGAAATCTAAAGTGGAGCCAGGGAGTTACGCTCGATTCTCGGGGGTATCCCGGTAGCCTGGGATTGGTTACCAGACTGGCGTACCGGGGCAGTTTCTTTCTGATTGAGGTGGACGGTCTAAAACTTGGGGGCTGGGCCTTACAATTGACCGGTGAAAATCTGAGTATCGGATTCGTGAAATCATCCGGAGAACATGAGAGTTACGGTATCTCTGTCGGGTATCGAGGAGATAGGACGGTCGGGTTTGAAATTACAAGTAATAAGTACGACCCGGAAATGTCAGTCGAATTGACGGTAGAGTGGTGAATATGAAAAAAATTGATACCGACGTATTGGTCGTTGGAGGAGGGCCCGCCGGGGCTCTTGCCGCGGAAGTCGTGGCAATCGGCGGCGGAGATACGATCCTGATCGACAAGAAGGATGACCCGGCTCAGTCCAGTGCCTGTGGGGGTCTGGTGAGTGTTGATGCCTGGGAAAGACTGGGTGGCAAAGACAGGGCGATAGTTAACGAGATCAGCGGTGTGCTGGTCCATCCTCCCGGCGGGGACGATTTTGAGCTCTCCTCTTCGAAAGTCAAAGCTTACGTCATAGACAGGGATAGGTTAAATGCCGACTTGCTCTCCCGGGCAGAAGATAAGGGCGTCAGAATACGGCCAAAGACCGGTATATTCGCGAGAGACGGGTCAGAAGTTAAAGTCAGATCGACCGATGGCTCGCGAGAAAGGACTATACGGCCGAGTGTAATTGTCGGGGCCGACGGACCCAGAAGCGACGTCAGAAGGTTATTTGACCTTGAGCGGCCTTCGGAATTACTCTACGCCATCCAGGCCGAGATGGAACTGGATATCTTCAGCAACGACTACGTCGAGGTCTTCTTCGGCGAGGAGGTAGCCTCAGGGTTTTTCGGGTGGATTATCCCTACCGGAGGGGGAAAAGCTCAAGTGGGATTGGGCACCAGCGACGGTGATAAGCTCAAACAATCCTTCATTAATCTGCTCGATAGGGTCGGGGCGGATTATCCTGAAGAGTTTCGGACGGGTGTAATACCGATCGGTATTCCCGACCACTCCACCGGTGGTAACGTAATAACTGTCGGGGACGCTGCCGGACAGGTGAAGCCGACTACGGGCGGAGGGCTGTATCCTATTTCAATTACCGCCGAACTTGCGGGAAAAGCGGCGTTAAAAGGACTATCCGGTATGGAGAACCCTTCGGATTACTACTACAGGGAGTGGATGAGCAAGGTAGGAAAGGAGCTAAACCGGGAAATGTTGCTACACAGGATTCTGGAGGTAGTATCGGACGAAAACCTCTCCAGGCTTTTAAGGCTTCTCAACAGGCCAAATCTGGCCGATTGGATAGCGGATAACGGAGATATCGATCACCTGTATCCGCTTGCCAAGAAGATGGCGAAAAACCCGCTCGTGATGACGACGATAGTAAAACAGTTGCCGGGAGAATTCGCCTCGGAAGTTAAAAAAGAATTAACCTAGTCCCGGTCTCAGTTGTTTCGGACCTAAAAATCTTCGTTCTTTTGCCTGGTCCCTTAATTACGTTTGAATATTCCACCGTCGGCTGAAACTGAATTCACGAAGGTTCCGACTTCATCTTTTTCCAGGAACTCTCCCCCTTCCCTGGCAACTGATTTATCCTTCAAACTCAGCAGTAGACGAAAACAGGCAGCCAGGTAAGGAGTAAGAGCTCCCGTTCGGACCAAAAGCTAACTCCGCTTTTTGTGAAAGAACTGAGGATACTTACTTATCTTATTCAGCCCAATATAATCTAATTGATTAAGTGACCTTCCCCGCTAAAAGGGAATTTCTTCGTCGTCTTCGTCCGAAGAACCGGGTTCCGGTCTTTCCGGGGGAGGTTGTTCGGTTTTTTTCTCCTGTTTCTCCTGGCCCTGGCCGGACCCGAGGAACTGCACGTTTCGGGCCACTACGCTCGTCCATTTTCTATTATTTCCCTCGTCGTCCTCGTAGTTGGAAATTCGGAGTCTCCCGGTTACTGCTACGGGCCTACCTTTACTGAGGTAAGTAGCGCAATTTTCCGCCTGATTTCTCCACGTAGTTATGGGGACGAAGGTCGTTTCTTCCTGTAATTCGTCGTTGGCGTCTCTGTACTGTCTGTTGACTGCTATTGTAAAAGTCGTTCTCGCTACTCCGGATTGTGTATATTGAAGTTCGGGATCCTCGGTTAAATTTCCGATAAGAATGACCTGATTAAGACTTGCTGCCATCTTGACCCACCCCTAATTTTTTATGTCTTTATGATACTAATTATGAAAGAGTCACTCAAGATGGCTGTCAGACTGCTTTGACTTCTTTTATCTCCGGTATCTTGGACTCCAGTACCTTTTCGACTCCCTGTTTTAGGGTCATTGCTGACATGGGACAACCGACGCACGCGCCTACCAGCTGCACTTTTACCACGTCGTCTTCGGTAATTTCTTCCAGAACCACGTCTCCGCCGTCTGCCTGAATTGATGGTCTAACTTCGTCCAGTGCTTCTTCAACTTCTTCTTCTGTAATCATCTAATCTCACCCGCTGTTCTTCAGCGTTAACGTAAAGTTGATTAATTTACTCAAGTTTTCTCACTTGAGGTTAACTAAAAAACAATAATATTACAACCTGTGTCGCGCAAATACCTCTCCTGTTTTTCCTGACTATCTACTAAGCTATAGATAATAGCAGGCCGAGTCCCCGTGCTCGGCCGATTGGTTAGTTGGAGAGATAAAACAACATTTAACGAGGGCACAGGGACCCTCTCTGCTTGGTCCGGTTAGCAGTAATAGCCGGAGTTCAGCACGCAACGGAGATGAGAACCCTATTGTTTTATTTTCTCAATCCTCTAATTTCCCCTAGATGGTGCTGGGCTCCGTTGAGTGCTGCGAAGCCCGGGACCCTGTTCCCGGACCATCGTGTATCATCCCAAACGTTTCGGTCCGTCAGTGGGAGCCGACATGCTGGCTACTTTTTTTATCGTGGAGGTCTAAAGACCCCCGCTACGAAAAACAACAGATTGGGGACCGGGTCTTTTATAGAGGAAGGCATTAGCCTTCCATTGAAACAAAATATCCCGCAGGTTCTCTCTTTCGACTTCGAGCTCCTTTAATTCTGAAATTTTGCCCCGTCGCTCGGGGAGACGGGGAAACCACCCGGCGTAATATCAAATTCATTCTCAAATTCTCCCACGGCTCTCTCCAGATAATCGTCCGTTTGACCCTCGGGAACAAGGTGTATGGTCGACCCTCCGAACCCCCCGCCGGTCATCCTGGCTCCGGGGATACCTTCGGCCCGGGCGAATTCGATCAGGAAGTCCAGCTCGGGAGAACTAACTTCGTAAAGGTCTCGCAGGCTGGAATGGGAGGCGTAAAACAATTCCCCGACCTCTTTTATCCTTCCCTGTCGGAAACAATTAGCTGCTTCTTCTACTCGTTCGTTTTCCCGGACGACGTGTTCGACCCGGTTTGCCAGCTTTTGCTCCAGCCGGGGCAATATAGCGCTTAACTCCTCGGACGCTATCTCGCTCAAAGACCTTAGTTCATCCTTTTCGAATTTTTCATTTATCTCGTCAATTGCCGTTTCGCATTCCCTGCGTCGCCTGTTGTACTCGTTGTTTCCGTGGGTATGGGAAACGGTTGTATCGATAACTAAGAGCTCGTATCCCTCCAGTTCTAACTTAACAGGCCTATGTGAAGGCTCGGACGTGTCGATAAGGAGCGCCGCTCCTGCTCTACCGAGGTAAGAAGCGTATTGGTCCATAATTCCCGTGTTAGCCCCGACGAAGTCGTTTTCCGCTTTCTGGCAGAGCTTTACGAGGTCTAAATCTTCCAGTTCGGCCAGATTCAGGGTTCTGATCGCACCTACAGCGGTCACTAACTCGAGCGCAGCCGAGCTGGAGAGCCCGCTTCCCACTGGAATTTCGGAGTTCAGGTAAAAATCGAACCCGGAGATTGTTCCCGCTCGACTTTCCAGACCCGATAGGACCCCCCGAACGTAGTCCGTCCAGTCGTCCCGCCTCCGGGATATATTCGCCGGGTCGATCTCCTCCATCTTATTCAGGTTTTCCGAATAAACCCGGATTTTGTCTTTGTCCGTGGTCCGGAACAGGCCGTAAGTCGACAGGTCTATCGCTATAGGAAGTACAAGTCCGTCGTTGTAATCCGTGTGTTCGCCAATAAGATTTACTCTACCCGGTGCCCGATAAACCTCCGGTTCTCTACCCCGTCCGAAAATTTCCGTGAACCTTTTCTTTAATTTACCGGTTTTCATCAATTATCCGGACTCTCCGAGGAAGTCTCTTTTAGGTCTTTTGCCATCTTTTCCGGAGAGAGCGATGATATGAACGCGTTCGTCCCGGTTTCGACTCCCGCCCTGTACTTGATCTTGTCTTCGCCGCGCTGGAGAGAGTAGAATTCCAGGTGAAAGTGGTAGTAGGAGTAGTTCTGCCCATCCACGGGTGCCTGGTGGAAACTCGTGATGTAAGGGAAATCTTCTATCGGGAAGAGGTTTCGGTATTTATCGAGTACGGTTTTAATCCCCGCTGCCAGAGAGGAACGTTCCCGGTCCTTCAGGTCTCTGATCGTGGGAAAGTGCCTTTTGGGATAGAGGTGAATCTCGTAAGGAAACCGGGCGTAAAACGGTACGAACGCGACGAAGTTATTGTCCTTCCAGATAATTCTCTCTCCGAACTCTTCCTCTTTTTTCAACACCCGACAGAAGATACATTCGTCCTCCTTTTCGTAATGGGACTTTGCGCTTTTGATAGACCTCCGCGCCAGAGGAGGGATAAAGGGAAACGCGTAAATTTGCCCGTGGGGATGATCCAGGCTTACACCTATTTCCCGGCCCCGGTTTTCGAATATGTAGACGTAATCGATGAAATCCTCTTTTGATAGTTCTTCGAACCTATCTCGCCAGACACTTATCAGGTCCTCAAATCTCTCCAGGCTCAGGTCGGCGGGGGAAGCATCGTGATCGGAGGAGTAAAGCAGAACCTCGCACACACCCCTGTTTTTCCTTACCCTGTAAAACGAGTCACTCTCTACGTTCGGCCTCTCGGGGTTTCGTTCCAGTGAGGGAAACCTGTTTTCGAACGAGACTATGTAGTAGTCCTTCCGGGGAACTTCCAGGACTTCCGGACAGAGAGGACAGCTGTCCTCCGGGAGAACGGGCCGGTCCTGTCTGGCGTCGGATATTATATTCCATCGTTTGAGGATAGGGTTCCAGCGTAGCTCCGGCATCTATTCTCCCTCCCCGTTTTCCGTACGGGAATAATAAATGATTACTCTTCCATCGTCTTTTTCGGCTTTCTTCTTATTCAAGCCGTCGACTTTAGTTTGGTCTTTAATTTCTTCCATTTTCGTACCTCTTTGCTAGGAAATTAAAATTCTTTATCGTCTCCCTTACGGTCACGAAGTATAATTGCTACTTACACCATACGACAAGGACAGTTGGCCCCATTAACGCTTTGGAATTCAACCTTCCGCTTCAAAATCCAGGACTGTCTCGTGTTTGTAAGGATTACCGGGTCTAACGACCGCAGAAGGAAAATTCGGATGATTGGGGGAATCGGGAAAATATTGGGGTTCGAGACAGAGCCCATAGAGTGGGCCGTAACTGGCACCCTCTTTGCCCTTCAAATTATCCTTCAGGAAATTGGCAGTGTAAAATTGTATACCGGGTTCGGTAGTTTTTAGGGTAAGAGATATTCCAGTAGAGGGCTCGTACACCCTGGCAGCTTGCTCCGTTCCGGTTCCTTTTCTTTTAAGAACGAAATTATGGTCGTAACCTAGCCTGTTTCTTAATTGTTGATCGTCGGTACTAATTCTTTCCCCGATTCTCCTGGACTCGCGAAAATCAAATGGCTTTCCTTCAACCGGTAGTAGTTCTCCGTAAGGGATACCCTGCTTGTCGACCGGAGCGAACTGCTCCGCGTATATCTTTAGCTTGTGGTTATTTACTTTTTCCGTCCCTCCCGATAAATTATAGTAATTGTGGTTAGTGATGTTGGCGATCGTGGCTTGATCGGTAACGGCAGCTATCTTAAATATTAACTCGTTTGTCCGGGTCAATTTGTAGGTGACGGTAACCCTCAGGTTACCTGGATAGCCTTCTTCTCCGGCTTCACTAAGGTATTCCAGTTCTATTGCCGGTTCGTCCTTGTCCTTGTTGCAGGAAGCACTCCATATTTTACTGTCGAATCCCCTGTATCCTCCGTGCAGGTGGTGTACGTCATCGTTCTGGATTAGCGAGTAAGCCGTTGCCCCTAAGGAGAAATTTCCTCTATTTATCCTGTTGGCGTATCGACCTACCATCGCCCCAAAGTAAGCGTCATCCTCGAAGTAATCTTGAGGGTTATCGAAGCCGAGAACTACGTCGACCGGATCGCCATTCCTGTCCGGTACCAGCAGGGACGTAATTCTCGCACCGTAGTTCGTCAGCTTGACTTTGCTACCCCGTTCGTTGTTGAGCGTATAGAGAAATACCTCTCGGCTGTTTCTCTTACCCCAGAGTTCAGACTTTATCAATTTCGCGTTCACCCGCTCGAGCTTTTTCTCCGGAAAATATACAGTGAATCTTTCTGGATATTTTATCCAGTCAGGAACTCGTGCACCTAGATTTCTGGAATTTAGCGGACCGCCCCGGATACTGACCCGGGGAGACCGGGGATACTATCCGTACTCCACTTTAATGGCGGGTCCCAGAGGGAACCTCCCGAGCTTTCTCCCGTAGATCGTCAACCCTCCCGGGTGTATAGGACGATCGTTCGGGACGGAAAGTCTGACGGTTAACGTATCCTCTTTAACCAGGGACCGCTTAATCCGGTCCAGTTTACTTTGCGGTAGCACCGCTTTCTTTAAATAGCCGTAGGCTCCACCCTTATAGTCGTTAAGCCAGGAAAGAGTGCCTCTGGAGTCAATCGGTCTATCCGGAATTAGCCATCGACCAACTGTTATATCGTTGATCTTCACTTTGGCGTCCGTTGGATGGTTTTTCGTGCCGGTTTGTTTTTGGCCCGGGCAATAAGAAGATAGTTCCGCTAGAAATTCCATCCTGGTTATCTCTTCGGGGCTGGCGATCTTTCTAGCATCCAGTTGATAAACAAAATGTCCGGAACCCCCTCCATATACTGCCTCCACCTTTCCATTCAGCAATTCCGTTCCGCCGGGACCTTCCCAGCTCTTGGTTCGGTATTCACCCAGGTTCAGTTCTTCTAACTGGACCCTCTTCGTTCCTTTGGTTTCCTTACTCTCCCAACCGTCCGCGGTAGCAGCCAGGCCAACGAAATTCTCAGCAAATTTTTGGTCATCATTCGATAACCGAATTTTCAATCTGCCTGCAAAGTACTTATTGGGCAACCGAACGTCCAATTTGCCTATGGAATAAGCACGATGGTGTTCTACCTCTACCTTTTTAGTGGCTAAATCCGTACTAAAACTGTTACCAAAGCGATCGACTCCTTCTATTTTCCAGTTGAGTTGCGCCTCTTGAGGTACTTTCCCCGAATAAAGACTGAGTTTAACCGGTATTTCTAGCCTTTCGCCCGGGTTAACTTCCCCGGCGGGTGGGTAGTCGATTACTATATAATCCGGGGAATTAATATCTTTTATGTCGTAACCGAACTCCTTTCTCGATCTGTCGTATCTGTAAACACCATTCTTTTCCCATTCTATGTCCTGAAGTTCCGTGTAGATATAGCCTGCGCACTTCTCGTATTTTCTTAATTCGTTTGTCGTAAAACGAAAGGGCATTGAAACGTCCAAATCCCCCATGTGTGCTGCCACAGCGCCATACTCGCTATTTATCATGGGCTCCTTGCCCTGTTGTTTTCCCGGTACGTAATTCCACTGCGACCCAGGGAAAGTCCGGTTGGTGAGGGCGTACATTTCTTCCTTCCAGGTCCCGTAGTCCTCCCAGTAAGCGTGCCAGTCGTTTAAATCAGTTACCACGTGGTCTTCGTTGCAGGGAGAATTATCCACGACCAATCTGGAATCGTCTAAGTCCTTTGCCAGTTCATAGGTCCGAGTGATATACTCCTGCTTTTCTTTGTCGCCGTGGACCGCATACCTGCCCCCTTCCTGAGATCTGAGTCCCCAGGTCTCGTTGAAACAGCCCCAGATGATAATTGAAGGATGGTTGAAATCTCTCTTTATCATCTTCTTTAAGTCTTTCTGAAATCTTTTTTTGGCTTTTTCACCGTACCCCTCGTCCCCGAAATTGGCTGGTTCTTCCCAGACCAACATTCCCATTCTGTCCGCGTTGTATAAAAAGCGGGGTTCGTCGGGCTTAATGTGGAGTCTGAGCAGGTTAAAGCCCGCTTCTTTTGCAAGACTGATATCTTTTTTCATCGCCTTTTCGCCGGGGTAGGTATAAAGTCCCTCCGGGTGGTACGCCTGATCCAGCGCCCCGAGCAGGTAAATAGGGTCCCCGTTCAAGTAAATCTTTCCGTTCTTCGTGGCAACGTCCCTCATTCCGAAGTAGGTTTTTAACCTGTCCATTAATTTACCTTCCCTTTTTAAGGAGACTTCTACGTCATAAAGATGGGGGGCTTCGGGTTTCCAGGGACGAGGGTTCTCGATATTTACCGTTAAATTCAAATCGGTGGAATCAGCCTGGAGAGTCAGCACTATCTCTTCCTCTTTGCCTTCCTCCTGGATAGATATTTCCAGTTTTCCCCTGGCCGGGGGAGATGATAGTTGGATGTCAAGTTCGCATTTTTGCTTCTCCAGGGAAGGATTTGCCTGAATATCTTGAATATAAGTCTCAGATACCGCTTCAAGCCATACTGGCTGCCATACACCACTGATTCTGGTATACCATTCTCCCCCCTGCTTTCCGTGGGGAATCTCGGAGATATCCTCGGGATCCTCGACTCTAAGTGCGACATTGTTCGACCCTTCCTTCAACTGCTTGGTAATTTCGAATGAAAACTGATCGTAGCCCCCCTCGTGGGTACCGACTTTCGTACCGTTAACCCAGAGATCAGTGAAATAATCCACTGCTCCAAACCGGATAAATACCTTCTTTTCCTCCCAGCCGCTTTTTAGGTCGAAGTTTCGCTGATACCAGGCGGCTCCCGTATAACCAGTATCTTCAATCCCCGAAAGCCCGCTCTGCCACGGGAAGGGGACCGTTATTTTGTCGGAATACTCGGCGGCCGGTTTTTGCCAGCCTTCTTGCTTGCCCTGATCTAACGGATCGAATTGAAAATCCCACGTACCGTTTAAGGTTTGCCATTCCTCTCTTTTCTTGTCCGGTCGCGGATGCTTTGGTCTCGGAATTTCAGTCATAATTATTATTCCCCCTCTATTAAAAATCTCTTATTGGTTGGCGAAGTTCTGGAAAATCCTGTTTATATAGGAAACTTGTGTTTTCTTTTCAATTCTCAATCCTAACCGATTATTTTTCACCTTCGGACGGAACTGGCTGAGGGGAGCGGGTTGGTCCAATTACCCTCATTACTCCGTTCTGAAATTCCAGGCGATCTATATTTACCACCCGATGGACCCGGGAGGAATTTGGGTCCGGCAGACTATGATATACGATAAATAGCTCCTCCTCGTCCGGCGAGAGGGTAAAGTTATTACCCCCGGTGCCGTAAACCCTTTTTTTCGGGTTTTTAGAAAGTATTGGATTGCCTTCGTATTTCTTCCAGGGGCCCAGTGGTTGCGACGCTTTTAAAAAACCAATCGAGTAGTCTGCCGAGCCGAAGTAGTTGGCAGAATACGTTAGGTAGTACCGGTCTTTATTTTTTATAACCGCCGGTCCTTCGTTCCATTGATAATCTCCTCCCGTCTCCCAGGTTTGGCTGGGCTCGGATACTAAAACGGGTTCCCCCTTAAGGCCGCGAAGATTTTCCTCCATTCTCTGCACGTAAATCTGGCTCGTATGAACTCCGTCAACGAGGTTTTCCGAACAGTCTTTTACGTAAAACAGGTAAGGTTCTCCTCCATCCGCTACGAATATATATGGATCAATAAAAGAAGCATCTCTGTCGAAGAGAGGGGCCTCAAGGTTCTTGAAAGGCCCCAGAGGGTCCTCGCTAACGGCAAGGCCCACTTTTAGATGGCCATCGGGAGCTCTCGTGCTAAAGGCCATATAAAATTTGCCGCGGTACCGTATCACCTCTGGTGCCCAGAAATCTCCCATTCCCCATATATTATTTTCCAGAGAAGAATCGTAGGCGAGTCCCTTCCCCTCCCACTCTACCAGGTCGTTTGATTGCCACACTCTGTACCCGAGATTGGGTTCTGATGTAGCGTAGAGGTAATACTTATCTTTAAATTTAATAACGCTGGGATCTCCGATATCCTGTTTTTCTTCTTTCAATACTGGATTCGAATAACTTTCTTTGGCTCTCAACTGAACGCTATTTCCGAAAAACCCGGGGATCGTGAAAGCAAGGGACACTGCTGCAACAGCAATCCAGATTTGCCAGTAATTATTTTTCTGGAAAAACATGACGTTACCACCTTCTGGAAAAGTTTCCCCCGTATTTTAGTCGAACCCGTTTAGTCTGAACTCGGTTAAGTACTAACCTTTGATTCCCGTAATTCCCGTCAGGCCCTGCACGATATGTCGCTGGAAAATCAGGAAAATTAAGATCATGGGTACCGATGCTATAACCGCACTTGCGGTTATAGCTCCGTACTCGGCAACGTAACTGCCCTGGAAAGTTGCCAGACCAACTGTGAGGGTGTACATATCATTTGTGCTTGTTGCTATAAGCGGCCACATGTAAGCATTCCAGGTCCATACAAACGTGTATATCGCCGCAGTAGTTATGGCCGGCCTGGACATGGGTAATACAATATACAGAAATATTCTCAGTCTATTTGCCCCGTCTATTTGGGCTGAATCCTCCAGCTGGCTGGGTATATTATCGAAAAATTGCTTTAAGATAAAAAGTGCAATGGGAGACGCCAAACCCGGTAGAATTAGCGCGAAATAAGAGTTCAATAGGTTGACTCCGTCCAGCAGAAGATACTGTGCAATCATAATCCCTTGCGGTGGAACCGTGATTCCTGCCAGGGAAACGTAAAATAAAACATTCCGGAAGGGAAATTCGATCCGTGATAGGGCGTAAGCAGCGGAGGAAGTAACTATCAACGTTCCGACCGTAACTGAAATTGATACGACGAAACTGTTCAGGAGCCAGCGCAGGATGGGGGCCCTATTAAAAAGAAAACGATAGTTTTCCAGACTCAATGTCTGAGGAATAAAGGAAAAGGCGGCATTTATTTCGGTACTGGGTACCAGGGACGTTTTTATCATCCAAAATACAGGGGTTAGCCAAATTACTATTACAACCAGAGAGACCACTGTTGATAAAATCTTACCCGCCTTGCTTTTCCTCACCTTTTCCCTCCTCGTTGAAATCTCAGTTGAACGATGGAAAACGTCAGGGCGAGTAACAGAAAGATTATCGAAATAGCTGCTGCGTAGCCCATCCTAAAGCTTTCAAAGGCGGACTCGTAGACGTATTGCAGTAATACTCTACTGCTACCGTAAGGACCTCCTCCCGTCATAATGTTCACCTGACCAAATATTTTGAGAGACGCCAGTACCTGGAGCACTATAACAAGAGCGAAGGTGTTCTTTAGAGAAGGAATCGTAATGTGCCAGAACTGTTGCCACCCGGATGCGCCATCCACTTCGGCAGCTTCGTAATACGTTTTCGGAATACTCTGGAGGCCCGCCGTGAAGAGCATTGTATTGAATGCCTGTGTCCACCATATGGTGGTAATAACAACTGCAGGAAGTGCTAAAGCAGAGCTGGCAAGCCATTTGGGGCTTGCCCCAGCGATCGCATTTAGTATGTGGTTGGCCAGCCCGTATTGAGGATCCGGGTTAAAAATCCAAACCCAGGTCACGGAAATCGCGGAAACTGATAGAACGTAGGGTATGAAAAAAAATGTTCGGAAGAAACCGGAAAAATAACTTTTTGAAAAAAGAATCGCCAGCATCAAACCCAGGATGATAAGGGGAGGAGAACTCATCAAAGTGAACTTTATGGTATTGAAAAAGGAAGTCCAGAAGATGTCGTCCTGGATCATCCTCACGAAATTTTCCCAGCCGATGAATTCCGGGGGTGAAAATATATTCCATTTTTGGGTGGATAGGTAAAACATCCGGATTATTGGCCAGAGGATAAAAATTCCGTACAGTATTCCAAAGGGGGCGTAGAATAATAGCCCCGAACGTATTCTCCTGAGTAGGTTTTTGCGTTTATAGTTCATTTAGATTCCCCTGCCGGATACTCCGGGTACTTTTATGAATATTCTCACTTTGGAACTAATCTAAACATAAATCGTCCGACTCTATTACTTGAGACCAACTTCTAAGTCAATTTGCAGGATAGAATAACTACTCTGTATCGGTAACCCTTTATCTTCGAGCTTACGTGTTAAAACTCCTCAATTCAGGCTAAAGTAATTTATACCTAAGTCATGCGATTCTCTCTCCTAAGACCAACTTATAATTCAGTCTACAGGAAAAAATAGTCCCTATTTGAGAAACTTAGTTATCTTCACCTATTAGGTGATAGCTAAAGCGTTAAATCAAGTCCCTCTTCCAGGGCTTTCAACCAGCACCCAGTTTGATATCGATTACCGGACGGTGAAAAATACTTTCACCAAAAAACCTCTTCTGTAAACTGGTTTCATTTTTGAAGTCCATATTAAACT
>JAIPHJ010000008.1 GCA_021735245.1 Candidatus Bipolaricaulota bacterium
AGTTTATTTCCCATATTGGGTATAAGGCGGGAAACGGGTTCGATTGACTGCTGGGTCGATTGTCGTTAAAGAAAAACATTCCTGACCTTACGGGTTTGTGGTTACAAGCCCCGCACCTTGGTGCGGGGTAATTGACTTCAGAAAAACGTTGCGGAATTTTAACCAAAGTGATAGGGCGGAAATTTAGCCTTAACGGAAAGGTTAAGACCAGTTTTTAGAACCGGGTTTTCTTGACATAAACCATGAAGCATTACATTATATAGGCTCAGTATATTAAGAAAGGAGGGACTATTCTTTGTCTATACGGAAAGCGGGACACTATTTTTTAATCAAGGGGTTATTTTATGAAAAAGTTTGAGGTCATGTTGCTGGGTCACTTTACTAAGGATCGAGAAGTAGTGGGGCAACAGGAGGCTGATCTTCTCGGCGGTGCGGTCTATTTCGGGGCGTTCCCGCTTAAAAAGATGGGGGTAAAAGTCGGGGTCGTTACTAAACTGGCCGAGGAGGACTTTTCGGGACTTACGGAATTTAAAGAGGCCAATATTCCTGTATTCGCTTCCAGGGCCCCTGAAACTACGGGAATGAAAAACGTCTATCCCACCGAAAAACGGGAAGAAAGAAAGAGTTACCAGACAGGCTTTGCCGGACCTTTTGATCGAAGTGACTTACCCGAAGTTGACACTGAGATCTTCCATATTGGGGCTCTATTGCGGGGGGAAGTTTCACCTGAATTGATAAAGCATTTGAGCCAGGGATCGGAGCTGGGGCTGGATTTACAGGGATTTGTTCGAAAAAAGAGTGGCGACGACATTGTATTGGAAAAGTGGGAAAAAGCTGGAGAAGTCTTACCTTATGTTACCTATCTAAAGGCAGACGACAACGAGGCGGAGATCTTGACCGGGGAAGAAGACCTGACCGGAGCGACTAAGGAGCTGGCCAGGCTGGGACCCGAAGAGGTTGTGGTTACCCACGACGATGGCGTAATAGCATACACAGAAGGTAAGGTCCATCGGGCCCCGTTTAGGCCTAAGTCTTTGGATGGTAGAACGGGCAGAGGGGATACCTGTATGGCAACCTACCTGGGTAAAAGGTCGCAAGGATCGACTCCAGAGGAAGCAATAAGGTACGCGGCGGCTCTTACGACCCTTAAACTAGAGGAGCCGGGCCCGTTTAACAGGGAAATAGGTGAAGTCAAGAAGCTACTGGAAGAGCAACAATTTTAGCCAGTAACGGATTTCTAAAAATCCCTGGTTGTCCGTAAATATAGTAGATATTCTGTACGGTGAATCGAAATCCTGCCCGGAAAAGTAGTTACGGGATAAGTATACTGGGTAATTTGACTTTTTATATTGTCTCTGTATAATGTAACAATTCTCGAAGGGGTCTAAAATATTAGATATCATTTCGAAGGGAAACTACAGGTGGATGGGAGCCCGATATGTTGAAGAGAGGTTTCTCGTAAAATAGAATATTTTCTATTAGACTCCTAGACAGAAAGATTATTAGAAGGGAAGGGCGGAATAATTTTTTAGATGCTGCCTGTTGGTGACAGTAAATATTCCATCTCATCCAACGGGGGTGAAACTAAAGTACCAGTTTTTATTTCTCAATTCGTTTAACGGAGCTATTTGATGTAACTAATTCTTTAGACTCGGAATTTTTTATTAATAACCATTCATTATAACTATAAAGGAGGTATTTCATAAAAATTGAATAAAAAAATTGCTGTAGTGTTATTGCTGGGTATATTGGGAACCGCCCTGTTTTCGGTATTTAGTTTTAGTGCTGACGTACAACTTGATTACTGGATTTGGGATCCAACTATTAGGGGAAAGTACGAGAAGGCAATAGAAGAATTCGAATCCCAGAACCCCGACATCGAGGTCAATCTGAATGCAATAGAACCCGATAACTACTGGACGAAGATGAGGCTAAATGCCAGAACCAACCAGCTACCCGACGTCTTTAACATGAGTTCCGCGTTCTTGGAGCAGTGGGTATCCAATGGATCGGTAATGGCCCTTGATAAGTTTCTAGAAGAAGACTTAAATCAGGAGAATTACTTCTCCCCTCTGTTTGACGTCCTCACGTTTGACGGCTCCACGTATGCCCTGCCGTTTGCCTGGGTTACCCCGGTTTTATACTACAATAAGGACGCTTTCGACGAAGCAGGAGTGGACTACCCGTCAAATGGCTGGACCTGGGACGATTTTCTCAAGGCAGCCAGGAAGCTGACGAAAGACTCTAACGGTGACGGAAAAATCGACCAATGGGGTTTCTGGTTCTACGGTCGTTACGCCCATATCGAACCATGGATCTATCAAAACAACGGGCGACTGCTGGATGAAAACAAGCAGAACTTTGATCCCTCGCCCGAAGCCGTAGAAGCTTTAAGGTTCTTAACCGATCTCGTTCTGGAACACGAAGTGGCGCCGTCTAAGTCAGAGATGTCCGGGATAGATCAACAGAATGTTTTCCCCCAGGGCGAGGCAGCGATGTGGGTGGACGGCAGCTGGAGCATAGAGAATAACCGTCGCATTATCGGTGATAGTTTCGACTGGGGTATAGCTAAGGTCCCTCGCGGTCCAAGCTGGGAAGAGGATACTCTCTTTGCCTGGCCGGATAACATAGCCATCTCTCCGAACACTGACCATCCGGAAGCAGCCTGGAAACTCGCCAAATTCTTTAGCGGTCCCGGTCTGAGTTCAGATCTCTACATGGCCGGCAAGATACCCTCTTACAACCCCCTGGCAAAATCGGAAGAGTTCTTCAACCAGGATGCCCAACCTTCCAATATAACAAAACTACTCGAGTGGGGTAGTCTGCCGATGAAGACGTCATTTACAAAAAGCTGGTCCGAATGGCGCGGTTACGCCGGTGCTGAAGGGCTTGGACTTACGGGTGCTATTGATCAAGTTATCAATGGCAGGAAGGATTTCGATCAGGCAATGAAAGAAGCCAACAAATACATCAACAAAGTTCTAGACGAAAACTACGAAGAATAACCGGTAAAATTTATACAGTAATAAAGGGGGGGAGAAGATGGTTTTCTCTCCCCTTTATTTATTAAACTTGTAGATCATTTTTGAAAACTGCCGGTAAGCCAGAACATCGCTTCCTTTTATTCTCATTTAACTGTATACAATCCTTATTAAGGTTTGTTCGGCAAACAAAGTTACCCTAACAACTTTGAAGAGTATTTAAAAACTTAAGGAGGGAAACTTGAGAAACGGTGCTCGCAACTGGTATCAGTCCTGGCATCCTTACGCTTTCCTCGCTCTGGGAGTCGTAGGGCTGTTTGTCTTTAGGTTAGGGCCAATCGGGGCGGCCTTTTTCATGAGCTTCACCGAATGGAATATTATGGGAGATATAGAGTGGGTAGGGCTAGCCAACTACAAGGAAATGTTTGCGAGTGGGGATTTTTGGATAGTCCTGCGCAACACAGGGGTTTTTACTTTAATATACGTTCCCGGGGCACTCTTTGCGGGTTTTCTACTCTCCCTGGTTATAAATGTTAAAGTCAAGGCAGTAAGTTTCTTTCGCGCGTTGTTTTTCTCTCCCCTGGTTACTTCGGCGGTAGCTATAGGAATGGCCTGGAGCTGGATTCTTAGTCCAAAATTTGGAATACTCAATTATTTCATAAATGCAGCTTTAGGTATCGAAGGACCGGCCTGGTTGGGTAATCCTGATACGGCCCTGATGGCGGTTGCGCTGGTATTTATTTGGAAGGAAGCAGGTTTCTATATGATTATATTTCTGGCTGGCTTACAAAACATTCCAAACAGCCTTTACGAAGTAGCTTCTGTGGATGGAGCTTCGTGGTGGCACAAGCTGAGAAAGATTACCCTACCTTTGTTGACGCCAACGACTTTTTTCGCCTTAATTATTGCCGTCTTTCGGTTATGGCAGCATTTTCAGTTAGTTTATGCCATGACCAAAGGAGGTCCGGGTATTTCTTCAACCACCCTGCCCTATTCGATTTACCAGAATGCTTTTGTCTTTTATAACATGGGTTATGCTTCCGCTTTAGCTTATGTTTTCGTATTAATCGTAGGGGCCATAACCGCTCTGAATTTTTACTACAAGAGCCGCTGGGTTACATATCAATGAAATCACATATAGAGGGAGAATATGAGTAAAACTCAAAAAGTCATATATTATACACTAGTTACCGGAATAGGTTTTATCTGGGCGTTCCCTTTTCTCTGGATGATGAATGCATCTTTTAGTACCCAGGAGGTAATATTTAGCCTCCCTCCTAAATTAGGTGACTTATTTACCTCTTCGAATCCTTTTATTAACTATATAAAGGTTTTAACGGAGTATAATTTCTTCCGGTATATGCTAAATACGGCTTTTGTTACCGTTAGCGCTTCGGTTGGCCAGTTACTAACGTGCTCGCTGGCCGGGTTTGCTTTCGCCAGGATGAAATTCCGGGGTAAAAACGTTCTCTTTGGTCTTTTCCTCATGACGATGAGCGTGCCAATTCAGGTAGTTATAATACCGGAGTTCTTACTCATGATGCACCTCGGATGGTTGGACACCTGGCTTCCGCTGATCGTTCCCTCGATCTTCGTGGGTTCGTTGGGAACTTTTTTGATGCGTACTTTCTTTGAAAATATTCCTCAGGAAATCGAGGACTCTGCGGTCGTTGATGGTGCCGGCCCGTTCAGACTTTACTGGAACGTCTTTCTTCCTCAAGCAAAGACTCCGTTAATTACGCTTTTCATTCTTGCTTTTATTACAAACTGGAACCAGTTACTTCGACCGATACTCTATATAAATAGTAGAAGTCTGATGACACTGCCAATGGCTTTGACTCAATTTCAGAGCCAATACGAGGCCGAATGGCATTTATTACTTACCGGTTCCGTTATAACCGTCGTGCCTCTCATAATACTATATATCTTCCTCCAAAGATACGTCATAAGGGGTATGGCCAGGGTAGGAATAAAAGGCTAACAGGGACAAAAACCAGCCGATTCCTCCCCACAGCGAGCTGTGGGGCTTCCTCGGCAAGTTTTGGTGAAAGGTCTCGGTTATACGGAAACTTGCAATCAAACAAATTACTTTGAGTTGAAAAAACAGGTTCGACTACTATCTGATTTATCTAAGGAGGGGCAACATCAGTTCGAGAAAAAAAACTTTCGAGGAAAGTGGGTTTAGATTTGAACGTACAAAGCGAAGCTTCGGAGAAGAATATTTTGCGGCATCAAGTCTAAAGCTCAAGGACGAGTGGTCCCTTAGACCTCGCTTTTTGGAAGATAAAAGTTTTCCCGTCCTTGTATACGCTGCATCGACGAGAGCATCCAAATTGAAGAAAAAGTTAGGGGAGGTCCATCCTGTAATTTCTTTCTTCCCTTCTTTACCGGGTGAGGACGTTGAAGACTTAACCGAAGAAATAACGGATTCCGGAGAAGTATTGCTATCCGCTCATTCACGAATAAATTATGCTTTGCGGAAAGCCCTGGAGAACGAGCAATTATTTATTGAAGACGGCAAGCTACGCTCCGAAGAGGTTAACAGCGCACGGTTGATAGAAATTCTGTACGAAAAAAATAATCTTTACGTCGAATCCGATCGATCCCGGAAAGAAAAACTCCGAGAGAAGTCACAGCTCCTGCCGGTAAATAGTAACTGTGGCTTCCCTTCGCGAGTCAAGCACAAACACGAGATATTAATGAACGCTTCGTTCTTTTTGTTAGAGCCGAGCGATATGAAGAGTGTACATTCCCTTTTCTGTCAGCCCTACGGATTAATCCTGAACCGAGGTAAGGTTCTACACCCTCCTCTCTTCCCCCGGGGAGCCATTATTAGGGGAGAAGACGAAAGTAAAGCAGAAGTTTTATCCATCAGGGACGTAGATTTAAAGATAGGGGAAGAGAGGCTCAAGATTTCAGACAACTGCAGTGTTTTTACCAGAGCAAAAACGTACCTTACCCCTGAAAATCCCCATGAAACGCATTTAGCAGTAGTTAACAATCAAATAGTTTCTTACAAAGAGAATGGAGGTTTAAGGGTCCCGGATGCTGGATTCGTTTTGGCAGTCAAAAAAGACCTCTTTAGCAAATTGGAACTCTCTTCTCGGGTTGAGTATTTCTGGCGGAATGACCCGGGGCCATCCCAACCGGTCTGGGGAATCCAGGTCGGCCCCGTTTTGTTCAGGGATGGATCAGTTCGTGACTCATTTGGTGAAGAAGCTTTCTCTGACCGCCATCCGCCAACCGTATTTCCTTACAACTGGAACGAAACTCCAGCGGCACGGCTTGCGATAGCCGTAACGGAGGATGAAGAAATGATGCTGCTGGCGGTAGAGGGGTGCAACGACTCCGATTACCATCCCGGTTTCGATAGCCGAGGTGCAACGCTGGAGGAGTTGGTGGAGCTCTTGAGGGGAAATAATGTCAAGTGTGCGCTCAATCTAGACGGCGGAGGGTCAACCAGTCTGTATTTCGAAGGAGGGAGCTGTATCAAAAAGGCAGATAGAAAGAAACTACCGGGTGTAGCTTATGAACGACCCGTTCCTTTAGTCATAACCGGTCGACAGGAGTGAACTACAGTGAAAGCTTTAATCCTTGCTGGAGGAAAAGGCAGTAGGTCTGGAGTTGATTACCCGAAGGTGCTCCAAAAGCTAGGGGAGAAAAGAGTTATTGACCATATATTGGAAAAAGCCAAACAATTTCTGGATCCTTCCGATATTTACATTGTTGTCGGTTACCAGAAAGAAGCGATAATAGATTATTTAGGCGCTAGTTACAATTACATAAACCAGGAAGAACAATTAGGCACAGCGCATGCAGCATTGCAGGCGACGGAGGAACTAAGAAATTGGAGTGGGACCCTTCTTGTCCTGTATGGAGATACTCCTCTGTTTCGGCAAGAATCAATTAGAGGCTTGATTAACTACCATCAGCAGAAAGGCCCCGCCCTGACGATTTTTACGGCTTTTTTAGAGGATCCTCCCCCTTACGGGCGAGTCGTGAGGGATGACGAAGGGCGAATAACTTCTGTCATCGAGGAGTTCGACGCTTCGACTTCAGTAAAAGAAATTAAAGAAATAAATATTGGGGCCTATGTTGCTGAATGGCCCGAAATAGTACCTTCTTTGAGAGAGCTGGAAAGGGATAACGAACAGGATGAATATCTCTTTACTGACGTGGTTAAAGAGCTAACGGAACGAGATTTAAACGTCCACTCCTATCGCACCTTTGATAGCGATGAGATCCTCGGCATCAATACGCCAGAAGATCTGGATACTGCAGAGTTCATTTTGCAGAAAAGAACTTTCAGACCCTTCCAGCGGGAAGAAAAAAATATTATTGAATTTGGTACGGGGGGCTGGAGGGGGATTATCGGTGAAGGGTTCACATTTGACAACGTCAGAAGACTTGCCCAGGCCATTGCAAATAACTTAATACGCGAGGGAAAAGAAGACGAAGGTGTAATCATCGGCTTTGGCAGACGGTTTTTGTCTAATAGGTTTGCGGAAGCATTTGCAGAGGTGCTGGCTGGTAATAACGTAAAAACTACCGTTTTGCCGGAAAGTTCCCCGACGCCGGTTATTGTGTACGCCACTCAAACGTCCGATCACGCTCTGGGAATTATGGTTACGGCCAGTCATAATCCGGCTAAGTATAATGGGATCAAAATTAGAGCGGAAGAAGGCAAGCCAATGCCCGACTCAAAAACTCACTCTTTTGCCGAGGAAGCAAATTCATTTGATTCTCAGGAGGTAGTAAAAGCGGATTATTCGTCCTGTCAGAAAGCGGATTATATAAAAGAAAGGGAGTATAGCAATAGCTACATCGACGCCGTAGAAGAAAAAATAGATATGGATTCTATAAGGTCCGCTGACATGCATGTAATCCTTGATCCGATGCATGGAGTAGGGCAAGTTACGCTTGAAACTATACTGACGGAGTGCCGCTGTAAACTTAATACGATCCACGATCGCCACGATCCGCTTTTTGGTGGCCAGTCGCCTTCCCCGGATCTTTCTTCGTTGACGGAATTGACGTCCTTAGTTCAAGAGGAAAGCTACGACCTGGGGCTGGCTACGGACGGGGACGCTGACCGTATAGCCGTAATAGATGAGCGAGGAGAGTACGTCTCTGCCAACGATATATTAACCATCCTTTATTATTACCTGCACGAATACAGGAAGTTGTCAGGGGGAGTGGTCCGAAATTTAGCTACCACCCACAAGCTCGATAGACTCGCTCAGTCCTTCGGGGAAGAGTGTATAGAAGTACCTGTAGGGTTTAAACACATTTATCAGGCTATGAATGAAAGCGGAGCCCTGCTCGGAGGCGAGAGCAGTGGGGGGTTGACAGTTAGAGATCATATACCGGGTAAAGATGGGGTCTTTGCGGCTGCTTTGATTGTAGAACTTCTGGCAAAGAGCGGTAAATCGTTGAGTGACTTTCAAGCTGAGTTAAAAGATATTACCGGTGAGTTATATACTTACCAGGAGAACATCGAATACCAGGGAGAAATGAAGGCAACTTTAACAAAACAGTTCAAGGAAAGAGATCTAGAGGAAATTGCCGGACACTCTGTAGAATATACTACCCACAAGGACGGTGTCAAATATTTTCTGGAGAATGACAACTGGGCCTTACTCCGTTTCTCCGGCACCGAGCCCCTCCTTCGCCTGCGTGCCGAAGGAACCACGAAAAGTACAGCGAAACGTTTAGTAAAGGGGCTTTACGATAAATTTGAACTGGACACCCTGGAGGGGAAAAAGATTTATTAGGATGAAGTTATACCGAAACTAGCCGAAAGTATTCCCGGGGTAACCCCTGGGCTGATCGGCAGGTTTTTCCTCCAGCGTTTTTGAAAGACGCAATTTAGGGCAACAGGAGCTTTTTGTACGCGGCCCGATTTTTATTAACGGGGTAATAGATTGGTTGTAGCAGTTTAAGTTGAACCGAATTAGTCGAAATTGGTGCGCTGAAAGGTCCAACTTGGGCGGGGTTTCAGTTGTGAGTGCACCGGAAGACCAGGTGCTCGGTCCAGTATGGTCTTCGGGGTTACCTGGTGATCCCGCAGTCACAATCAAGGGGGTAGCAGTTTGATGCAAAAAGATACTATTTACACTTCGGAAAGAAATAGAGGTTCCAAAATTGTTCACGCTCTAATTTTCGACATGGGGGGAGTGATTTTTCCCCTTGATCACATGATAACCTGTCGCAAATTATCCAGGCATTGCAAATACGGACCGAAAAAAATTTACGATAAAATATTTGATTCCGAACTCGAAGATTTTTTTGCCAATGGACAAATCACTTCAAAAACATTTTATCACGAACTAAAAAACATGTTAAAATTCGACGACCTGTCCTTCGATGAATTCCTCGAAATTTGGTCCAATATATTTCAAAAAGATCAGGCAGTATGGAAACTAATCGAGGAATTTAATAATAAGGGAGTTAACCTATATCTACTATCAAATACCGATAAAGTCCACTTTGAGCATCTCGAAAAAAAGTACGAGGTATCCAGGTTGTTCGATGATTGCATTCTGTCTTTTAGGGTCGGTAAAACTAAGCCGGATCCGGAAATATATAAGGTTGCTATGCAAAAAGCTGAGTTACCTCCGGAGGATTTGGTTTTTATTGACGATACCAGGGAAAACGTCTTAGGAGCTAATAGTCTGGGCTTGAATGCGATTCATTTTAGATCTCCCGGTGGACTCAGGGAAGACCTTGCGAGTTTTGAAATAGCCTTATAAAACCGAGTTAAGCGTCTGAGTTTAATATAACCTTTCCCCGATTCCGTTATCCTCGAAAATCCCGTGCAAGGGATAAATTCTTCATCCAGATCGGTTTCCGTAAAATGGTGGCGACGGTAAAAGACAAATATCGGCAGTTTTCACCGGGAATCGGCTAGATAGAATATTCCTGGGTCTTTTCTCCCCCTCCGGTCTCGATCCTCTCCCTCAGCCGGCTGGATAGGTAGTCTATACCCCAGACCATGAGCACTATCAACATCGTCAGCACGACCGCTTTCGGAAAGTTCCATTTATTGATATAGCTATAGAGACGCATACCTATTCCTCCCCCGCCAACTATTCCAATTATCGTCGCCATTCTCACGTTGATATCCAGCCTGTAAAGGGTAAATGAAAGGTAGGGGTTAATAATCTGGGGGATCACTCCGTAAGCCAATACCAGCAACTTCCCCGCCCCCGTAGCTCTAATTGCTTCCATTGGCCCGACGTCTATACTCTCGACTCTTTCGGAGAAAAGCTTCGTCATGTCGGCGACGGAGTGGATCCAGAGAGCCAGCACGCCGGGAAACGGTCCCGTCCGAACCCATACGACGAATATAATTGCCCAGATAATCGGCTGGATGGAGCGAATAACGCTTGCCAGACCTCTGACAGCCGTGTAAATCGCCTTTGCAACCGGGGAGTTCATCAGGTTTTTCGCGCCGAGGAATGAAAGGACTATGGCAAAAGGTAAAGCAAGGGCCGTTGCCATGAAGGCCATGTACAGGGTCTTAATCAGCAGGATTACCCCTTCTCCAAATACGGACCAGTCCGGTTTGGCAAATGCCGACCATAATTTTAGAGTGCTGGGGAAGTTTTCTATCAGGAGAGAGAGGTCCAGGTTTATCCTGTTTAATGCTACCAGGAAAGCGACGGCGAAAAGAACGGCTATCCCCAGATTTCTCCAGAACGGCCAGGAACTTCTTTCCGGTATTTCTGTTTCCTGGTTCATACTATCTTCTCCCTCGCTTTACCACTGATATAGTCGAGCAACCAGACCACCGTAGCGATAACTATGGTTACCGCCCCTACCTGGTTCCAGTCCAGCTGGCTCTTGTAGTAGAAGAAGAACCGGCCGATTCCCCCTCCGCCTACCAGAGCAATTACGGTCGCCATTCGGACGTTGATGTCGAGCCGGTAGAGCAGGAATGCGGTATACTGCGGTATCACCTGAGGGACAGCTCCGTACCTGACTATCTGCCAGAACGAAGCGCCGGTGGCCTGAACGGCTTCGATTGGCCCTTTCTTTATCGACTCCACCTGTTCTGAGAACAGCTTTGCCAGGGCAGCCATCGAGTGAATGAGCAAAGCGAACGTTCCGGCGGCCGGGCCCCAGCCAACCCAGATCGCGAAGACTATGGCCCACAGAAGGCTCTCCACCGACCTCACCACGTTGAAGAAGGCCCTGGTGACGTAGAAGATCGTCTTTCTGAAAAGGCTTCCACCCATGATATTTCTCGCGCCCAGAAATCCCAGGGGAGCGGCGAGAACTCCTCCGAGAAGAGTTGCCAGGTAGGCCATGAACAAGGTGTCTACGAGGCTGCCCAGTATAGTATCATTGAGCTCCGGGTCTATGTTCATTAGATGAGTGAAATCCGGGTGCGACAGGCCGTACCAGAGGTGAGAAGTCTTCGAGGCTCTGCGGGTTATTATTCCGAGCTCCATGTCAGTGGTCAACCAGCCGACCCAGAACGTAAGGACGATCAGTACCACCGTGGTAATTCCCCAGTTGGTCAGAGCCCAGGTCTTACGGGGCGCCCTTTCTTTACCCTTTATCGTCTTGAGGCCGACGCTTATTCCGAACCTTTCGCTGGCCAGAGCACACCCTAAAGTCCCGAGAACCGTTAGAGCCCAGCCCCACGGTTCCAGGGTTAAAGACCCGTACCAATCCACGTACTGGGTATACCAGTAGCTGTCGAGGAGAAAAATTACCGTGTAGGCAAGGTAACCCCAGATCAACCAGTCAAGTAACAGGGGCTTAATTCCCTCGGCCAGGTCAGGAAATGTGAACCTTTTCGGCTTCTTCACCGAATACCTCCTTGAATTTCTGATCGTCTATTCCCTTAGGATGACCGTCGTAGACGATCTTGCCACCTTTTAAACCGATAGCTCGGGTTCCGTACTTCCTGACCAGGTCCAAAAAGTGAAGACTGGTAATTACCGTCTTTCCCTGGTCGTTTATCTCGGCTAAGTAGTCCATTATAGTTCCGGAAGTTGCTGGATCGAGGCTGGAGACGGGTTCGTCGGCCAAGAGAAGTTTCGGGTCCTGCATCAGTGCCCGGGCGATACCCACCCTTTGTTGCTGCCCTCCGCTCAGTTCGTCGGCTCGCTTGAAAGCCTGTTCCGGTATTCCGACCGTTTTAAGCTTTTCGTGGGCAGTCTGCTTCATCTCCTCCGGAAAGCGACCAAGCATGCTCCTCCAGAAGCTGAGTTCACCCAGCTGACCGGTAAGGACGTTGGTTAATACCAGAGAGCGTTCTATCAGGTTGAATCTTTGAAAAACCATGGCTATTTCTTTGCGGATGGCCTTTAATTCCTTGCTGGAGGCGGTTGTTACCTCTTTCCCCTCGAATTTTATGCTGCCTTCCGTCGGTTCGATTAACCGGTTGATACAGCGAAGCAGGGTAGATTTTCCCGAGCCGGATAACCCTATGACTACGAGAAATTCCCCTTGCTCTACTTCAAAGGAAATATCGTCCAGGGCAAGGACGTCCGGCGGGTATACCTTCGACAGGTTGTTGATTTCTAATTGAGCCAAGTTATTTCTCCCCCTCCGTGGGTAACAAACTGAGAGGGCCGGAAGGCGAATTCCGGCCCTCTCAGTAAATGAATAATTCGGTTATTCTTCGTCAGGCACCGGGTAACCGACCAGTTCTCTGTAACCGTCGTAGTAATCGTCAGAAATCCTTTCCACGTCGGTCCACTCGTAGAAGTTAGAGTCTCCCCAGAGCTTGGAGCCTTCTTCCGTCCTGATGTGCTCGACGACTGCTTCGACTATCTTGTCTTCCATTGCCTTCGGAAAGTCGTTTACGAAAGTCAGCGCGTCGTTGGGCATCGGGCCGAAGGTTGCTACGACACCGATCTTATCGATGACTTCCCAATAGTCGTACATGCCCGTGTCGGCGGCCGCCTGTCGCGCATCGTAGATTTTACCCCTCAATTCCTCGGGGTAGAGCTTGTCCAGGGCGTGGTTCCAGATCCAGATTTCGGGGTCGTCGCCGTATTCCCAGTCAAAGTATACTCCGTCGGGCGGGGTCGGAGGCGAACCGTAGGCAGTTGCGAAGTCACCTCTTTCCTCCAGCAAGGCTATTATTGAGGCGGTATGTCCCCCACTTTCGACTTTGTCGTCTATCTCGACTCCGTAGTTGTCGAATATTTTGTTTGGAACTACGTAACCCGACGTGCTTCCCACGTCGTTATAGATCCAGGTCTTTCCTTCCAGTGCTTCCAGTGCACCTTCCGTGGTCGGATGGTAATCAAATTCGTCCCGCCAGCCGTAGACGCTTGCGAAGTAATAGGGGTATCCGTATCGGACTGCCGCGAGCCTCGGATGAACCCCGCCGTCAGTCTCCTGGTAGAGCCGGGTGTACTGATTGGTGGTGGGCGTGGCCATCGTGTCGCCGTCAGCAGCCTTTACTGCTTCAATTAGTGCCGCGTAATCGGCCGTCACGTGGGGCTCGATGTAGATATCCGTCATTTCGAAAAGGTCCTTCGCAATTTCGTTCGCCACATCTTCTATGACCGTGGCGTTCGTGGACGGGGGAAAGAGCCACTGAACAGGATTCTTTTTCGTGCCTAATTCCGCGCTCAAAGCGCCAACACTTAGAAGTCCTACTGCCAGGACCAGAACAAACGTCAACTTAGCTTTTTTTAGCCACATTGGGCTATCCCTCCTGAAAAACCCTTGTCGGGCTTAATTAGAAAAATTTTTGTCAAGGAACCAGAATGAAGTTCCTTAACAATTTTGATAGAACCACTAATTTATAGTAAATCTTTTACCGGGCGAAGGCAAATAGTAGGGGGCCTGGTTTCGTTATCGAGTATTGTTTTAGCTCGAGAGAGAGTAGTTACGGACCGGGAGATTACCCCTGAAGCACAGTACTTTCGTAGTCGGAGGTAATTAACAGGTCCGCTCTATTTCTATGAGTGGATATTATCTCGTGCTCCCGTTCCAGGACGTCTTCGAAGAACGGCTCCATCCTGTCCCGGCCCCGCCGTTTTCGGTCCTCGTAGGTTTGCCTGTAGTCCCTATCGATGAAAATTCGAAAGTCAGCGAATTCTAGCATTGTCGTGTAGGTTCCTTCGGCAATTAAAACTCCGTATTTCCCCACTTCCTTGACTTCGGTGGTAATTCTGTCCGCGTCGTAATCGACCAGCGGCTTGTATATTGAATCATCTCCTCTCTTGAAAGAGCGGAGGTTTGCGTCGAGGAAATCGAGCTTTACTTCGTAGGTTCCAACCTGATCTATGTTCTTCCTGCGCATTTCGTGGTTGGTTTGCGGGGGAAAGACGAAGTAATCGTCCTGCTGAAGAATACCGGCTAGGAGTCCTTTTCCCCGCTGGGGAAGTTTCGGAGGTTACCCCCGAAGCCCCTGATAAAACCCTGTGGCATGATTGTGTATTCTATAAGTATTGCCTTTCTCTAGTTTAAATTGACTATCTGCCAACAATGCCATCTAAACCGACAGGCAAACAGGCAGACCATAATTGTTTATCACACCCTAGGGGGTATAGTTTTCCATTTTTCCAACCGAAAAGTTCGTAAAACCCATGTTTGTCCAGCGCATTGAGAACTCTGCTTCCCCCGGTAACCAACCAGGGCTGATTGAATTTGTTGCCACTCTTGGCGATAAAATACTGTTCAAAAGGCCATACGGACCCCAAATGATAACTATCGGGGGAATAATCCGGTTGATCGGGTCTGTAGGTCCGAAATCCATAAGGAGTCAATAACGTTTTAGATTTTTCCATAATCTTCTCTAACTTTTTTTTGGGAATATCTTCCGGTTCGAGATAAGCAAGGGCGTGTAACCCGTCGGAACTTATTCCTGAAATTAGCCCAAGTTCGTCTTTCGCAATAGCAAAAAATTCGATTTGATCATCCCAGAAAACAGATAAAAGCGCATCCGCCATTTCTTTTGCTGTTTTTTTTAACTCGCCCTGGCTAAAGGATAGTTCGACCACGCCCGCTAACTTCACCGACTCCCTCAGGGCCGCTATCGTTTGGGCTTGGACTAACATATACGCTATAGGGTAATGTGGATGCTCTCTGGAGGGAAGTCTATCGTCCTTCCAGTAAGTAGATTTGAGTGCGTAGCGGTTTGCTCCGCAATAAGATGGATCTTCCCAGAAGAGACCTTCTCTTATATGGTTGAATAAATAGTTGAGGGATTTTTGGATGGAGCTTTCGCGGTTCTTTATAAATGCATGATATCCTTCATCCAGGAGCTTTCCAAGGCCTATCAGGGCTAACTGGGTGGTGTCCGAAGCGTTATATCGTGTTTCTCGGCCCCTCAAATTAACGTGGTCGTGCTCGTGTATTATCTTGCCTGGTTCCTCACCAGTTTGAGGATCTTGAGTTTTTCCTTGAGTTAAACAGGCAAACTTCACCACTTGGCGCAGAAAATCGGAATCGTCCAATATAAATGCCGAGAGGAATAGATCCCTTGCAAACAATCCAAATCTTGTTTCCCCATCCTTTATTCCGGCGTTGTACAGTGTAAATTCTTTGTTATTAATTCGGGGATTTACTCGTAGTTCTTCAATTACCCTTTGTCCTGCCTTAATAGTTCTTTGAAGAAGCTTAGTTTCATCCAAGGGAACTCTCCATTATCCCTTAACCGAACCCGCCAAAATCCCTCGGACGAAATACCTTTGGAGGCTGAAGAACACGACCATCGGTAATACCATGGAGACAAAGGCGGCAGCGGTGAGTAGTTCCCAGTCCTGCCCTCGGGAGCCGACCAGGTTTGCTATCTTAAGTGTAAGTGGGGCTACTTCGGGAGAACCGCCGAGATATATCAGGGCTACCAGCAAATCGTTCCAGACCCAGAGGAATTGAAAGATGAAGACGGAAGATATTGCTGGGACTGATAAAGGTAATACTATCCTGAAGAATATTTGAAGGGTTGAGGCCCCGTCTATCTCAGCTGAATCGAAGAGGTCGCTGGGTAAGCCGGCGATGAAATTGTGAAGAAGAAATACGGTCAGCGGCAACCCGTACCCAGTGTGAGCTAGCCAGATTCCCGGAAAAGTTCCTGCCAGCTTCAAGCTAGAGAAGATTCTATAGATAGGGATAAATGTCATCTGTAGAGGAATGACGAGCAGTCCCACTACCACCATGAAGATATAGTCACGCCCCGGAAAGTCCATCCAGGCGAAGGCGTATGCGGCAAACCCGGCCAATAGTATCGGGATGAGTGTGGCCGGTATTGAGATAAACAAGCTATTTATGAACGCCCTTCCCAGGCCTTGCTGGGTCAGAACCGACTTATAATTCTGTAAAGTATATTGAGTAAAGTCAAAAGGGTGTTCAAATACAGTCCACCAGCCGGAATTTACTACGTCGCCCGGTGCCCTAAACGAAGTCACCAGCAGACCGAGAGTAGGTAACAGCCAAACCAGAGCGATAACTAATATTACCAAGTGTGTTGGTCCTCTCGACACAAGATTCTTTATTCTATTAATCATCGTATTTCCCTCTGCCTCCTGAACCTTCTGATGTTAATTATCATTACCGGTATTATTAGAACGAGCAAAATTACGGCCAGCGTGCCGGCTCGACCGAAGTGTTGAAATTTGAACATTTCCTTGTACATTCGGTTTGCGATAACCTCAGTATTGTAGTTTCCGTTGGTCATTACGTAAACAAAGTCGAATATCTTGAGTACAAATACGACCATAGTTGTAGCTACCACGGCAATGGTCGGCCGCATTAGCGGTAGAGTTATATGCCAGAAGATTTGCCACTCGGTTGCCCCATCAACTCGGGCGGATTCCATCAACTGGCGAGGGATGTTCTTATAAGCGGCAGATAATACCACCATGCAGAACCCCGTCCATATCCAAACACCCACAAAAATAATGAAGAAATTGTTCCATGGTTTTCTAATCAACCAAGCTATGGGTTCTCCGCCGAAAAACGTAACAACTCTGTTCAACAAACCTATCTGGGGAATTCCCGGAGGTCTCCAGGCGTAAACGAATTTCCATATTACGCTCGCCCCCACCATGGATATGGCCATAGGGAGAAATATTACCGATTTAGCAACCGATTCGTAGGCCACGCGATCGAGCAAAACAGCTAGTACCAGGCCAAAAGAAACAGTGAGAGCTGTAAAGAAGAACACCCACAGAGCGTTGTTTCGGAAGGCAGTCACCATCGTCGGATTAGTGAAAGCAAAGACGTAGTTCTTAACGCCGACGAATTCCTGAGAGTTGGAACCGTAAAAGGAGAGTATTACAGTCTTGATGGATGGATAAATCAGAAAGAAGCTCAGAAGGATCACTACCGGAGCTATGTATAGCCACGGTTTTACCTTACCAGCTCTAATCAATATTTGACCCCCTAAATTAAAAGTAAAAAGAAGGAGGGTGTCCCCTCCTTCTTTTTTTATGAGATCTTAGTAAGCTTCGTCTGCGCTCCTTTCGATAGTTTTCAGTACTCCTGTCAGGTCTTCGCCACTAACGTAGTCCATTACCCCTGTCCATAAAGTTCCCGAACCGACGGCCGAAGGCATGAGATCGGATCCATCAAAACGGAACGTTTCCGCTTCGGAAAGGATTCCGGCAGCTTTGGCTGTTATGGGGTCCGGGTAAACTTCTGAGCTAACGTTGGTGTTCACCGCTAACTTACCTAACTCCTTAACCCAGACTTCCTGAGCCTCAGCCGAGGCGAGGAATTCCATTAACTTGTGTGTTTCCTCCGTGTCGGTAAAGGCACTTACGAGGTCGCCAGCACCCAGGAGGGGGCTCCCGTGCTCCTCGTCAATCGGAGGAAATTTGAAGATGTCATAGTCCTCTCCCGGCACTAAGTCAGGGTATTGATCCTTAATAAAGCTCTGAATGAAAGTAGCCTGACGATGCATATAACAGCGGGGAGGGTCCGTGAACAGGCCAGCCGGGGAGTCTCCGAAGTAAGTTGTCAGCGCTCCGGTGGTGCCCCCGAATACGTAATCAGGGTTCTTTATTATACTGCCAAATTTCTCCCAGGCCCTGTGGACGACCGCGTCCGTCCATTCTATTTCATGGTTGACCCAAGCGTCGTACATATCTGGTCCGGCGGTTCTAAGCATGATATCCTCGATCCAATCCGTGCCAACCCAACCGCTTGCAGCGCCGCTCTCCAGACCTATACACCAGGGAGTTCCTCCATTCGCAACTATTTGATCCGAAAGATCGATTAACTCGTCCCAGGTTTCGGGCACTTTGTAGCCCTGTTTTTCGAATTCCTTGGGATTGTACCAGACCAGGCTTTTGAGATCTGCGGAAAGAAAAACTCCGTAAAGATTATCATTTACGGTTGCCAGATCTACGAAGGCTTGCGGGTGATCTTCAACTATTGATTTATCAATGTTAACCAGAGCACCTTTCTTTGCAAACTCCTCCATCTGCCCGGGATTGGGAATAGCCGCTACGTCGGGAGGATTTCCACCCTCTACCCTGGTTACCAGAACAGTGGCTATATCCCTACCGATGGATTCAACAGTAACGTCAATCCCCGTATCTTCTTCAAATATTTTTACTGTTTTCTTGAAGGCTTCCAGTTCTTCCCCACTCCAGGTGACGGCAATACTTACCTTGTTATCCTGGGCGAAACCGACGATTGTCATAGCTCCTGCTAACAGTAATCCGATCAAAACAATACTAAAACTTTTCTTTACCATCGTTGACCCTCCTTTTGGATTAATTCCGGGTAAAAATTATTGATTGGCTGAGCTAAAAATTTTACCTTATAGTGGTTTAACATCACCTCCTTTTTCATATTACATACCCCCATACTTCCAAACATCGCTTTATTAACCCATTTGGTATTATCAAGCGTCCATTACAAATCCTGAGCAAAAACACGTACTAATTTGCAGTTGTCATTCTAATTCCCTTTACGGATTTAGACCAGCGGAGTTAAAGATATCTGCTCACTATTAATAAGAGACTTTTTTAGTGTCAGTTTCATCTATTTTGTAAAATGCCATCGTGTTTCTCGACCCGGAAAACCCTTAAAAAATTATATTGAAAATCTGATTTCTGTCAAATACATATATAGCTGTATAGGGCGGCCTATATCTTAGCGATTCTCGCCTGGGGGGTGAATTTCCCCATGATTCGACCCAGGGATGCCATTCTCTTATAATAAAAATATGAAGAAAATACTGCAAAACTTTGAGTTATCTTTTGGTTGTTTTGTCGGCTGGGGGCTGCTGTACCTTCTCTGGCTGGTTCTCTTTCGGAAGATCGACCCTGTCATTATGGTGAGCGGGGTCTTTGTCGCCGGATTCGTGGTTTTCTTGTACGGCAGGTTCGAACTTGCTGTCGATATTCCCCTCCGATCACTGGCCCGTCCCTTGCTCTGGATCAAGTTCTTTACGTCCCTGGTTCTGGAGATAGGTAAGTCCACCGTCAGGACGTGTTACATCATTTTGACCGGGAGGGTAAAGGGTAAGATAGTTGCTTACGATACTAAACTGGGGTCCGGGTCGGGAAGACTATTTTTGATAAACTCCATTACGCTTACTCCGATAACCATTGGAATACTCTCCGAAAAAAACCTGGTATATATTCACCACCTACATATCGAAGACAGGGACGACTACGAAGCCGTCGTGGATAAGATCCGTTCTACTTTCGAAGATCCTCTTCTAAAGCTTCTGGGATAAAGCGATGATCAGGATTTCAATCGACGCTGTCGTTGGGTTGAGTCTTGTTCTTACTCTCTATCGGCTGTTTTACGGACCCAGCGTCCTCGATCGTCTTCTCGGTTATAGTTCGGTTACCGGGAAAATAGTAATTCTTCTGGCGGTAGAGGGAATAATGGGAGGGAGGCCGGTCTTCATCAACCTGGCTCTGATCTACGGAGTGTTGAGCTTTCTTGGAATTGTCATTATAGCGAGGTATATAGAACGAGAGGTATGAACGTATTTTCTCTGATACTGATCTATTTTGGTCTATTTTTGATGCTGGTGGGGTCCTTTGGTATCGCTCGGATGCCGGATATCTACTCGAGACTGCAGTCCAGCGGGGTATCGGATACGGTGGGTGTAATTGTTATGCTAGCGGGATTTCTCCTGCTGAACGGGTTCAGGTTTTCCGATTCTTTCCTTGGGTTGCTGATGTTGTTCTTCTTCGTTACCGGTCCAATTATCGGTCACTCCATTGCCAAATCGGCTTTTCTTTCGAAGGTCGAGCCCTCTCATTCCAGCGAAGAGGATGAGTGATCTATGCTAATACTTTTCAGCCTCCTTCTGCTCGGGCTTTCCGTAGCCGTTTTACTCCAGAACAGGCTATTAAATGCGGTGATCCTGCTTGGCGTGTTTAGCCTCGTCAGTTCGGTTATCTATTTTTGGGTAGGGGCTCCGGACGTTGCCGTCACCGAGGGGGCGATTGGAGTAGCTTTCGTAACGTTTATTTACGTGCTGGCTTTAAGTGACCAGGGCAAGCTGCACGTGATTGCCGAAGAGGTCCCGCCTTTCCTGTTCCAGGAAAAAGGAGAACTGCAGGGGGCGGAGCTGGAGATACTGGAAGGGTTTGCCGAAAAAATAAACCTCGAGCTGGAGGTAGAGTTCGTGGGGCACCAGGAATTGACTTCGTTGATCGGGGGCAGGAGGGCGGACGTGATAGCTGGAGCCTATTTCCCCGGGTTCCTGGCCCAGGAGGAAATAAGCCACTCGAAGGGTTACAACCAGGGCCAGCTGGCGAAAATTCACCGGACCCCTCCGGGCGAGGGCGATATCGGAATCCTTGCGGAGACCGATCTTTCCGAATTTACCGAAATAAGCGAAGAAGATTTATCTCGATTTAGCTCTGTGGACGAGATGGTCACGGCTTATAACGAGGGCCGGATTAGGGGATTCATTTCCGATTCCGGCCGGATGTCGGCCTCGTTGTACAGGGTAAATACTACCCTGCGGGATAAGAGTGAGATCGTTACGCTCGGTGAATTGGACTACAGTTTTGCCGTTTCTTCCGGGGAAGAAGAGCTTCTCGATCGGCTGAATGACTATTTGGCCGACCTGACTCGCTCGGGCAAAATCGGTGAACTGTTGTCGGATCACTTTCGGTGATAACAATGGGTAAGTATTCCGTGTCGTTGAAAACGTTGTACGTGATTTTTCTTGTGATAATGTTTGGCGCCTTTACGATCGGAGCCCTGCTTATAGTAGATGATACGGGAGTTTCCCGGTTGGGTGCGATATACCTTGAGCGGAGTCAGAAGTTTCCAAATATTTCTAACGTCGTATTTGGGGTCTACGGGATGTACAGATTTTACGACACGCTGTTTGAATTATTGATATTCTCTACTGCCGTGCTGGGAATCACTGTATTTTCCGACCTGGAGCCCTCGCCGGGTTCGGCGTCGCGGAGACCGGTCGAGTCTCACGTTGTCTCAGCTTCTGCTTCGTTTCTCTACCCAATTATCGCCGTCTTTGGAATTTATCTCGCCTTTAGTGCCCATCTGGGTCCCGGAGGCGGGTTTGCCGGCGGGGTGATCAGCGGAACCGGGATACTTTTACTTGCTCTGGCGAAGGGCGCCGAGGAAACCGCTCGCAATTTCCGGGAAGATTCCATGAAGCAGCTCGAATACGTCGTACTTTTTCTGGCACTATTGGTAGCAATCCTTGGTGCCTTATATCCGACGGAAGTTTATCGGGATGCACTTGGAACCGGCGTGATCACCCTCGTAAATATATCGATAGCGATGAAGGTCTTCATCGGAACCTGGGCCATATTACACTTCTTTGTCAAACATAGAGGGGAAGTATGAGTACCGGCGTACTGGCGTCTGCGATCTCGATAATTATCGTCTGTATTGGCGTACTTGGCCTGATACTTAAGCGAAATCTATTGTTGAAGCTTCTGAGTCTAAATATCGTAAATACGGCGACGATACTTTTCTTCGTACTGGTTGTTTACAGCCCCGGAGATAGAGCACCGATAGATCCGTCACCCGGGGTTCAATACGCCGACCCTCTACCTCAGGCTCTCGTCCTCACCTCCATAGTCATTAATTTCGGCGTCCTTGCTCTTTCACTTCTGTTTACGATGGTCCTGGTGAAGCGCTATCACACGCTTGATCTAATAAAAATAGAGGATTTCGTCAGGCGAGAATTCGAGGAGGAAAAGTCGTGACCGCTCTACTGGTAGGGGTTGGCTCCTACGTCTCCGCGGGTATTTTAAGCCTTCTCTTTTCTCGTTACAGATTCTGGTTTAGTTTGTTAGGCTGGGCTGGAGCGCTGACCGGAGCTTCTTTTGGCGTCTCTTCCTTCCTCGGTTCGGGGCCGCTCGTGGGTACGCTGGGCAGGTGGGGAATTCTGGGGATCGAGATAGTAATAGATCAAACTACCCTCCTGTTTTCCGGCCTCGTCGTTATCCTGAATATTTTCACTCTGGTTTATCTCCGGGGGTCGAAGAAAGGGGTATTCTATTGCCTTTATAACTTCCTTCTGGCCACGACGTTTTCTATTGCTTTTTCTCACGATCTATTTAACCTCTACGTAACTATAGAGTTTATGTCCCTGGTGTCCATCCTGTTGATCGGATACGAGCGAAAAGCTTATCAAATTTATGCCGGCGCCAAATACCTGATAATTTCCTCGCTGGCAATGAGCCTTTACCTGATCGGACTGGGACTCGTTTACAGGGCTGGAGGAAGTCTGGGGATTAGCGAGCTGGCTCGGACCGTGGAAGGTGGGACTGATTTATCCATTTCCCTGGGTCTCTGTCTGATGTTGACCGGACTGGCCGTTAAAGGAGGAGTCTTTCTTTTCAGCATGTGGCTGCCCGACGCCCACTCCTACAGCGATACGGTTGTCTCCGCACTCCTTTCCGGAATGGCGATTAAGTCCGGCCTGATTGGAATCATCAGGGTCTCAGAAATGCTTGACTGGAGCCAGTTGTTGCTGGTGCTTGGGGCTCTGACCGGTATAGCAGGGGCAATATTTGCACTCGTAAGTCGCAAACCGAAAAAAATACTGGCCCATTCGACGATATCTCAGGTGGGTTATATCCTTATCGGAATTGGTACCGGAACTCCAGCAGGGGTTCTGGCCGCCTCGCTTCACTTATTTTTCCATGGACTGTTCAAGGCTTTGCTCTTTTTATCCGTAGGAGCAGCGGGGGTTGGAGCGGACGATATCGATCGAGCCAGGAACCTTTCGGTTCCCCTGACAAGCAAGGTAGGGTTGGTTGTCGGTTCGGTCTCGATAATGGCAATCCCCCCTTTCAACAAATACTTTAGCAAGACCATGCTCGTCGAGCAGGTAAACCAGGAGTGGGCCTGGTTTGCGATGCTGGCCATCGGACTCGGAACGGCCCTGTATACCTTGAGACTTGACTGGGCTTTAATTTTTGAGGCTCGGACTGATTGGGCTGGTAAAAATGACTTTGTAGTAGTAGTTTTTGCCCTGGCTGTTGTTTTATCCAGCCTTCTGGCCTGGGTTATTTTAGGCAGCCCGGAGATGGTACAATTGCTGAGCTTGCACCACCTGGCTACATACCTTGTCATACCTGTTGTCGGCGGATTTGCGCTGCTACTTTTCAAGAAGAAGTTGAGCGAGATCTCCCCCCCTGACTTTCCCTTTAGCCTGGAGAACTCCCTCGTTTCCTTGTTTACGGGCTTTCTGCTTATAGAGCTGGTATTGTTTGTACTTTAACCCGTCTTTCTCCCAACTCCTGGAGGGTGGAAACTCCAGCTGCTCAAGTCCATAGATTGATCAGGCCGGGTCCCCGTACCCGGCCGATAATTCCGATAAAGACACTCCGCGCGGGCAATGGGAACCCGCGCTGCTTTTCTTTTTAGAAGTCCCTTATCCCGTAGGTGATCAACTGGGCCATTTTCATATCTGTAGCAGCCGGAGCTCACACGGCCCGGCGTTTCGTTGAGGCGACCTCTCGGTCCGGCAGTGGGAGAAGGGCCTGCTCCAGAAGTTTAAAATTGAATCGAGGATTGATCCCTCAAAAGTCGTGCTGGTAGGCCAGGGTAGCGGTCAGTAAAACCGTCAGTCCGATAAACACCCAGGCGTCGACGTACCAGAAAAATATTACGATCCCGTATAGAAAGCCCCGCCTTCCCAACATGTAGCGTTGACTCCCCTTCTTGAATAATTTTTCCAGATAGGCCGGGGCTGAATTCCCTTCGATTTTTTCCAATTTTTCCGGGTCACTCCGGACCAGCACCGTGAGGTTGTTTATATGCCTCAAGGCAAGTAGAAGGTTAAGGAACGAGAAAGCCAGGGTGAAAAAGACGAGCCATACCGGGTAGTTTACTGACTCAATAAGGGAGGGACCCTCAGTTACCGGTCCCCCCGTCAAACCATAAGTCAGAAGGAATCCAACCAACAGGATACTGGCAGAAGCTAGAAAGGTAATGCTCATGATCATATTTCTCAGCTGGTGCACCAGCAGGAGGTGTTGACCTTCCTCCGTAGACTTTTTCAACCAGGAGGCGTAACAATCGTTAATCCGGCCTTTCTTTGTCAAGCTCGGCTTTTTCTCTGTGAAGTACAGGTAAGTCCAGTGGTAAAGGGGGAAACAGAAGCCAAAGACGAGAAAAGCCAGTATGGTTTTTAATTCCATGTTGACCCCTTTGATTGGCATACGGTGGTCTAATTCAGGATATTAGCAGCGGGGCGAAATTACAAGACGAGAGTTACTACACCTTCTAAGCCTGAACGTGTTGAAAGTTTACCAAAATCGCCGGAGATTAAGCAGTTGACAACAAAATGTTCTTAGTGTTCTTCTGCCTTCAGCCTCCGGCTGCAAGTCGTGGTGGGGGTTTTAGGGCTACGTAGCCTTCCCAATTTATTAGAGCAAGCTCTGAAGCGGCTGGGGCCTTCCTATATGGTAGCCCTGGGCGTGGTCGGTCCCGTAATTTTTCACCATTTGAAGTGTCTCTTCGTCTTCGACGAACTCGGCTATTGTCTCCTTTTTTAGCCGGTGGGCAACCTCGACTATCGACTGGACCAGATCCTGATTCATAGAGTCCCGGGGGAGGTTCTGGATGAAGCTGCCGTCGATCTTCAGGTAGTCCACCGATAGCTGCTTGAGATAGTTGAACGAGGAAAACCCCATACCGAAATCGTCGAGAGCGAATTTACTTCCTCTTGACTTCAGAGTCGAAATGAAGTCGTTTGCAGACCCGATGTTGCTCAGGGCGGCAGTTTCCGTAACTTCGAACAGGACTCTTTCGAAGTTTCCTCCTTCCAGCGTCCGGTTGGACTTCAACCAGTTTAGAAGTTCGTTGTCCGTCAGGGACTGACCGGATAAATTAATTGCAAATTGATGGTTAAGGCTTTCGCTCGCTGTTCCGGTCAAATTGTCCAGTGTTTCATTCACCACCCATTTATCGATATCCCTGCTCAGACCGAACTTTTCCGCCACCGGGAGAAACTTCCCCGGCGATATTAGCTCGCCTCCCCCTTCCAGCATCCTAATTAGTACCTCGTAATGGGATATATTATCAGATCCCAGTTCCAGTATAGGCTGTGCGTAGAGCACAAAGTTGTTTTTCTTTATCGCGCTATCGATCCGGTTGACCCAGCCGATCCTCGATTTAACTTCTTCCTGGCTGTCGTGCTCCGAATCGTAAACTTTGAATTGATTTCTGCCAGATTCCTTTGCCTGGGCGAGAGCGATGTCCGCCTTTGCCAGTAGCTCATCGGTACTTGTGCCTTGATCTGGAAATAGGGAATACCCCATGCTAATAGTAGACTGGATTTTTGTGCCATTAGTCTTGAATCCTCGTTCCCGAACTTCTCGAATGATTTCCCTGGCTAGTTTTTCGGCATCTTTCCTAGTCTTTTCGGGAGATAGGACTATAAATTCGTCCCCGCCGAATCGGGCCAGGTTATCGGACTCGGATAGCTTGTTCTTCAATAGACCTGCCATTGAAACCAGTAGATCGTCGGCCGCTCCAAACCCGAAGCTGTTGTTGACTTCCCTTAATCGGTCTATATCAACTAATAAGACTGCCCCTGACGTCCCTTCACCGTTCTGGCTCAGATAGTTTTCGAGATCGTCACGAAATTTGTAGTGATTGGGTAGCCCTGTAAGTCTGTCGTGGTGTCGCTGGTGGTTAAGCTCTTTTTTTAACCTGATTGTGTCTGATTTATCCTTGAGTGATACTATGGCTCCAATTACTTCCCCTTCTTCATCTCTGAGAGGGTTGGTCGTGCAGTTCACCGGGATTCTAACCCCGTCTTTTTTCCAGAATACATCTTCAATGCTTATATTTTTTTTGTAGCTTATGGACCGTGATACGGGAGAAACTTCCCATTGATCTTTTCCGTCCCCGGTTGAGTAGATGAGGTTAGAGTGAAGATAATCCCCCAACAAATCTTCCCCCTCTTTGATGATATTTCCTTCGGCCGACGAGTTTGCGAATACGATTTTGCCGTCTTCATTGACTACTAGAACGTTCTGATCGGTTTTGTTTAGTAAAGCAGGGGTGGTAGCATTGATATTTTCGAATATTTCCTCCAACTTAAACCTCCTATTTCTCGGCAGTTCCAGCTTTAAATAGTTAGAACGTGTTTCAGCTGAGTCTACAACCCCTACCCCAAGGGACGGGGTTGTAGAAGATCCCCCTTAAGTAGTTTTTTTCGGTCTTTTACAAACCAAAAACCAGCCGATTTCTCCCCGGGAGGTGCCCCGGGCCTTCCTCGGCAGGTTTTGGTGAATAAAACAATGTAAGTATAAGTAGAGAGGCGCATTCAAAAGTGATTTATGTCCCGAACTCCCTAGAAAATAGTTCGAATTTATTTAGGATATAAAGTAGTTAATTCTATTCGATAATAATGTTGCTCGCCGGCGGAAGCCGATGAAACTTAATTCGGAACAGACTATGAAACCGGGAATAACAGTGGTAAAGGGTGAATTTAGGAGAAGAAAGCAGGTAAAGCGCTGCAGGGTATTGAAGAACTAATAATCGGCCTTCACTGGCAATTTCGCATTCATCCGCTAAAATATTTTTTGATTTGAATACCTTAACGGGAGTGATACGGGTGAAGTCGGAAATTACCAGGTTAATTGGTTCCCCGTTCTGGATTCTCATCAAGTCCGGCGTGATAGTAGTTGCCACGTACCTGGGGGCAAAACTTACCAAATATCTACTTGACCGTTGGTCTCAGCGCCGACTGAACCAGTTGAAGGACAAGCAGAAGACGACCGCTGTAACCACCCAGATGGAAGTCTTCCGGAGGGTGGGAGGGTTATTTATCTGGTTTATAGGGATAATAATCCTGGTATCTCAGTTCCCGGTGGTCCGGAGCCTGGGAGTCGGTTTGTTTGCATCTGCCGGAGTCGTAGGACTGGTAATTGGTCTGGCTGCTCAGAATACTCTGTCCAACATGATTGCCGGGATAGTTCTTTCCTTCTCTCAGCCACTTCGACTGGGAGATGCGGTGATAATGGATGACGATTTCGGCTACGTCGAGGAAATAACTCTGATGCAGACCTTCATCCGCACCTGGGATAACCGGCGGATCATCGTCCCCAACGACGTCCTGAGTAACAGAATTGTCCAGAATTGGTCGATCAAGGATCCGAAACTGCTTGCTGCTACGATAATCTACCTCGATTACGGTGCGGATATAGAAAAAATTCGGGAATGGATTAAGGAAGCTGTAACGGAGAGCGAATACTGGAACGGGGAAGGCGAACCCGGTGTTCAGGTCATGGACTTTACCGAGAAAACCATCAAAGTCCGGGCGCTGGCCTGGGCCGACGATCCACCTTCGGCCTGGAACCTCCGCTGCGAGATCAGGGAGAAGTTAATAGAGCACTTCCGGGAGGAGGGGCTGGAATTTCCCAAATTTCGGGTCGAAATGGAACGGCCGGAGTTCGAGACCTTTGAAGAGAACGTGGAATCGGGTATCGATTCCTCATGAGTTGTTCTTGAATGGATGAATATTATTAGGTGTGGAAGTCTAAAGACTTCCTCTACTTCAAGAGGGAATAACAGCGCATCTGGTGTTTGTGGCGGAACTCATTAGAGTTCCACATCATTGCTAAAACCAGTCCTTCTTCTTGAAGTAATAAACCATTCCCAGAGCCATAGAGCCCATGACTCCCAGCGCTCCGTAGTAACCCCAATCCCAGCTTAACTCAGGCATTATCTCGAAGTTCATCCCATAAATCCCTGCGATGAAGGTAAGAGGGATGAATATGGTGGCTACTATCGTCAGCGTCTTCATTATTTCGTTCATCCGATTGGATATGGATGTCATGTACATGTCCCTCGCCATGCTAATTAAATCCCGGTAGTTGGTCAGCAGGTCGAAAATTCTGATCATGTTGTCCTGGATGTCCCGGAAATACACCTTCCTTTCGTCGGCGATGAACTGGGTATCAGTCCTGGCCAGTTTTGCCGCCATCTCCCTCTGGGGTCCGGCAGTTTTTTGTATTTCAATTAAGTCTGAACGGAGGTTGGAAATTTTTGTCAGCAGTTCCTCGTCGGGTTCCGTAAGAACCTCGTCCTCAACCTGGCCAATTTCGTCTTCCAGTTTATCCAGGACGGGATAATAATTGTCCGAAATTCCGTCCAAAAGGTAGTAACACAGGTAATCTACCCCTCTGCCGAAGTATCTTTCGGGGTTCTGGGTAATTTGCTCCTCTAATTGTCCTATTACGGGGAGATTTCGCCGGTGAAAGCTCAGCAAAAAATTGGGCCCGAGTACCAGAGAGAGCTGGAACGTCTGCATTTCTCCTATTTCCCAGTCCTGAGCGGGGATTCTGGCCAAAATGTAGAGGTAGTCCTGAAACGAATCCACTGTTGGTCTGCTTTCAGTCGTCAGAACGTCCTCTACAGTAAGAGGGTGGAGATCCAGCTCCTCTCCGACTCGTTTGGTCTCGGATTCGAAAACCTCAGCACCGACGTCCAGCCAGAATAAAACCCCTCTTTGGTTAGCCTGCCCCTGAAAGTTCTCAAGGGCGTCTTCAACCTGGATTCCGGGCTCTGGCTCGTTGGGATAGAAAAGATAACCTTTCATTCTTCTTTAGTAATCTCGGTAAATTGACCGTCTCCTTGCGGATAGACGTAGACGTCTCGCTGGGGAAATGGAATCCCAATTCCGGCCTCGTTTAGTTTTTTATCGATCTTTCTCCTTACGTTATCCCTGACGGCTATCCTGTCCTTCGGGGTGGAAATCCAGACTCTGAGTTCGAAGTTAAGTGCCGAATCGGCGTGTTCCTTGAAGAAGACCTGTGGTTCGGGTGTATCGAGAATTTTTTCCTCTTCGTCCGCTATCTCCAACAGTATATCTTCGACCTTCTCGATGTCCGTTCCGTAGTCTACACCGATAGGGATGCGGAGCCGGAGCGTCGTATCGCCGGCATAGGACCAATTTGTAACCTGTTTACTTACAAGGTCAGAATTCGGAACTATAATCGATTCGTTGTCGAAAGTGTTAACCACTGCAACTCTGAACCTAATTTCCTCGACCTTTCCGATTATTCCTTCGACTTCCACTATATCGCCGACCTGAATCGGCCTTTCAAGAAGCAGAATGAGGCCGGAAGCAAAGTTGGAAAATATGTTCTGCAGGCCGAACCCTATACCTACACCGAACAGACCACCGAATACAGCCAGGATTGACAGATCGAACCCGATCATCTGTAGTCCGATAAGGAATCCTACGGTGACCGTTACGTACCTGACCAGGCGAGATAGGGTATACTGGGCGCCCTTCTCTATTTCTGTCTTGGAATATACGTTACGCTTGAGAAACCTGGTTAACAGGCGGGCGAGGACTACGGAGAGGATGATAACGACTATGAAGTACAGGAAAGACATTACTGAAATACCCTGGCCGCTGACCGTGAAGATGGGTTTCTGCAGGAGGTCCCACACGGAAGCAAAAGCCGCAGAGGAGTTCATGTATTCACCCCTTCTTGTATTTCTCAACTATGTCGAACGGGAAAATCCGAAGTAGAGAAATCATCTTATTTGCAAACTTCCTCCCTGATTTGGTTAAAACTTGTTTAGGACCAATCAAAAGGTTAAGTCTGCCCGGGTGTCTCGGACTCCTGTTGTCTGGCCTTTCCTAATCCAGGTCTCGCGACCGTTACTACTTCGTGGCTGAATCCTTTTTCCTCGAGGACCGTCTCCATTTCCTCCAGGAAGGGGGTAATCAGGCTTTCAGTTCCGCTGAGTTCTATCTCGAAGCCCGGTTGCTCCCTGGCTATTACCTTAAACGTGGACTTTCTCGAGAGGAAACCGCTTTTAGCTTGCTCTAACTCTTTGCCTTCCTCGTCCAGTTTCTGAATATTGGCTTCGTAAATCCACCGTCCACCAGCTTTGTAAGCCTGGTCCCTATCGAGCTTATCTGCCCTGACTGGATTGTTTTTGTTGTACTTTTCTATAGTTTCGTTGATTACCTCGTAAAAATCTTCCAGAAAGTCGTCCATACTCCCGTAATTTTTCTCCAGTCTGCACAAAAAGCGAACTATACTATCTCTTGTTTCTTCTTCTTTTTTTCCAGAGGAGAGCCAGTCCATAATACCCATCTGAAATCACCTCAATATAAATATTTACCAGTATACAATATAGCCCGGGAAGCCGAGGAAACCAAAAAATTAACAAATCGGTGCACTTTAAGAATTTATCTACTCTGGGTAACTTTCCATTTTGATTGCACTATTTAGTTTATACTCCAGGGAGGATAATATCAATTTTGCCATTTGCATTATCCCGGAACTACTGGTCCGCCCTGAACCCGGCTCGGAAGGTCTATCGCAGGATCACGAACCTCTCGAGCAAAACTGATCATCCATCTCGATCTTTGGCTGGATTACTCTGATAACCGGATAAATCGGTCCGGCCCTTTCCTGATGTCTTGGGACGATAATGTCTAAAATGCATCATTCTAGGTATAATAAATAATGGTAGCAATTGGTGACAAATTGAAAAAGATTAAGATCTTTGACAGTCCGGGATGAAAGCGTCTGACAAGGTGGCTGACGGCGACACAGAGTCGCCAAAAATCAAACCTTTGCAACTCATGGGAGCATCTATAAAGGCAAACCGGGGGGGACCCGGGGCGCAAAGCTACGGCCTCTAAGAGTGAATACGAGAAAGGCACACCCACGGGCAACCTGGGGTCGCAAAACCACGGGTCCGTCCTGGTTCGCTGGTTCTCTGAGTTTATTGGGTTCGTTGAATTGATATAGCAATCAATTCGATAAACCCTTAACCCGACGAACTGAGAATGGATAGCCGGGTTGCCGTGGCTCTTAGTGGTGGACGAGCTGCTGGATGCTCAACATCGCTAGGAGGTGCTTTCCATGAGGAAACCATTTATCGTAGCGTTGGTGGTAATTTTAGCAAGCACCTTATCCATAGCCGGTTTTGCCGCAGAGGATACCGCTGAAGCATATGCCAGCTTTAACGTAAATTCGACACTTTCCCTGCCCGTAATAAATGGACAGGTAGTAGACTTTGGTGCTGTAACACCCGGGGAATCCTACGAGAAAAAAGGCGGTACCAAATTGAAAGTATCAGCTAACAGGGATTTAAGCTGGGTTATTACGACAAGCAAATCGAGCACGACATTGGGAGAGAACGAAATGGATGCCCTGGTGGTCGAACTTGGAACGGTTAGTGGTACAGGTAGGGATAATAATATCAAGGTGGATTACATTTTGAACGTTCCGGAAGAGATGCCTTCCGGTAACCACACCGTTACAGTCACTTTTACCGCGTCAGCGGATTAAGTGCTTGTTAAAAATTACCAGAATTTCAGAACGGTGAGTGCCAGGCGGGAGGGTAACCTCTCGCCTTTTTAATTTTTTCCCGGCCTCAATTTAAATCCTTTCAGTTGCCAGTATTTCCGGAGAGTCAAGAACCCCGCCCCAAAGGACGGGGCTTGTAGAAAAATAATTGGATACAAACTTAGATTTGAAAAACGAGAATTGACCCAGCACTCAGTTGAGGAGACTAATTTGGTTGAAACTAAAGTACGAATATCACGGTTACCGTAGCACAATTTGATAAGATCACAATCCCCTGACCAATTATCTTATCTCAACTGAGTGCTGGACAAACACCAGCCGATTCAGCCCCGCAGCAAGCCACGGGGCTTTCTCGGCAAGTGATGGTAAATTTTTCAGTAAACTGATTTTTAAATACCTCAAATTATCTCCACCAGGGTGAACTTCCAATGGAAGGTTCAAATTATGACATCGCCTCGGCTTACGACGGTTCCAGGGACGAATTCCTTTCCCTTGCCTTCGATTGTACCAGGATGGTTACCCAGCTAAGCCAGGGAGCCAAACTGGAAAGCCAGGGGAACCACGAGTCGGCCATGTCCCTCCTCGAAAACGTAGAAACCCGTATCGACACCTGGATCGAGAAGCTGGAAGATCTGGATACCGAAGGGGTCGATAAAAAAGAACTATTTCGGGACCTGGAGGGAGCCCGGGAAGCGATCAGGGTTGATTCATTCGAATAGTCCCGGGAATTGCGAGAGCATTACTACCTAAAAGACCGGCTCTCCGGGGAAGATCTCCGTCTCTTCTCATGATGGTGAGTCTGGTCAAATACGTAAATACAGGTACCTGTATTCAAGATCTTCAGACAGAAAGTATAATTATTTACAGGAACTTCGCCCGATTGCCAGATGGGTCTCGTGTTTTTGAAGGAAGTAGTTGTTGTTTATAAAGGGATTTTTCTACAAGCCCCACCCGGAAGGCGGGGTAATTGACTGAAAATCCCTGTTTCATTTTGGAAAGTTCCCTTCCCTGCTCGATCGTTTTGTTATTTTTTGGATCTTTTTGGCTTGCTTACTTTTCCGCCTGAGTTCCGGTTAAGATGGGTGGGTGTAAAAGCTTGGTGGGTTAAAAAACTATGAATTTTTGGGTGAGGATTTAAGCAGCGGAAATGGTATAGATTAAACTTGCCTGATAGTTCCCTTCCACGTATTCGTCCTCGTCGTAATTTACTTTGTAGTCGACTCTGAAATTGTATTTGCCTGCTTGGCCAGGGGGCAGTACTAATTTCGACGAACTGGCCGGTAGAGTGTCGTTCCTACAAATTGAATTTTCGGAGGTCTTTTGCTATAGTAATTAAAACAATGCCTTTATCTATATAGTTCTTCTTCTAATTGATCCGAGGGAATTTAGTAAATTAAGGATACACCAAACTTTATATTTTAGATGTCGTAAACATGGGACATACTATTTTTAAAGAGAGCGTCCGGGTCACTCCGGGCAAACTGATATTGGTAATCTTTGCGGTATTAACTTTCCTGTTTATCTCTTCTTCAACTATACTGGCGGATGACGGTCCACCCTGGGTGGGGACTACTCTCGACGACCTATCATACACGGAACAGGAGGGGTGGAAGGGCCTGGATGCGGAAGTGACTGTGACCTCGGATACAAACGACTTCACCGACGGGTACGTCGAGGTGGAGATAGCTGACGGAACCCGGTTCGACGAGCTACAGTTGGTGGACGGGACGGACCTGAGTGTTGACGGGAATGTAGTTTACTGGAATGGCGATCGGGTAGGCTCGATCGACAATACCTACGACGGTTCGAACGGAAGACTCCGAATTAATTTTAGCGCTGCGGCCCCGCTTGAAAATTCTGGTTTCGAGTCGGGTGACCTATCCGGCTGGACGGTTAATACAGTCGGGAACAGTATGAGAGGACAGACATGGGCGGAGGGCCCTGACGTCCTGGGATTTACCGGTGATTCTGACCCCAGATATGATGACCAGATTTCGGGCTCAGGGGTTACGGACGTTAATTCCGGCGCGGCCTACGAAGGGGAATACGGGCTGGAGCTTGAAATTACCGGTGATGTTGGTGCCGCTTACGGTACCGGTCACACCCCGTCTGTAACGAGCTCGACGTTTACCGCCGAGTCAGGTGATAGCCTGACCGTGAGGTGGAAGGCTTCCCAGACGAATGACTACTACGATGTTTTTGGTTTCCTGTTCTCTGATTCCGACGGCGACGGAAAGATGGCCAATGAGAATTACCAACTTCTCTTTCACGAGATCGGCTCGGACACCGGCGGATGGCAAAGCTTAACCACCTCTCTCACGATAGGGGGAGACAATCTCCGATTTAAGTTTCTGAACGGGGGCTACGACCGGTCCGGTAACATGGTCGTCGGGTCTTATCTCTGCATAGACGAGATAAAACTCCAGATTTCAAATACTACCACCGCCACTGAGGCAGTAGTTCAGTCCGTAATAGAACATTTGGAGTACAGAAATACCTCCGATAACCCCGGGGACGTAAAAAATTACGACCTAAACTTCAGAGAAAGCGACGGAGGGTTAGGGTATAACTCTGCCCGGATAGACATCTCTCCGGAAAACGATCCACCAACCGGGGTAAGTTTGAGCGGCAACTCTGTGGACGAAAATACTCCGCCCGGGAATATCGTGGGGACTCTTTCGACGACTGATCCGGACGATTCAAGTTTCACGTATAGCTTAATCGGCGGCGACACCGGGTCTTTCAGGATCAACGACGTCCAGCTTGAGACCGCCAGAGAGTTCGATTACGAATCTCAAACGACCTATACCGTTCAGGTACAGTCCGATGACGGGAACGGCGGTACGTACGATCGGACGTTCACCATCTCCGTTAATGATGTCAACGATAAACCGATTGCCGACGCCGGGCCCAGCAAGATAATTAGCCTTCACGAGACAGCTATCCTCGATGGGTCCAGCTCAGTAGATAAGGATGGCGATTCGCTTAGTTTCAGCTGGAGCCTTGTTCAGAAACCGTCGGACCTTTCGATCCCCGTTACCGTTCAGGATAACCTATCAAATCCTAACGCTTCCAGGGCCGAGTTCTTTCCTACAGGTAAGGGAGAAAATACGCGAGGCATTTACCGGTTTGAACTTGCTGTCTCGGACGGTAACGGAAATTCGGATACCGACGAACTTCAAATAACGGTAACCGGCTCACCGAAAGATATAAAAGGCGACAGCCTGACTTCGAAAGGGGTTGAGGGTCCCGATCCCGGACCTGCCGACTTCACTGAAGAAGCGGATCTCAAAGTCGACTTAAAAAACGTGAACTCCGGCACCCGGGGACTAATAGGTGGGTTTCAATACGATGAGGCGTACTTTCCTGAAGACAAAAGGTTTCCCGGCCCTGCAGTAAAATACGCCGACGTAAAAGCAATAGAGGTAAATTCCGGCAATGCACGGATCAGCGTACATTATACGGATCAGGAGGTATCTCAATTTATCGAGGAGGGACTAAAGCTCTACGTCTATTACGACGGGAGCTGGTCCGAGGCAGATAATATAAATGTGGATACTTCCGACAACGTCGTACAGGGTGACGTAGCCGTTTCAAAACTCACCGGAAGCCCGATAACTGTCTCGGGGAACCAATCACCCCGCGCCGATTTCGCCTACGAACCATCCGAACCCGAAGTTAACGAGACAATAAACTTTTACGGGGCCCTCTCCTCGGATTCGGACGGCTCTATAAGCACTTACAGGTGGGACTGGACGAACGACGGAAGGTACGATACTACTGCTTCTGCCCCTACCAGCACGCATTCGTTCCCGGATTACGACATCTATACCGTCAAACTGCAGGTCGTTGACGACGACGGGGGGACCGCGACCTTCACAAAAGAAGTTAACGTAGGTAAAAACACGAAGGAAGGGAAAGACGTTGACGTCCAGTTCGATAGTTTATCCTACAATTGTGGGTCCCTGAAAGGAGTTAAGTTAACGTTCAGCGAGGTAACCAGCACCGGCTCCACGGAAGTAAGGGTAAGTGACGAACCGTCATTTGCTCAGCCGTCCGGCATTACTTTCCTGGATTGTTTTTACAGGATAGAAACTACCGCTGGTTTCAAGGGCCCGGTAGGGATCGAGATGGACTACGACGACTCGTCATTGACCGAAACTCAGGAGAAAAACCTGAAATTGTTTAAATTGACCGAAGACGAAGGATGCCAGGCTATTACCGAATCACTTGACCCTGAAAAGAATGTAGTCAGCGGGAAGTCAGGTGGTTTTTCCTACTTTTCTCTCGGTTACGGCACAGGCACCTTGCCGGGTGAAGATTTGATTAACCACGGCCCAAACCCCGTCCCGGACGAGGGCTGTGACTTCTGGCTTGACCTACCGGAGGAAGCAAGCGGGGCGACACTTAGAATCTATGACGTAGACGGTAAGCCACTTTACGAAGTGGACCTGGATGCAAACCAGAGCAGGTATCCCTCCACCGGCAGGTGGAACCCGCAAGACGAAAACGGAAGTAAATTGGATACCGGCGTTTACATATATCGGGTGAGAGTCAAAGGAGATAATGGTTCCGATAGATGGTCGGAGGTGCACAGGCTGGTGCTGGATAGGTCGGACCCCTCTCAGGGATGAAAATTAGACCAGCTCCTAACCTTACAGGAAATAAGCGAAGTAAGCGACGGAGGCCAAAGCAAACACTTTGGCAACTTTTGCGAATATAATAACTGCGAGGCCGAACCTAATCTTCAGCGCTTCGACTGCAAATAACGCCGCTCCCGTCATGAGAGTGCCCAGGAAGGGAATGGGAAAAAACGACAGACCGAAAACCGTCAGGTAGTCGTACCCGTACGTGTCGATGAGTTTAGAAATCAACTTACCCCTCTTTTCCTCTGATTTCAAAAGGGACAAAGAACTACTTCCAGAGTCTTCCGAGAGGTTATTCACCCTGTCTAAATGCCGTTTAAACCAGGGGAATTTTAACTGAAGGTAGGCCCTAAAACGTTTTATTTTCTTGTCTGGTATGAGTAAGTTGATCGGTACGTAGAGTACAAATAGTCCCCAGAGGTTGATTCCAAGCGCCACGGACAGGGAAAAGATCATTGCCTCGTGGTTCAGGAAGCGGCGAAACAGTATCTGGTCGGAAGTTAGCCACCACTGAAAAAACATATTCGCCACGTAAACTGACTTTTCTACGAACATTGCAATCCTCTGGTCAGCGAACTCCAGGATTTACGGCCACACCCACTTAAGCTTTTCACCGAAATTCTAGCAGGTTTTAGCGCGGGTTTTGAGGGGAATTTTAAAATTGTCGAGGGACTGGGTGAAGTGAGCAGGGTAGCGAGCTTCTCCACCAGGGGGAACGGCGACGGTAAGAGCCGCCTTCGGCCGGACTTACGGAGCGGGTAATCGTGACGGGGGGCAACCTAACACGTTCCAGCTAGTTAGAAAAACACGGAGTAGTTCCGGGGATCGGTCAAAAGTTTACTGGTGTCAGAAAAAACCGATGACTTCGAAACCTTTGTAAAGCCCAAAGGCAAATAGTGCGGCCGCCGTGGGAGACGCGATCCAGCCTATTACGATTTTCGTTATCTTCCTCAGACTAACTGTTTTAGCTCCCTTGACTAACCCTACTCCTATTACTGCTCCCACGATTGCCTGTGAGGTGGAAACGGGAATACCGACGCTGGCAAAGAAGTTGACGGCACCGGCAGCGGATAGCTGGGCCGCCACAGCCGAAAGGGGGTCCAGGCTCGTTATTCCCTTGCCTACTGTTTCAGTTACCTTTTTCCCGTAAGTAAGCGTTCCTGCTGAAACGGCTACTCCGGCCAGCAACGCCAGCCAGGTCTTATCAATACCCAGGGCTGCCAGAGGACCTACGGAGGTCCCTACTGTATTTGCACCAAGCGAAAACGCTACGTAGCCTCCGGAAGCTATAACCAGATAGCTCAATATTCTGTCCCATAAAAACACCAGTCTTACGCGCTTCAGGAAAAATGCCAGGAGGTGATAGAGAAAAAAACTGATAAGGGCGGTCATAGGGGGATTTAATACCCAGACTTCTACTATAGTGACCACCTGACCTATATTAACTTTACTTCCCATGCCAAGAGCAGCCCCTATAACACCGCCAACGATGGCCTGAGAAGTAGAAACGGGAACCTTGAAAAATGTTGCTGCGGTGACGAAGATGCCGGCGGATAACATGGCGATAAATACTGCTTTCATGTTGAGGGGGCTTACTGCTACGCTCTTCCCGATAGTTTCCATAACCTGGTGACTCTGGAATAAAGCTCCCAGGACGACAAATATTGCCACCAGATAGACCATCTTACGGTAGGATATTAGGCCGGATCCCACCGGTATTCCCATGCAATTGGCCGTATCGTTTGCTCCAATGTTCCAACCGACGTAGACGCCAACCAGGAGTAGTAAAATCAGCATAATATCAACTATTAATTATTTTTTTCGTACGTCTCCGATTTTCGGATATCCGTTTTGGTCAAGGTTTATTAAACCCTTAAAGTAAATGTAAGTATAAGCAATTATGTAGTACGTGTTCCAACCCTCCAACCCAGTCGGTATGTAAACCCGGATAATTGGTTCATAAAAGTGGTAACCGGAGTCCCCACGCTACAGTTGCTCAGAAAATAACGCAGTATATATACAACTATGATTTAAATATACTACAATAAAGATAGAAGTCAATAAACTAGTTACGTTAATCAACTCAGAGCTGGTTAGGGATATTAGCACATCGAACCAGATTAAATTTTCAGATCTGAATCGAGGGGTTTTAGCACGTAAGTTCGAAGGGAAAGGGTAAGGGTATTTTACAGGCGAGATTTGGTCCAGCACCCGGATGAGCTCCGGGACCTGGCTCGTGATCTTTGACTTTGCTCCGGTATAGTCTGCCCCAATCGTTCAGTGGTAGATTACATAAGCTTGAGTCTAAAATATCTATAGGTCCGTAGCAGGACTGGAAACCTATCGAGGGAAGGATGCTCTCCAGGCCACGGAAGAAACAAGATACCACTTACCGCGGGGACAAAGGCGGCTTAAATATTGACCCGTTGACCGGCTTTTCCGGTCAGGGCTGGATGTCAGGAATCGCTAACTGGATTTTGTGAATGATCATTCCGTCGGGAGTTATCTCTAAGGTCTCTAAGTTACTGAAGTATCACAAGCAGGGAACGTATTTCCGACTCCACAGGGTCATGAGGTATTGGAAAAAAGCCATGTATTCATTTAAATACAATGTACACTACCTGTAGATCTAGCAGAGTTGTTGGCTGGCCAGGTAGATTTAGTACTATCTGGCCAGCTCTATTACCCTTTTCTACAGTTTTGGCGAGTTTTTACCGTTGTCTGACTAGTACCTTATGCCTCCTCGGTTTCCCGGCAGGTGGTAATCCGCCGGGCTTTTAACCGGACAGATTTGTGCCTCGAAAACTTTAGCCGCTCAAACTTAGAACGTACTGTTGTGCGGGACCGCTTAGTTTGACCACTACCACCAAAAAAGTGTTGCCCGGCACGGGAGCGTTACCGATAGTAGTTAGGGGTTCGGTAGAGGCGGGAGCGTCACAGGAAACTTCTATTCCTCCTCCGGTAGGGAGAACGGAAGCGCAGAAATTAAGCGAGGAGCTGACTACCAGAAGGACCATAGGAGAGGAAGGTCGATCCCACGTAGCTACGGCCCTTAATTGACCGGGGCCGTTGATCCAGTAAGCCGTGGCGGTAAAGCCGCTCCCGAGTGAACCTATCAACATGGGATCAGCTACGTTACCCAGTTTTGGATTGTTCCTGCTTCCCTGAATTTCCAGCTCCGCTCCGCTCCTGCTGAGCTGGTTTAGTACCTCCTGCGGACTGGATCCAGGCGAGATACCCTGCAGCCTCGAAGGAAGTCGAGCTCGGCCCTGCCCGGGCTGGGGATGTTGGTCCTCCTCGGGCGGTTGCTCGCCTTCCGAGAATGCGGAAATTTGGCCGCAACGATACTCCTCTCTTTCTCCCATTTCGACTTGAACGCTGAATTCCCGTTCCCTGTCGTCTCGACCACTTACGGCTACGGCAGTGGGCCTGTTATTGAGTTCGAAAGTGAAGGTCCTGGTTTGGTCCAACTCGACTGACCGGGCAGGAGAGAACACCTTGAGGCCTATCGGAAATCCACCCCGCTGAAACGTGAATTTGGAAATCCCGACTGGACCTTTACATGACGTGTTACTGACCCTAACTCTTGTAGTCACGGCCGTTGAAGTTTGGCTCGTCGCTATAATCGCAATTCCGACGAACAGGACGGCCACTAAAACAAAGGTTTTTGTTTTCGGATGCCTTGAAAACATTTTATCACTCCTTTTCCCTTCAGTGCTTATTTATACTCCCATCGAGTAGTTTTAAGTCAAAGATCGCATTAAATCGGTTGACTGCTGGGACCTGGTTTGTGAAAGATCGCAAAAACTACTTAAAGGGGATTTTCTACGGGTCCCGTCCCCTGGAGGCGGGGTTCTTGACAAGCGTACCCGACATCGAAATCAATAAGTTCAAAAGACCTTCTTCGCGATAATGATAATCACTGTTATGTTCATTGCAAAAAGCGACAGAAACTGCAATGACAAAAAATGTTCGAAAAAATACGTCAGGTAGTTCGTAGAGGGGAGCGATAGTAAAGGGGAGAGCAATCAATTCAAAAAATTCCGGTCCCCCGGATTCAAGTACTTGCCCGGGTTTATTTCAGTTTATTCAGTTCCACTCTTAGAATCTCGTAGTGCTCCCTTTCGTTTGAAGCCAGAAAACCCAGCAGCCTGCGGACCTCCTTGTCCTCGAACTCGTCAATCAGTTCCCTGTAAAACTTTTCCGCGTTCCGCTCTGCCTCTATCGCTTCTTCGATTATCTTCCTGGGAGTGGTTTCTCCGGAGGTCTCTTCCGGAACCTCTACCCCAGAACGTTCCGGAAGGGGAATTTCTTCGTCGGGAAAGAAATCGTCGAAAGTGGACCGCAACTTTTCCTCGTGGTTTTCTTCCTGAGTTATAAACCTTTCTATTATGGGTGCGGTTTCATCGGGAAGGTCCTTTTCGAGCAGGTTACGGTAGATATCGGCTTCCTCGAGTTCGGTTCTTACGGCCCTCCCCAGCAGTTCCTGGAGCGAGACTTCAAAATTGAACAGATCGAAGGGAGACGAATCTTTTTCCCTGTTCATAATTTTACCTCCTTCTTATAGATTCAAATTTAAAGGGTAGTTAAAACATTTGTCTCTTCCCAGGGTAACCGTTACTCTGTGAAGTGTAATGGAAAGGAAGTTCGCAGCCAATTTAACTTCGGGAAACGTCCAGTAACTGTAATTAATCAATTCGGGGTGGTGGAGATGGCACTCAAGGAACTCCTTTTATTGGGCGACGAGAAGTTGCGGCAGGAGTCGGAACCCGTTTCCGATATTTCCAAAAGCAGCGTTGAAAAAATTAAAAAGGATTTACACGATACTCTCACCGACCTCCAGGACCAGTACGGAATGGGCCGGGCTCTCGCTGCCCCTCAGATTGGCCATCTAAAGCAGATCATATATTACAATTATGACGGTGAATCCTTTTATATGATAAACCCCCGAATAGTTGCAGAAAGCTCGGAGAAGTTCCAGGTGTGGGACAGTTGTTTCAGCTTCAACCTGGCTTTCTTCGTGCAAATTCCCAGGAGCAAAAACGTAACCGTTAAATATCTAAACGGAGAAGGCGCTAACCGAGAGGTGCAGGCAGAGCTGGAAGAAGCCGAATTATTCCAGCACGAAATTGATCATTTAAACGGAAAGTTGGCAGTAGACCACCTGCAATCACCCGCCGACATAATTACCCGCGAGGAATGGGAAAAACGCACCGAATCGGATTAGAACCCCTTAGAATCAACTACCGCCTTTCAGGTATCGAGGAAAGAACTTCCTGGTTTTGTTGGCGATGAAGACCAGGGTCAACATGACCGGCACCTCGACGAGCACGCCGACGACCGTGGCCAGGGCCGCTCCGGAAGCGACTCCGAAAACGGAGATGGCTACTGCCACCGCCAGTTCGAAGAAGTTGCTGGCCCCGATCATGGAAGCTGGTGCCGCGATATCGTGATCCAGGTTCCAGAGGTAGGACCACCCGTAAGCAATAGAGAATATAGTAAATGTGAAGAGCACCAGCGGAATTGCAATCAGTAAAATATGCAGCGGGTTGTTAATTATCTTATCACCTTGGAAAGAGAAGAGTAGTATCAGGGTAAGCAACAAGCCGGCCGTCGGGAAGGTATCTATTTTCTCCAGAAAAACGTCTTCGAACCAGGACTCACCGTACTTGCCTATAAGGTAATTCCTCGAGAGGTAACCGGCGATCAGAGGGATGACCACGAACAACACCACCGAAAGTATTAAGGTATCGTACGGGACCGTTATACCTCCGATACCCAGGAGGAAAGTGACCAGAGGTACGTAAGCAAACAGCAGGATCACGTCGTTGGTAGCTACCTGGACCAGCGTATAAGCAGGGTCACCGTCGGAAAGGTAACTCCAGACGAATACCATCGCCGTACAGGGAGCGGATCCCAGAAGTACTGCGCCGGCTATATACTGGTCCTGGAGGACGGACGATATAAATGGGGAAAACAGTTTAGTCATAAACAACCAGAACAGGAAATACATCACGAACGGCTTTATCAGCCAGTTCGAGGTCCAGGTTACGAGCAAACCCTTAGGTTTCTTCCTTACGTCCAGAACGCTCTGGAAGTCGATCTCGACCATCATCGGATATATCATGAACCAGATGAGTACTGCAACCGGTATGTTAACCCGGGCGTACTGAATTTCGCCCAGAACGTTCGGGATTACCGGAACGTACCTGCCGACCATCACACCGAGCCCTATGCATATAGCCACCCAGACCGAGAGATATTTTTCGAAGAAGGTCAGTTCTCTGCCCAGCCCTTCGGCGTCTTCCTTGACTGAATTGTCGTTCTTTTGTTCTTTCACGCGAAAAACACCACCTGTAATTACTTACAAAAGTCTATTCGTCGCCTTCGTCGTCCGGATGTCCCGTGACGCATTTTCCGTTTTCTCTGCGGTAAATTCTTTCTCGCAGGCGCTTTTCGTCCTCTCTAAAAGTTTCACCGTCCAGGACTTCACCAATCGTTTCCAGTATAGCCTGAGCGCCGGATCCCGCGTCGTAGGAGAGGCTGTAATAAGACCATACTCCGTCCTTTCTACTATCGACGAGGCCGATCCGTTTGAGCCTGTTGAGGTGTCGGGAGACCGTATACTCAGGAAGTTGCAGCGCGTCTTCGAGTTCGCAGACACAGGGCTCTTCCTCGGAAGTTAGCAATAGATTCAGCAGCCTCAATCTAGTTTCGTTCGATAGCGACTGGAGCAATTCCTCCGTTTCCGCCAGGTTCAAGTTTGACACCCTTTATGTAAGTATGTACTTTCCTACATATTATAGATAAGAAGAGAACTTTTCAACAGGTTCAACGCAGGTGATCCGGGGGGTCAGCAGCACTCGAAGCTTTTTATTAACCTCCGGTGTCGCGATTCCCTTAAATATCCCTTCTTAAGCTATCTCTTCCAGCAGAGAATCGACCCTCTGTTCTATCTCGTCTCTTATCTCACGGACCTTCTCTATCCCTGCTTCTGCCGGGTCGTCGAGATCCCATTCCATATCCGTCCCATCCCAGGTGGCGGGACAGACTCCCCTGGCCGAGCATCCCATAGTAATAACGTAATTACAGTCATCCAGCTCCCCCGGTTCGGCAAATGACGGCTCGTTCGAGGAAAGATCGAACCCCTTTTCTTTCATCGCTTTCACCACCACGTCGTGAATGGCCTCGGCGGGGTCCGTACCCCCGGAAATGATTTTTACCGGGAGATCCTTTTCTTTTACTTTTTGTCGGGCGAAAGCGGCTGCCATCTGACTTCTACCGGCATTCTGAACGCATATAAAAGCCACACAATGTTTTTCTTCGGTCATGAAACACTCCTTGAATTTTTGACCTTATCGAGAGCTCGGATAAGTAAAAAGTTTTCTGAGCCTTTACTTGACTTCAAACATGGGAAGGACCTTCTTTCTAATCAAAACCAATAAGAGAGAGCCAGACAGTGCTGCTCCGAAGACGATCAACGTTCCCATCAGGCTATTCATCAGCTCCGGGGCGAACAGGAAACTAACTGCCAGGGTCAACATCAGCGTACCGCCGACCAGCTTTAAGGCCCTGCCGTGTTCTTCCTGAAGCTTGCTCGACTGTAGAGTAATGCTGACCGTCCCGAATACCAGTAGCTCGTCCAGCAGGTAGATAACCATATAGATGAGGAAAAGAATTCCAAAAGTCGCCCCCGAAACCCCCTGGGTATTAAGAATGCCGGTCCAGACCACCGGGAAGCCGGCGGTGCAGGGTAACTCCGCCAGGGTAATCCCCAGGGCCATAAGAACAGTGGCCCCGACCAGTGCAGGTAGGGAGTGACTCTTCTGGGTCAAGTTCCGGAATTTATCGGCTATTTTGGGTTTTACACTCTCGGGAATGGTGAAAGAAATTCCTTCTTTGAACCAGAAGTAGTCCTTTATGTTGACCAGTCCGAACGAGAAAGCTATGACTGCTACGAGGACCCGGATCCATAGCAGTTGACCGATGTACTGGAAAGCGCTGAACAGGCCGAGAATGAATAGCCCGTAGGCGGATGCAGTGACCGCGAGGAAGGTCAACCCGACGATGACTATTTTCTTTCGGGACTTAGTGTAAATTAACAATCCCAGCAGGAAGGTAAGGACCCAAAGTGAACAGGGGTTAAACCCGTCGACAAACGCTATCAATGCCGTTGACATGAATGCGGACATCGAGGAAAGGTCGACCGTCCCGACGAAAGGCAAATTTATGGTCTCTTCTTTCGTGCTGGTCGGCGTTTCCGGCGCCGCGGCTTCTCCTTTGAGCTTTAACATCGGGTTCACACAGCGGTTTTCGGTACAGTACTTGACCTTTTCCTCTATTTGGTTCTCAATTTTCTTCGTGAACCCAACCCAGACGTCTCCTCCTATGAAGGTAGCCGGGACCGTTCGTATTTCTTGTCCGTACTCTTCCCCCATTTCCTTTAATAGTTTCAGGTTTTCTTCACTGTCGCGGATTTCTTTTTTTTCCACTTCGAGCGATGGGTGCCTGTTCTGTAACTTTTCGAGAAAGTCCTCCTCTTCGGCACAACGCGGACAACCCTCCATCTTAAAAAAGTAGATAACCGTCTCGTCGTTGGTTGCACCGACAGAAAGGGAAAATAGAGATAACAGGATTAATGTTAGAACTAATCCGGAAACCTTCAGTCGATTATTCATATACCGGTTCTAAACCTCCGAATTGCTGCTTTCACGGGAAACCGCAAATCTTCAAAACGTTTCACGCTGGATAGTCTCAACATTTAGGTCTTTTTGTTTTTCAGGTTCTCTTTGAAACGGTTTTTCCCTATCCAATCATCCCGGCTTAACTCCGGGGATTCAAAAAACCAGATTGAACACGAACCCGAGTACCATAATACCAACTCCGATGATGCTTCCGTAGGCGATAAGCAGGTTTCTCTTCATTACCTGTTTGAGCAGGACGAACTGTGGTACCGACAATGCCGCTACCGACATCATGAACGCGATGGACGTTCCAACCGGCAGTCCTTTGCTGATCAAACTCTCCGCCACGGGTATCACGCCCATTATATTGGTGTAGATTGGAATCCCCAGAGCGGTGGCCGCCGGAACGGCGAACGCCCCCTGAAGCGTGTTTTGAATGAAATCTTCCGGCAGGAAGCCGTGTATCGCCGCTCCCATCCCGACTCCTATTACCACGTAGGGAAAGATTCGGCCGACTATTTCTTTCGCGTCCACGTACGCCTCCCGAAGGCGCTTTCTGGCGGATTTGGTTGAGTCACCAGGTTCGTCCCCGTTGGCCGAGAAGTCGAAGTCCACCACGTACCGTTCGAACCCCAGCACTTTCAGGCCGCTACCGCCGATAATCCCGACCGTCAGGCCTCCAAGTAAGTAGGCTAGCGTCAGTCCCCAGCCGAAGGTTCCGAAAAGTACGAAGACCGCGGCGGTATTTACCATAGGGGAGACGGTAAGAAACGTTATGGTCATGCCGAACGGTACCCCGGCTCCGACGAAACCGAGAAAGAGGGGGACTGTGGAGCAGGAACAGAAGGGTGAAATAACTCCCAACCCTGCGGCCAGCACGTAACCGACCAGGGCCTTCTTGCCCTTCAGGAAGTCCCTGATCTTTTCCGGCGGAAGGTACGTCCTGAGGTAACTAACCGAAAAGACAACTCCGAGCAGGATGACGGTAATCTTCAGCGTATCGTAGATCCAAAACTCCAGCGAAGACGCTAACCTCCCGGTTAGACCGGTTAAATGAACTAACTGAACCGCGATATATTCGAACATATAGCTTCCTGGCCTTCTTTAGGAAAGTACCTCTCGAATTTCCTGAGAAGAGGGCACGGTACCTTTGAACTCCACCTCGCCGTCTGCCACCAGGGCCGGGGTGCTCATTACTCCGTAGCTGGCAAACCTGGCGGGATCTTCTACCTTTACTACGTCAATTTCGTCTTCCTTCCCCATTTCCTCGACAATCCTTTCGACGTCATGTTTTAAGCTTTCGCACGTTGAACATCCGCTGCTTCCAAGTATTTCAACTTTCACTTTGGTTCACCTCGTTTTGTGTTAGTTCTGTTGCTAACTCCAGCAAGTTGTTTACCTTTTCCCTGTCTCGGACTTCGCACTCGACCCGCTTGCCCACGCGTTTGGTCTTCAGTAAGCCGACTTCTTCCAGTTTTTTCAGGTGCCTGTAAATGACGGACCTGTCCCTGTCGATAACTCCCTCCAGTTCGCAATAGCAGGTTGGCTCATCTACCTGAAGCAGGTGTTTGAGCAACTTCAATCTCTGCTCGGAGCCGAGTACTTTGAATAATCGATGCATTATTGCACATCCTTGCATAGAAAATAAGCCAAACAATTAGCGATGTCAAGGTTAATGTATTCACAATTGGGAGGTTAAACCTTTCCTTTGCTCAAATACAGCTGGCCTTATCTACCGTTAACTGGGCTTTTAGAAAATATCCGGTGGTAATTCAAAGTGATCCCTATAACAAATGTTCGACCCGGACAACCTAGTATAGATCCTTCAGGTAAGGAAGCAGGGTGAACCTGATCAGAGCAAAGGTCAGGGCACTGACGATCACGAAAGCCACTTCGGGAAAACTTGCGGATATCGCCAGACCCAGAGCGGCTCCCGCCGCCGGGGGATGTTCGGCGTCGAAGAGAACCATGAAGAACGAGGCCGACCCCACAGCTACTCCCCCGGCCACCCAGAGGGGACCAAGATACGAGCAGGCAAAACCGACTAGAGCCGCTATCACGCCCCCGCCAATTATATTCCTGGTTCTGGCCGTTCTATTGTGGGGTAGGCCGAAAACCGTAAATGCGGTCGACCCGGCGGCAGCTATCAGCACCAGACCGACCATTCGGGTGAAGGTTATCAACAGCAGGATCGATAGCCCCGCCCCCGCGCTTTGCCAGAGGTAATTCAACCACTTTTTTATAAAGCTTTTGCTGAAGATTCTCATTCTTATTCGGAATTTGATCCCCGGTCTCTACCAGGCCGCTACTTTCGTCTGTTTTGAAAGTTGTTCTTCATCCTGGTCCGTCTCGCTCAAAAGTGCTGCTACCACCGATTCCTTTATCGTATCGATATCCAGGTCTTCGGAAGTACTGAATATTCCTATTCTCGTATTCGTCTCTACCGGTGCTGAATAAATCACCGTTTTTACATTTTTGCAGATTGACATTTCGTCCATAATTACTACACCAACAGATTCTATTTCTTTTTGGAACGATTCGGGCAGTTCTTCTCTGCTGGACAGTTCTTCATGGGAAAGATCCGAAGGAATTGCCCAGGCCACTGCTTTCGTTCTTCTGCTCGTGATGCTTTTCGAAGGAGTCCATAAAATGACCTGGTTTTCTTTTAGAATACCTTCTTTAGAAAGAAGAGAACCTTCAACCCGGTTGGCTAACTTTGGACTTGCTTTGTCAAGTGTTTTGGCCGCCACAGAGCCCGCCCCCAGGACCATAAGGAATGAGAGAGTGAGTAAAAAAATCACTGTATTTTTTCTCATCGTTATTCCCTCCTTACAACCATTTTCGACATAAAAAGTGAAAAATCAATTTAAGGCTACTGTGCCGTATGGGAGGAATTACGAAAAAACCAATCAAGAGGTTCCTGAAAGGACGTACTCCCACCATTAGGCAGAAGTATCCAGGCGTTTTATGTAAAGGAAAAACCTTATTGAAACTTACTTTAGCCCAACGCTGAGGTGTAAACCATTTCTTAAAAGAACATAAAATACAGCTCTGGGCCTGCAGAAAATTACATCGTGTGAGTCCATATAGAGTCAGGGTATAGTATGGTTCCCGATGGCAACCTCGCCCTGAACAGAAAGGAATTCTCTCCTTTCAATATCTCTCATGCCTGGTTCTCTCCGGAATCGAACTCGAGAAATTCGCATTTCGGGTCCAGGCCCACCTATCCCCTAATAGATCAACTTCTGTTAGCCCAGACGACTGAAAAAGGACAGGGGAGGCAAAATCCTAACCAAGGTCATCTTCGTTGATAACGTCCTTTTCACCCCAGGTGATGGTTTTTCCGCAATTTTCGCAATTGGTGGTGGCTTCCTGGATTCGGATAGCTCGGAAGAACTTTTTGCTCTCGACGACCTTGCTGGTGCCTGTCTCTTCCCCGCAGTGGGGGCATTCTACATTCAATTCCGGCATTTTTCACCCCCTTACTCGTCAAAATCTGGCCGGTGGAAGAAAACAAGTACAGGCAAACGGGGTCCAGTTAGGATTATATAAATGGACCAGGTTCTGATCAAATTTACCCGGGCAAAGAATAGCCCCAGCCGTAAGTATAGGACCCAGCGGCAGAAATGGGGATAACGGGACAAGTACGTATTATCTCGAGCTGGAGCCAACCACCTGGATAGTGGACCTTTCGGCGATCCTCGGATTATCCCCAAAGCAAGGGAAAAGCGTGACTGTTCCGGGTAAAGTCCGTAATTCTCAAAACGTGGCCGGACCTATAATGGATAATTCATTTTTATCATATCTTCACTTTGGCCCACTACCCGGAACCCCATATGTTTGCTAAAATTAATCATCCGTTTGTTTTCGACACGAACAAATTCGTAAATGCTATATAGGTCCATATCCTGGGCCCACTCGACAAGCGCCTCCGTTAACTCCCTGCCCAACCCCAAACCCTGCCAGGGATCGCCAACCACAATAGCGTACTCTCCTTTTTCTCCGGTGGGGTCAACTATTAATCGGGCCATCCCCATCATCTTCTCTTCGCCCCCTTCTTTCAATATTCCCACTATAGCCATTTCGCGGCGATAGTCGATATTGGTGAAGGTGCTCATCTTTCTATGAGTTACCGCCTGGGGAGAGGAGAAAAATCGCTCTCTCCAGGTCCTCTCGGAAAAGGTGTCAAAGAGTTCTACTTCCAGGGGTTCGTCCTCGGGACGAATTGGACGTATAGTTACAGATCGGCCATCCTTTAACTCGGCTTCACTTACATAACGCTCAGGATAAGGGCTAATGATCATGTGGGAGTGCGGCCTTTCGTCTTTTTCCGCTTTAGCCGGTCCTAAAGTTACTTCGGTCCCCAGAGCCCTCAGTTTCTCCTCCGCGAGGACCAGGCGAGGAATATTTATCTCGACAATCTCGGGATAATCTATCAGTAACTGTGAAAATGAAGCCAGCGTCCTCTCGAGTTCTCGTATTAGGTGTGGAGGGTCCCTGTAAAGATTTTTGAGAAGGCGCTCGATCCCTGCCTCCTCCAGCAGACGGCGGGCCAGTACCTGGTTTAAAGGTGGAAAACCTACGATATTGCTAACCTTTACGTCGTAGTTTTCCCTTGTTGGATTTACCATAATTAGGGAACCAAATAGACTGTCCCTGTAAGAGTTGAGACGGATAATCGAAGACCCCTCCGGGACTTTCTCCCGGACGAGTAGTTGGTTATTTTGGTGAGAACCGCTACCAACCATTCTGGAGAGAGCGGATTCAAGTTGGTCCCAAGTGTTAACCGTTAGCTTCCACCCTCTGTCTCCTTTCAAGGTGAGGGGAAACCCAGCCGTGGAAGCGAACTCTTTTGCCTCCGAAACGGAGCAGATCGACTTCTGGTCAAGGGGATTTATATCGTAAGCCCGAAGAAGTTTTCGAGTTTCCGTTTCGGACAACTTAGTTATCCCCTCCTCAATGTCCTTCTTAATGTGTTTGGGGATAGAGTAAGCGGTTGGGCTGAATTCCAATTGCTCGGGCGTCTGATAAAGCATCTCCAAATTTCGAACGTACTGATAGAGATAAAGATAAGCTTTAGCCGCTTGTTCCGGTGCCGTACAGGTGACTATACCGTTATCCCGAAGTTTTTTTCGGCCCTCCCGAGCTTCTTTCCCTCCGATCCAGGCCGTGAGCACTGGTTTTTCCGTATCTTCTACCACTTCCACCACCGCTTCAGCGGCATCCGTCGCCGGGGCCTCCCCTTGTGGGCAGTAGATGACGAGCAGGGCATCGACGTCCCCGTCCTCTGAAACTACCCTGCCACATTTTTCGTACCTGGTACTACCCGCATCTCCTAAGACATCTAAAGGATTGCCCGGGTTGGCTTGAGGGGGTAATAACTTGCCAAGCTTTTGCCGGGTTTCTTTGTGGAAAGTCGCGACTCGCCCACCTTGGTCCAGCAGGGTGTCCAGAGCCAATATGGCGGGACCGTTTGCGTTGGTAACCACTGCCAGATTCGGACCCTCGGGGAGGGGTTCGTGAGCGAGGATTTCCGAACAAGCAAATAGATCTTCTAAAGTCCTAACTCGAGTTATGCCCACTCGCTTGAATAATGCATCGTATACTTCATTCCGCCGGGGGCTAAGCCCTATGTGGGAGGAGACCAGGGACTGGCTTTGAGGGTGCCTACCCCCTTTAAGACAAATTATAGGCTTCCTCCGGGCAAAGGGCCTGGCTGCTCTGATGAACGCTTCGGGATCCTCCAGAGTTTCCAGATAAAGAATAATACTTTTGGTGGAAGGATCTTGACCGTAGTAGTCGATCAGGTCGGCGAAACCAATATCGAGCGTATTACCGATGGAGACGAAGGCGCTAAATCCTATCCGGGACTCAGTAGCCCAATCGATCAGGCTTGACCCCATTGCCCCGCTCTGGGAAATAAAGGCTACTCCTCCTGGCGAAGGAACCTCTCGAGCAAAGCTCAAGTTTAACCGGGCGGGAGGCCTGATAAAGCCCAGACAGTTCGGCCCCAAAATTCTCATGCCGTACTTTTTTCTCCCGGCTTCGATTTTTTCTTGTAATTTTTCCCCTTGAATACCGGCTTCGCTAAATCCAGCGGATATTATTATTACAGCGCTAATTCCCGCCTTCCCGCATTCCTCCACTATAGAAGGAACGGTAGAAGCGGGGGTGGCGATGATCGCTACGTCTATTGGCTCCGGGATAGCTCCTACGTCCGGATAACTCGTCCGCCCCAGCACTGAATCCCTATTCGGGTTAACCGCAAAGACTCGACCCTGAAATCCCTGAAGGACGTTTCGCAACAAAGTGGCGCCAACGGACCTTTCGGAACTACTAGCTCCTATCACTGCTACCGAGTTCGGCTCAAAAAGCTTCTGGAGATTATGTATAGTCATAAAGCTCTCCAGGGAACAGTTGGGCGGCCAGGATTGTTGCTCCTAAACGCAAAACTAAATGGATTAAGAAGGTTTTACCTTCGACTTTTATTCTACCCTTATACTGGACCAAAGAGTGGTAATTTTCAAACTGGTTCGTCTCTACGTGTCTGGAAAATTCTCCTTTCTCTTTACTTTCCTAATTACTCGAGACTTTATCCATCAATCAAAACGACTCCATTCCACACAAAATCTACACATCTCGTTCACAGGTTTCCCACAAACGGGGAGTATATTTATGTCAATTAGGTATTAGAAAAATAATCCTCCACTGGAGGTGGAGAAAATGAAACAAAGTCTAATTAATAACAAAACAACAGCATTGTTTTTTAGCCTGATTATTGGTCTGCTATTAGTCGGTAGCTCATTCGGCACGATGGCCCTCGCGGGGGAGGACCAATACGGGGCAGAAAACGTAAACGCGGAGCAAACCTACACGATCGAAGAGATGTTGAACTACGCGATAGAGGACGAGTACAAGGCACGTGCTGAGTACGAACTAATAATCGAGGAGATGGATAGAGGAAGGCCATTTACGAACATAGTCAAGGCTGAAGAGACTCACATCGCAATGCTGACGTCGCTGTTCGCAAAATACGGAGTTGAACTGCCAGCGGATAACGCGTTCGAACACACGGTATTGCCTAATAGCATCGATTCGGCCTTAGAGACGGGCGTTAAGGCTGAGATAGACAACATAGCGATGTACGAGCAGTTCCTCAGTCAGGACCTCCCGGAGGATATTGAAGACACCTGTATCAGGTTGAAGAATGGATCACAAAACCACCTTGAAGCTTTTCAACGGGTACTTTCTGGTGGCAACCAGAACGTGGGCCGCGGTGAGAAATCCGGAGAGAATCGGGGACCAATGAAGGACCGTAATAAAGGAACTATGAACGACGAAAACCGTAACGGAAAGGGCCCCCATGGACAATTGAACCGGGAAAATAACCGGAAAGATGGCAGGAACTAATTGCTCTCCGGACTAACTGCTTATCTTGCTAATGGCCGGGTGGATACTCTGCTCGGCTTATCTCTTTACAGCAAGTAAAGCCCGAATGCCGCAACGTCGTACTAAGGATTTCTGATCAATAATTGAGAGGTTAGTAAAAGTCCTATATAACTAGAATACCTAAGTTTGAAATCATCAGGACGCACGAAGAAGATAATCGGAGGAAACAAGTATGCAGAAAGTACTCGTGATCGAGGACGAGGGCAGAATAGTAAGGTTGATCAGGGATTACCTGGAAAAAGAAGGTTATAAAGTCATCGACGCCCGAGACGGGGAAGAAGGTCTTGTGGCCTTTGAGCGCCAGGAACCTGCTCTGATAATTCTGGACCTGATGTTGCCGAAAAAGGACGGCCTGGAGGTGGCGAAAGAGATAAGGAAGGAGTCTCAGGTCCCAATCATCATGTTGACGGCAAAGACGGAAGAAGCTGACCGAGTAACCGGGCTGGAGATCGGTGCCGATGACTACGTGACCAAACCGTTCAGTCTTAGGGAACTGGCTGCCCGGATCAAGGCAGTTCTGCGCCGTTCCGAGGGAGATCTCGAAAAACAGGATAGGGTCAAGCGGGGAGAGCTGTCGATCAATCCAGAAACTCATCAGGTAAAACTCGAGGGCGAGGTAGTCGACCTAACCCCGACGGAATTTGCCCTGCTTCTCGCCCTGGCTAGGAGACCCGGCCGTGCCTTTACGAGAAAAAGCTTGCTGGAAGAGATCGGTCACTTTCCCGGCGAAAACGTAAAACGGAAGATAGATACTCATGTAAAAAACCTGCGAAAAAAACTGTCCGGTCCGGACGAGCGACCCCGGTTTATCGAAACCGTCCACGGGGTTGGCTACCGGTTTCGAAAGGATAATGGCGAGGAGACATGAAAAACCTCTTTAGTTCCTTTCGTTTCAAACTGGTTTTATCACTTTTCCTAATAGTTATCGTAATTCTTGGTTCCCTCTACTACGTCGTAAACCGAACTACCCAGAGCGAGTTTCGGGATTACGTCGTCCGCGGTCGGAGTAACCAGCTACGGGGAACCAGGGAAACGCTACTGAGTTACTACCGTACTAACGGTTCCTGGAACGGAGCGGATTCGGTATTCAAGGATAGAGTTGGATCCAATGTAGGAGGTAACGGAAAAGGCCCGGGAAGTTCGGCCAGTTCTCCGGCCAGCGGCGCACGCCACGTAGCTCTGGTCGGACCTGACGGACGAATTATTGCGTCCTACGACGGGGAGATGGTCGGAAAGAAAATACCCGGCGATTTGCTCTCTCAGGGCATATCACTTGAGCTGGATGGCAAAAAGATAGGAACGTTGCTTGCCGGACCGCTCCTGGCCGCCGAACTGGACCAGTCGGAGCGGCAATTCCTGGAATCGGTAAACAGGAGGATAATTTATGCGGGGGCTGTCGGCCTTGCCGTCGCGCTTTTGCTCGGTTGGCTGCTGATCAAACAGCTGACCAGGCCTTTGAACAAGCTGACCCGGGCCACCAGGGAGGTCTCCCAGGGTAAACTGGACCACCGAGTTTCCGTGGATTCGAATGACGAGCTAGGAGAACTAGCCGAGTCGTTTAACAGGATGACGAGCAGCCTGCAGGAGTCGGAAGAAATTAGACGTCGGATGATCGGAGATATCGCACATGAATTGCGAACCCCGTTGACTGTTTTAAACGGCGAAGTGGAGGCAATCAGGGAGGGAGTTTACGAGCCGACCGACGAAAAACTGGAGGAAATTCAGGAAGATATAAATTTGCTCAATCGACTGATTGAGGACCTGCGCGAGCTGACGCTTGCCGAGGCCGGCGAACTTGAATTAAACAGGGAGCCTGTGGACCTCGCCGAGCTTATTAGGAAGTCAACCAACAAGTTGAGCGATCTCACTGCCGAAAGCGACGTAGAACTAAAGACTGATTTACCAGAAGCTGTGCCCGAGACAGAGCTTGACGCAGACAGGATATTGCAGGTAATCAACAACTTAGTAAAGAACGCGATCAGTCATACCGAATCCGGAGAAGTTCGGATAAGTCTGGAGGAACAACCTGAAGATATAGTTATGAAAATTACCGATACCGGGGAAGGAATCCCGGAGGATAAGCTGGAACATGTTTTCGACCGATTTTACCGGGTGGACAGCTCTCGTTCCGGCGAAGGTGGATCCGGTCTGGGTCTATCGATAGCCAAGGAGTTAGTCCGGGCCCACGGCGGAGAGATCTGGATCAACTCCGAACCAGGAAATGGAACCACCGTAAGTTTCTCCCTTCCAAAGAATTAATTCCAATCTTCCCTCAGTTAAAAAGTAAGAGATTCAAAACCACACATAATCTTCACAGTTAACACATCGGTTCGACACATTCCCGGTATATACTTTCCCTGAATTAACATAAGAGGTGAAACAAAATGTTATCAAAAAACTTCAAAATCACGAGCGTACTTTCACTGGTATTGGTTTTAGGCCTTATGGTCACTAGTTTTGTCGGGTTTGCCGGTAACGGGTTCGGTTCTGAAGGAGAAAGGATCTTGAAAGAGACTTACATCGACCTTTTGGCACCGAAGCTGGGGCTGGAAACGGAGAATCTGGATGCGCTGATGGATAAAGCGATGAACCAGGCAGTAGCCGAGGATGAAAGGCCGATAGGTGACAACTACCTGGAAATTCTGGTTGCCGAAGTGGCGGATATGGACGTCGAAAAATTGAAGACAACGATGGTAGAAACGAAAGCGGAAGCCGCGGACAAGCTAGCGGCGGAAGGGGCGATAAGCGAAGAGCTGGCAAACACCTTCAAAGAGAGGGCTTCGACCTTCCCGTTTGGCTACTCCAACCAGGGTGCCGAGAAGGGGAAAAGTCAGAGATCGTCTCCGGGCAAGGCACAAAATAGGGACGGTAACCAGTACGGCGCAGCTGACGGCACTGGCTCCGCCTTACAGCCTGAAGACGGCACCGGTTACGGACCGGGAGCCGGTCGGGCAAATGACGGGACATGTGATGGAGGCGGTCCGCACGGAAGACAGGCCGGGGATGACGAGGAAAGAGGCAGTCGGAATGGTGGACGACGTAAAAACTAAATAGTTGCAGATCAGTTAAAGCAAAGCTCCATAGCCAGGTGGTCGGTTGACCACCTGGCTTTCTATTTTACCCCAAATATTGAATTGACGGCTTCCCCATGTTTTCAATTTGACGGCAACTTTGATAGGCCAAGCAAATCAAAGCCGACTCAATAGCTCGTTCAGAGTATGCTATGACTTCAGAGAGGGGTTAGATGCAACATGAAACCCAAAGGCAGCCAAGAAGTTATTCTATCTACCAAACAAAGAACAGTCCGAGGACTGGACCAAGATAAGGATACGTGGCTTTAAAAAGCACGAGACCAATTAGAGGAAATGTTTGAAGAGCGTTACGGGACGAACCGAAACAAATCAGATCAGTCAACCCGGGAGGAGACCCCTGAAGTTGGGAATACACAACTTTTTTTGCACTACTGAAGATAGAATCAACCGAGGTAGAACCAATAAGTGAAGAAGAAATAAAAGGAGAGGTAGATGACCTACACAAATTACTTACCAAAGGTAGCTTCTTTGAGCAGAAACAATTCCTTTCCAAGTTCATAGAAGAAATTATCGTGAACCCATTGGTAAAGTCGAAAATGAGTTTTCTTAGTTCACTAGGTAAGAACGAATAGGTTAAGCAATCTAGCTCCCCGGCGTGCACTTCATACAAACTTTTGTACTGATTTTGGATTAAAAATGGTTTTGGTCGTAATGTATTTTGACTTAGATAAATCAGCAGGATTTTTATTTAAGCAGTAATTCTCCCGGATTCGAGAATTTTATTTTAGCTTCTTAGTATAGGGGGTGATGCGAAAAAAATACGCACCCACTCTTCCCATGAAATTGCGATATAACATGAAAAGTTTTATTATAAAAATTAATTGGGTGTTTTGATAAAATTCTAAAATTTGTCTAAATTCTTATTGTTAAGCCTGTTTAATTCACATTGAAACTAACAATTTCCCCGAAGATAAAAAGTTTTCTCGACAATAGAAGTCAAATTTTTTGGGGGGCATTTTATTTTCTTTTAGGGAGTATTGTTACCTTATTGATTGGAATGTGGACTTCTGGTCGACTCAGAACAACTGGAAAACACATTGAGATTAAGGCAACAGGTCAAGTGCTCCTCACTTCCAATGATCAGCCTGATGTATCTTTATTATATAAAGGGGAAAAATTCCCTAATCTTAGAATAATTACAGTCAGGATTTCCAATGTCGGTACTAAGGGTATGAATGGTATAGCTGGAAATAAAAACGTTTCTCAACCAATAAGGTTCTCTTTTAGTAAAGCTAAGTCAGAATTGTTAGGAGCGAGCGTCAATAGAAATCCAACTGGGGTTAAAGTAAAACGCAGATTAATAAAAGAAAAAGATAAATTGGTAGTCGAATTTGATGTATTAAACAAAAAGAATTACTTCTCTTTAAATATTTTCTATTCTGCAAGCCAGAAGATATGTCCTAAAGTAGACGGAAAGTTCAAAGATATAAGTCGAAATGAATTGAATACTCTGAAAAATTGCCCCCTTCAAGAAAGACAGGGGCTTTTCCCCTTTTGGTGGCCACTATTAATTATTATGGGAGTGAGTGTATTAATAATGATTTTGTCCGTTTTTCGCAATATATTAGGGAAAGTAAAATATGAATACGTGGCTAAAAAGGATAAGTAAATTTAATACTTAAAAAAGCTACTCTTCTTATTAAGGAAATATCGGGAGAAGAGTGTGCTAAATCAAAACCAGTTTACTCCAGTAAAGTCAAAAGGTGAGAACCCTCGTTTATTTCGGCAGAAGAGTTGACGTAAAGATATAACGATTATCTAAAAAAGTTGAGTGTCTTTGTGAAGAAAAAGAACCTATTTTGCTCCCCGGGATGCACTTCATAAAAACTTTTAGAGTGATAATTAAATGAGATTTTACTAGTAGGTATTCCTTAACGTCCGGATCATATCAAAGCTCCCAACTCATTTGAGATTCTCAAAAACTTCCTCATGGGAAAGAGTATTCCCCGACTCGTAGTTTTCCAGAGCCTTTTGTCGAATTTCTTCGAGGGACACCTTGCGTAAAATTACGTTGCCATCTCTTTCTATGAGTGCTAGCTTGTCACCTTTTTTCAGTTCCAGTTTCTCACGAATCTCCTTGGGTATGGTTATCTGTCCCTTGCTGGTGAGGGTTGCGGTAGTGGTCATGATTACCCTCCTATTTATTTGTTGAATCGAGTAAGAAATCCTTACTTAGGCTAAAATTACTATACTATGATAAACTGAAATTATCAAACTCGCCGGTTTCGCCAACTGTAAATGATCTTACTAGGGTTCGTTCTTTTACCAGTGTGTCTGTTGGCCGAAACAAGGCTCCATGCAAAGCCAAAGAGTTTATAAGGCTCATTTTGGATTTAGTGTATTATAGCCTCCAGAGGCGAGGGTTGGGGCTGTCGTAACTTTTAACAAATTCTTAACATTTCATTAATAAGTTATCTATATGGACAAGAAAATACTGGTTGTCGACGACGATAAAGAGCTCGTGGATTTCCTCGAAGATTATCTTGAAAAAGACGGGTACTCCGTCACGGGAGCCTACAACGGGAAAGAAGCTCTCCAGTTATTTAGAAAGCGTGAGTTTGACCTGGTCGTCCTGGATCTCATGCTACCGGAGATGGACGGTTACAACGTATGTAAAAGGATGAGGCGCGATTCGGAAGTACCCATAGTTATGCTTACCGCGAAAACGGCCGATGAAGAAAAGATAAAAGGTCTCGATCTTGGAGCGGACGATTACGTGACGAAGCCGTTTAATCCGGGAGAACTACTGGCCAGGATCAGAGCCTCGCTCAGGAGAGTCGAGAATGAAGATCAGCCAAAAGAACTCACTTACGGGGACCTTACCGTCAATTTTTCGAGAAAAGAGGTCCTACTGGACAACGAACCTGTAGACATTACCCCGACTGAGTTCAAAATACTGGCGGCCCTGGTCAAAGAACCGGACAAGGTATTTTCGAGAACTCAGCTTATCCATGCCGCCCTGGGCTTCGGGTACGAAAGCTTCGAGAGGACAATCGATGTGCATATCAAACACCTGAGGGACAAGATCGAACCGGATCCCCAGGATCCCAGTTATATAAAGACCGTCTTCGGTATGGGTTATAAGTTCGATTCCAGAGGGAAAGAAGGAGGTAGCGAAACATGATTTACAGCATTCGCTGGAAGTTGCTTGTGGGGTTCATCCTTATCGTGGCGGTTGCAATAGGTACGGTAGCTTTTGTTGCTAACCGGACCGCCACCCGGGAGTTCGACCGGTACATAACCCAGGACCAGGCGTTAAAATACCAGCGGCTCTCGCTAATGTTGTCCAGTTATTACGAACAGACCGGAAGCTGGGAAGGTGTACAGAAACTAATTGACAGAATAAGTAAGACTTATCAGAATCGAATCGTTCTCACAGGTGTCGAGGGAAGCGTGGTTGCTGATACCGCCGGTTTAACAGGTAGTTCCTCTCAGGATGCATTGAACCTGAAGATAGCGACCCTGGGAGAAGCGAATAACCCAAGCGGGTTCCTTTATCTCAAGGATAGAAAACGATCGGAACTGGAAAAGATCTTTCTTTCTTCGGTCAACGAGTCTATTACCTTTGCGGCAATTATCTCCGTTCTGGCGGCAGTATTTCTTACTCTAATATATTCAAGAAGGACGTTAAAGCCGATTAATGATATTACCTCGGCCGCCGAGAGGATAGAACGCGGTAATCTGGACCAGGAAGTAAAGGTAAAGTCACGGGACGAAGTGGGAAAGCTTGCCTCCGCCTTCAATTCCATGGCGGAGGAGTTGAAGAAACAGGAAAGGTTGAGGAAAGATATGGTCAGCGACGTAGCCCACGAGTTGAGAAGCCCTCTAACCAAGATTCACGGTTACCTGAAAGCGATAAAGGAGGGAACGATGGAAGCCAATGAAAAAGCAATCGATTCGCTTTACAGGAATTCCAAGTTGTTAAAGAGACTGGTTGATGATCTCCAAGACCTGGCGATGGCGGAGGCTGGCAAGCTAAACCTCGAGAAGCAACCTATCCTTTTAAGCGATATAATCTCTAAAGCCAAAGAATCAATTCACCTCAGGCTGGAAGAAGGAAACCTTGAGTTAAATGTGGGCTCTAACGGCAAGGTACTTTTAAACGTGGATCCCGACAGGATACACCAGGTACTGCAAAATCTCCTTGAAAACGCAATTATCCATAGCCCCGAGGGAGGAACGATACAATTAGGTACCGAACTCACCGACGATCAAGTTGAGATCAGTATTTCCGATGAAGGTGAAGGAATTCCGAAAGAGGATCTACCGCACGTATTTGATAGATTTTACCGGGTGGATCGGTCTCGCTCGCGGACTACCGGAGGAACGGGATTAGGACTAACTATCTCGAAAGAATTGGTCGAGGCTCACGGTGGAAAAATTGATGTCAGAAGCGAAGAAGGCGAAGGTTCTACCTTCACTGTAACCCTGCCTTACAAAGAAAAGGGGAGGGTTGCCGATAATCTGCCGCGAAACTGGGATAACCCTAACCAGTAGATTTTGAACCCGATGAAAAGGCTCTTCTCAGAATCCTTTTATCCTCTTGTTTCTATTAAATATAACCCTATTCTTATTTTTTAGGGGGTGATTTTGGTGAAATATACCCGTAAAGGAAATGATTTAGTCAGCTATATGACAGCTAGCCTTCTGTTTCTACTGCTTTTCGCCACCCTCGCTATTCCAGTCCACGCTGATCAAGAAGAGAAGCAAAGTTCCACTGTAGCTATAGTAAACGGGGAAGAGATTACTAAAAGAAGCCTGGCGAGAAGGGCAGTGATCCAGCGGATACTTTTGGCTTTAAAAGGAGTACCGGAGTTCGCGAAATTTTTAATGAAGACCAAAGAAGGCCAAAGGGCCCTGGATGCTTACAGAAGCCACGTGATAGAAAAGTTGATCGAAGAAGAACTCATCCTCCAGAAAGCAGAATCCCGGGGGATCGAGGTAAAGGACCGAGAAATTGAAAACAGGTTGACAACCATAATTAACAGAACGAAGGAAGTTAAAAATAAAGAGGAACTAATAGAGAAATTAAAGAAAGACCAGAGAACGCTCGAGGACCTCAAGGAAGAAATCCGTCGGAAAATTGTTAGGGAAAAACTCAGACGGGAAGTCGTTGGAAAGGTAAATGTAAGTGAATCGGAAATCCGTAATCATTACGAAAAAAACAAGGATTCTTTCCGGGGCAAAGACGGTGAAGTAAAACCCCTTGCAGAAGAAAAAGACCATATCCGAGAAAAGTTAAGGGAAGATAAGAAAGAAGCTCGTTGGAAAGAATGGCTGACAAAAGTTAAAAAGGAGGCGAAAATAGTCAGGGATCTAAGAGATTGACTGTTAAGGACCTGAAATCCAGCACACCCTTCAATGGAGCCTCCTTTCTAGGGCTTTCTTTATTAACTTTTTTCTCTTCCAAAAACAATTATCTACCCAAATCCTTCCAGACCTCTATTTTGTTAATAAGATTTTAAAATTGACTTTCTAAATTATAAGCGATCAGAGTTCGGGGAAGTGAAGTCCAACGATCAATTTACCCTATAACTTTAACAGGGAGGTAAAAAGATGGAAGTCGAATTCAGAGTCAACTCGGACCATTTAGGTTGGGACGACCCCGCAATAGAGCCGGCGATACAGGAATACACCAGCCCTCTCTGGCCCTTTGGCAGGAGGGAAAAGGCTCAGGCAGTACTTGAGGAAAAACAGAAGGAGTTGCTGGAAAAGCACGGGATAGAGGAGGACTCGTCGCTCGGTGTAACCGTTCTTAAAGTCGATGGAGTGGAAACAGAAGAAGAGGCTTGGGAAGTAATTAAATCCTTCCAGGAAGATATCGACAAATTGTACCGGGAAGAGTTCGGACTGGATGAACCTCTCGAAGTTGCAATTAGAGAAAGAGCGAGGGCTTAGGGTTACCTCCACAGAACATTCCTAAATAATAAACGCCTTATGAGGTGGCTCGTGAAGCTTAAGGAAAGGATTCCATTCCCTGGAGGAGATGGTGTCGGAACTGAGGAGCAACAAGGTAGAGTTCGTCTCCTGGGTAAGTTAGAGGACCTTGAATCTTTTGAAGTTTCCGACTTCAATAAACTGTTCAAGGCCGCCGCAATCAAACTAGAGAACCGAGTGGATAATGGATCCGTCTTTCTAGGAGATGAGATCGCTCGTAATGTAAACAAGGAAGACCTTCTGGAACAACACCTTTCTTATCGGGTGGAGGTGTCTGAAGAAGAAAGTAGTCTTCTAAAAGAGACAACTACGGTTAAAATCATCCATGTCATCCTTAGAGCTCAGCCCAACGATGCCATTGAGATAAACGGTCCCCATGATATCTCCTCCCGCTACAAAGAAGCTCTTAAGGACGCATTCAACGAAATCACTGGTGAGAACATAACCTTCCAGGATATAGTAAAGGACTGAGACATCCTTCATGTCAAAGAGTTGTGTAATAGAAAGTGAACAACTTTGTTTTAAGCCGCTGGAGCGGAGGTACCTCGACCGCTACATAAGCTGGCTAAACGATCCCAGGTTAAATCGCCACCTGGGTCCTATTACTGGTTCTCTATTTACCAAAGAGAAGGGCGAAGAGTGGTACAACCGGATGAAGGAACAAAATGACAAGCGTATTTTCTCATTCCACCCCAAGGAAGGAGAAGTCGAGCCAATAGGTTACTGCGGTCTCTACCAAATAGATCACAGACACGAGAGGGCGACGATCCAGGTAATTATTGGAGAAGAAGAGTATAGAGGACGAGGTTTCGGAACGGAGATAACGAGACTTCTGCTTGACTATGGCTTTTCTCTGCTTAGCCTCGACTCAGTCAGTTTGTCCTTCATGGAGACCAACAGTAAGGCCCGGCGGGTTCCCAAGAAACTCGGGTTCCGAGAGGCGGGTAGGTTGAGAAACTACTGGAATGTCGACGGAAAGTACTATGACAGGATATTGATGGATATCACTAGAGAAGAGTTCTACGAAGAGAACGAGGCACAAATTGCCGATAACTACCTTCAAATCGAGACCAAAATTAAGGGGTGATTGATTTGGCAAAAGCGGACGAATCGGACAAAAATTTGTGGCTACAGAGAGGAAAACTCTCCCTGTACGCAATAGTTGCTGCGGGGATAGGGTTCCTTGTTGGTCTGTATATTGTCGCTCCCATGATGCCAAAAACGGCGGCTTACGTGCCCGATGCGGTAAAGAAAATGGAAACGGATGTGGTCGGTTTTACCAATCCCGGAAACGGAGAGTTATTACTTCCGGTAAAATTAACCGAGGAAGAAGACGCAGTGGATAAGGGGTTGAACAGTATCGGATCAGAAGCGTGGGGGAATACTTATCTACTTTTCGACGAGGGAGACGTGACTTCATGGGGGGGAGATTTCGACGTAAGTAAGATAAAGGCTTCCCTCTCTTTTGCAGGAATGAACGGTGAAGGTGAAGTAGTAGAAGTTAAAGAAGCTGAGGTAGGTGACGAAGAAGTTGAAATAGAGAGCGACCACCGGTGGGTGCTAATCATGAAAACAGAGGTTATGAATGAGTACGGTATAAAAGCTGGCTCGAAACTCATGACGAATACTCTGCCTGATTAGTAGTAAAAAATCTTTAAACTAACCCGTGGGTTAGATCCCACAATCCCTGAGCAGGCTGCCTCGGATCGTTTCGGGGCAGTCTGCTATCTCTTTATATTTATTCAGCAAAACTTCCGGTCTTCACAAATACCGCGTGGCAATCTCCCTGCTCGGCCAGGTCTTGGCAGTCTTCGCAAACCTCTTCAGGTTCGCCGTAGGACTTGTCGATTCGTTTTTCTGAATTTTCTAAAGCATCGCCCTCGCCCATTTCTTCTAAATGTTCCCGACAGAAGTGGTAACGATCTTTTTCTTCTTCCAATTTTACATACATTTGGCTTTACCTCCTACCTGATCAATTTTTGTTTATGTGCTCTCGCAAGAAAAATAAGAAGTGATTGTTAAAGTCTTATTAACGATTATCTTCTCACGGAGATGGGGATAACCTCGTTTAAAGGCATCTGCTCGAGATTAATATTAAGATTTTATCAATCTCACAACCTTCTATTTGAGGTGACCTGAATCCCATAGAATTTAAATAATTCCCCACTCTAACTACCCGTAGAACCAGTAAGTAAAAAGAAAGAAAGGGGTGAAACCAACGGGTTGGGTTAAGATTGCAGCCCGGCGCTCGGAGGACTTTGCTGAAAATTATAAGGCAGTAGCAAATCCTCAAAAGATCAGTTCAGGATAGAATATGGTTTGTAAAAATAATATCTCTACCAGAAAGAATAAGCCGGAGAAGAGGTATGGAAGAATTGTAAAACCGTTGATACTGTAGTTTTTAGGTTGACAGTCGAAAAAGTTTGTCGAGAAAGACGCTATCGATAATAAAAGGATCAGTTTTTTGTCAAAAAGGTAGGAATTGATAAGATGAGCAATCTAGCTCCCCGGGCTGGACTCGAACCAGCAACCTACCGGTTAACAGCCGGTCGCTCTGCCGG
>JAIPHJ010000009.1 GCA_021735245.1 Candidatus Bipolaricaulota bacterium
GAGCGTAGCCTGGTGTAGTTGGTCCAGCTGGTCTTCTGCCAGTACTTTTAACCTGTTTTCTTCCTTTACTTTGATCGGGGATACCGTTGGACTTTTTTGATTCATTTTGTTTTTAATGACCTCCTTTAGAGGAAAGTTCAACAGGGCCACTAAACTTTTGCTCGAGTTAGGTCAGATGTTTTATCTCCTGGTTTTCACGCCTCCTGTAATTTTGGGGCCACGGCATCAAATGCCTGGATACATTTATCGATATCTTCTTCCGTATGTTGAACGGACAAAGTCCAGGGTTCAGTGCCCCAGCCTACTGGGTGGGGTATAACTCCTTCATTTAACATTCCCAGGAAGAACTTTTTAGCCAACTCCTTCACTTCATCGTCAACGTACCTGTCGAAGTCCCGATCGTTCTTTATCGGATGAGAAGTGAAGTATATCGCCCCGCATTCCCCAACCGAGGTTATATAAGCGCCTAAATTATATTTGTCGATGATTTTTTCGTAGCCCTCGATCAACCTTTCGTTCAACCCAAACACCTCGTCGTAGGCGTCCCCGGTTAGAACTTTCCGAAGTGTGGCAAGTGCGGCCCGAACTACCAGGGGATTGGCATTATAAGTACCGGCGTGAGCAACGCCGTCTTTCAGTCTTATTTCTTTCATGATCTCGTCACGAGCACCGAACGCCCCTATGGAAAGACCCCCACCGATCGACTTGGCAAGGCATACAATGTCTGGTTCGAGGTCGTAATATTCACACGCCCCTCCCCAGGCCAGTTTTACCCCGGTTTTTACTTCGTCTAGGAGAAGCAGGGCATCGTTAGCGTGACATAAATCTAAAAGTTTATGAAGGAAATTGTCTTCTGGCAGAACACAACCTCGATTCATCAAAACCGGTTCGATTAATACTCCGGCAATCTCATTTTTGTAACTTTCAAACAGAGCTTTAAAAGAATCTAAATCGTTGAAGGAAGCAATCAAGGTATCGCTACTTGCACTCCTGGAAACTCCCTTATATTTAGGACGGGTTTTGCCATCGTCTCCTTTTTCTACAAGTACGGTATCGTGTACTCCGTGGTAACTACCTTCGACTTTAATGATCTTTTCTTTTTCCGTAAATCCTCTTGCCAATCTGACCGCGTGCATCGTAGTTTCGGTCCCGGAATTGGTAAATCTCACCTTGTCCACTGGGAACCTTTTGACCAATTCTTTTGCGAGTTTTGCCGAGAGCTTATGGGGCTTGGTGTACAGGGTGCCCAATTCCTTCTGCTTATCTATTGCCTTGTTAACCTCAGGATGAGCATGACCCGCCAGTTGAGCCCCGTAATTCATACACAGATCCACGTATTCGTTGCCGTCGGCGTCCACAATTTTTCCGGCCTCCGCTCTCTCGACGAAAAAGGGGTAAGGTTCAAAATACCTGAAAGTACTTCCTACGCCGACTGGCAGGTATTCCTTTGCCTCCTCGTACAACTTTTGAGATGTGGGGGTCCTCTCCTTGTACCGTTCCATAATCCGGTTCATTTTTTCACTCCTTTTTAAAAACATTTACTTCACTCATCTCGAAATCCAATCAATTTACCAGGGTCCGGACAATTGAATACACCGGCATATGCCATTTTCCCATCAATTTAAAGAAATACTCCGGATCGATGCACTGCTCCGGAGGGAACACACCTCGTTTTTTTATATCTCCCCTGGCCAGCATCCAGGCGGCCATCCCGCCAGGACCCCCGACGGTTAGCGTTCCTGTTGCCAGGTTATATTTCTCCATGGGATGCATTATAGACTCCAGACGGTATTCAACTTCTCGTCCATCTTTTTCCCCACCCACTTCTACCCTGAGGACCTTGTGGTCATCGGGGCTTTTATCTTTCTCGTCCTCAAATCTACTCAATAATTCATTCAGAACTTGCCTTGGAGATACTTCTACACCACCTACCCGGATCGGTTCTTCTTCACCGAACCCAAGTTGAACTAACAGTTTTAGCTTTTCCTTAAAAACCGAAGGGAGGGCAAGCTTAAAATTAACTTCCTGAATCCCTTTGTCTCCGAATGTTTTAGGAAGCGTGTAAACTTCCGTATGGAGGGTCGGGTACGAAGGCTGAGTACCTACCGGTTCTGGAAACTGAACCTCCTCGGGTTCTGAGAAGGGGAAGGGTGGGAGCTCCTTAAATTCTCCGCCCTCAAAAACTTGAGCCGGTTTAGTGAATTCGTCAAGTAGGGTATCAAGTGCGTAAGGAGCTTTTACCGGAGCTTCGGTGTCAGTATAACTAACAATTCCATCTCTAATCCTTATATACTCGGCAGTATCAAGTCTATCTACACCGTACCTGGCCATTATATTAACTATTCCGGGAGCACTACCCATCCCGTTAATGGCGGTAATCCCCGCCCGTTCAAACTCGGGAGAGAGTTTAAGCTGCTTTTTGGCGGTATGAAATAGTCCACCGAGATCTACGTAGTGGGTTTTCGTATCCAGGCAAGCATCCATAACTTTGAGATTGGAGTAGTAGACGGTAGAGTTTAAAACCACTTCAGCGTCGGAGAGTAAATCAACCAGGGAATCGGGGTCTTTAAAATCCGCGTACTCTGGCTCCGCTTTTCCCCCTAAATTCGCTGCCTCCTTTTTAGCTCGGTCTATATCTTTGTCCGCTATAACTACTTTACTTACGTCTTCCTGGTTTACTAAAAACCGGTTTGCCCCTGGAGCCATCTTTCCAGCCCCACCTAAAACAACAATTTTCATTTCTGCCTCCTTAACTACGAAAACTGCTCAACTACACTCTTTTAGAAACTCCACCGATTCGGGCAATCGGAGCTTTCTGTTTTTACGTTCCTTTTCCACCCCCTGTTATACTCTTTAGCCTAGTTACGAATAATGCCCCGCCCTGTGGGCAGGGATAGTGGCATTCAAGCGATTTCGTTACTTATTTTTTTCTCATACTCCCGTAATATTATTTACCTATCCAGACCCCTTCGGCAGGGGATCATTGTTTCCACTCTGGAATGGAATCGTTTCCTGGAAAGTTGGCTCCCGTACACTCTGAAAATAAAAAATTGGGCAAAAGATAATTAATTCGGAGGTATAATTATTCTTAACTCTGCGCCGGTGAGGGTTTCCCGTCTAGCTTATCTCATTGCCTCCTTTAGGTGAAAAACCCCAAGCCTCAATTTATTGATTCCATTTGCCAAGCATTTCTAGTATTACAGATATATAATATTTTGTCAAACGGGGCAATTTGTATTCAGTTCATCCCCGGGCTCTTCCGGCCACGGACAATTATTCCCGCCGACAAATAGCGGTCCAGGTCATCCCGGGTTCAGGGTCAGTCCAAATGGACCGGGATGCCTTCAATCAAGAACATCCACGGGTGCTTGAGACGGAATTAAGCTCTGCATAACCTATGATAGATCAATTTAGGGGGAAATATGCAAAAAGGGAGGCGAATTAATCTACTCTTCACAGTTTTCAACGAGGAAATTCGGAAGGGTAAAGCACTCCACCAGCGAAGCAATCACGTTTTCTCGCCCTACCCTTGTATATAGACCGTTTATCTCATGCTCGTACAGGAACAAGCCAATCAGGAAACCAAACTTCTCAAAGCCAATCTCGTCGTCGTTGACGTAAAGAAATTCTTTCTCAGGTACGTCACAGAACTCCTGAGCGATGTAGTTTTCTCCCTGAGTCTCCTCGACCTTCTCTTTCCACTCCTCTAGCTCGAAGTCTTCTCCGACGTAAACCCCGTGCCCCGCAAACTTGTCGAACGGTTTCAGCAGAAACCGGTCTTTTTCCTCTATCAATTTCTCCTTCAACGAGCTATCTCCGTCGTGGAATAACCGGCTCAGCGGAAAGTACTCCTCGACAAACTCTCTCTCTTCTTCGGTAAGAAAATCAGTGTAAGCCCTTTCCTGAAGGATGGCAAACAACGCTTTGTTGTGAACTATTTGCGAAGTAAATCCCCCAACGACGCACACGTTCCCGTCCCTGTAGGCCTCCAGAAACGGCTCGACTTCTTCGTATCGCTCGATAACTTTACGAGTAGTTGCTCGACGATAGACCAGGTCTATCCGTCGTGAATCGGCCAGCAAATCCTTTCCATCGTACTCGAATTTCCTTGGATCCCAGATTAGCGTCTGGTATCCTCGATTTTCGAATCTATTCTTATATTCCTGGAATTCGCTGTTAATTCCTTCCCCCTCAAAATCTACTATAGCCACGGTTTCCGGGTCCTCTTCCTCACCCGTAAATTCGTGGTAGATATCGATGATCGTGTCGATCAAGTTTTCCATCGGAGTGTAATAGTCGACATCGCAGTCATCCGGAATGAACTCCAGCGCCCTTGACCGGTAAATAGCATTCTGCAGAACTCTTGCTTCGTTCATTCCCGCGGATCCGTCCGTGTTGAATTCGCAGAATTTAAGTCCCTCATCGTAGTCGTAAAATATATCGAACCGAGCAACGGGAAAAGGGTTCTCGTAGCCGGGGTCGGCAAGGATAAGTTCTTCGGTTCTCTGCGAAAACGGGAAGATTTGACGAAAAGCTTCGTCGGTCCGATATTTTTCTACCGTCTTGGTCAGAATTTCCGTCAACTGGGCCAGAATTCCATCTATCCACGCCAGGTCTTCCAGTGAAAAGAACATCGGTTGATAGAGAAAATCTATCGGATCCCCCAGGTACCGAGCGGAAGAATCCTCGACTTGTTTTTTTACTTTCCGGTAGTCCTCAAGGAACTCGTTCGGCCGTGATTCCACGTCTTCCCGGAACTTCGACAGTAACTCTTCGGCGTCCATTCTTATCTCCTATTAGTTGATAATTTCGTTTAAATTGCACCACGACAGGGCCTTCGCTTTCCCTTCCGACAGAAAATTCAGGGTCTTCTGCCGGGGAGTAATCTCTTTTTCGGCGAGTTGTTTTAGCGGTTTCAGGTAGACGCTCTCTCCCGACTCCAATCCTTGTTCAGCCAACTCAAGCAGGTCTCTATAGGCCGATAATATCGAATCTGAACCCCAGCTCGCCGCCAAACCCTTTTCGGTCAATTTACGTTTCCGCTCGATGAATTGGTCTCTGGTTATATCCTTAAATATTTTATATAGATTATCCAGGTTGTCCTCGCTGTACAAAAGCCCCTTCCAGAAACACAGGTAGGCAAAACTATACGGGTAAGGTAATGAGTCACCCATCCTTATCTCCAGATGGTTTTTGGTCCTAACGTCGGGAAAGACTGTAGTCAGGAGGTATTCCAGTTCCCCCACGTTCGGATCGAGATCTTCCAGGAGTATCTCCTTGAGCAATTTATCCTTCGAATAAACAAGTTCTCCCCCTTTCTCGTAAACCATAGGAGGGGTGTTTAACAGGTACTCCGCGTAGTCCCTGTAGCCGAACTCGGCCTTGAACAACCCGGGTGGGAATCCGCAGCGTTCCGAATCACAGTTCTCCCAGATCGATCGGCGAAGTCCTTCGTTTTCGGTGACCTCGCTTTCGAAGAACGGCGAATTGTCCAGAACCGTGTAGACCAGAGGGGAAAGAACGTTAGCCACCAGGTTCTTCTTCACGTAATCCTCTTCGTCGAAGTAGTCGAAGTTCACGTGGATCGCGCTCGTCGACTTCATCATGTGGTGAGCATATTTCCCTTTATTCCCAAAGTAGTCGTGCATGTAAGTATACCGTTTCTTGGGCAGCAGGGGAATCTCTTCAATCTTGCTTTTTGGCTGGTAGCCGAGGCAGAAGAGGGCATTACCCCAACCATCCAGTATGGCGACAACTTCTCTCACGAAGTCAAGGTAAATATCCCGCAAATCTTCAACTGAATCCTGCGGAAGGATACTCAACTCAAGCTGGCCTCCTGGTTCCAGGGCGACCCTGGCCGATTCTCCCTCCAGTCCAACGACGCGACCCTCCTCCCATTTCGGTTCCCAGTTCCTCTCCGTAAGCTCAGTCAATAGGTCTTCTATACCGTCTTCCTCGTAATAGGTTGTGGCTTTCAGTGATTGGGATTCCAGCACAAAGTGCTCGACTTCGACGCCCAGTTCTCTCTCCTCACTGTGGCATTCGGATTCTTTAAGATAATCAACTATGAGTTCTAGTTTGTTCCGGTATTTACCCATTTCGCTGCTCCGGCCTTGAAATGTTCATTTGTTATTTTCCCCCTAGCCGTGCTGAAATCACAATTATCCCTGTCCGGATTAACCTCTGGTTGTTTAATTAGTTTATCCCCTCCAGTGATCTTTCTCAACTTTGCAAGTGCACATTTTCCAGTACAAGGGGATTATGAAGGGATGCTGGGGACACGAGCTATTTTTTCACCGGAATTACTTCCGGAAAGATTCTTACAGGGAGAACTGGTTGCCAGAACCGACGTTTTCGATCACTAAATTAGGCCGAAACCCTATCCAGAATAGGAATATAGACCTGGCAATTCATGCTATTTTTCTTTATAATCGCTATGTAAAGTTGTAGGATTCGGGAAATGCGATTTTCGAGTGTCCACTCTATTAATAACGAATGGTATTGGGAACGTGCTTATTCTGGTTAAATCTTGCTAAGGAAGGACTAATGTAGAAAAGCGCATTCCTGTATTAACTGGGTTAAAGTCTATTTTCTTCGATAATACGGATTCCAGGATTCGACAAATCATTTAAATAAATAAAAAATAAATAGAGGTCCCTGGTAATTTCAGGTTTGAGGTGGTGACATGCCCTACGAAGCAGATCAAATTGAAGTACTGGAAGACTTAGAAGCCGTTCGAAAGCGCCCCGGGATGTATATCGGGAGTACCGGCCAGGAAGGTGTAATGCACTTAATTAACGAGGTGCTGGACAACAGCATCGACGAAGCCCTCGTGGGAGAGTGCGACGAAATACGGGTAATAGTTCACGAGGACAAAAACGTTACCGTCATCGACAACGGTCGGGGAATTCCCGTAGATACACACGCGGAAAAAGGAATGAGCGGTGTAGAGGTCGTTATGACGACCCTTCACGCGGGCGGAAAATTTGACCACAAAAGCTACAAAGTAAGTGGAGGGCTTCACGGTGTCGGCGTATCCGTTGTAAATGCCCTATCGGAATGGATGAGAGTAGAAGTTCAGCGTGATGGAGCCCGGTACAGGCAGGATTTCACCAGAGGGGAGACTCTTTCCGAGCTAAAGGAAATCGATGCGGCCGAAAACGATCGAGGAACAAAAATTACTTTCAAACCGGACGAGGAAATATTCGGCAACTTCGAATACGACCTCCCGAAATTGACCCACCGGCTCAGGGAACTCGCCTACCTAAACAAAGGTCTGGAGATCGTCCTTGAGAACGTCAAGGCGGACGTAACAAAGACGTTCAAATTCGACGGCGGAATAAAAGAGTACGTGGACTCGATTACGGAAAACGAGGAAAGGATCCACGACGACCCGATCTACTTTAAGCGGGAAAAAGAAGGAAACTACGTCGAAGTAGCCCTCCAGTTTACAAAAAAGTTCTCGGAGTCCATTTACTCTTTTGCCAACAACATCAACACTCAGGAGGGCGGCAAGCACGTCACCGGGTTCAAGACCGCGATGACCAAGACGACCAACGAGTACGCCCGGTCGAAGAAGATATTGAAGAAGAGCGACGACAACCTGGCCGGCAGGGATATAAGAGAAGGATTAACCGGAATTATTAACGTGAGACTGCCGGAGCCGGAATTCGAGGGTCAAACTAAGACCAAGCTTGGAAACCCCGAGATAAGGGAGATCGTCCGGAACCATACTTCTGAGGCTCTGCTCGACTTCTACAAGAACAACAAGCAGGTCGCCCGAAAAATTATCGAGAAGTCGATCGAGGCTGCCCGGGCAAGGAACGCGGCCAAGAAAGCGAGGAAGCTGGCCCGAAAGAACGCCATGATTTCTACTTCCCTGCCGGGGAAGCTCGCTGACTGCACTCAGAGGAAACCGGAGGGTAGCGAACTCTTCATCGTCGAGGGTGATTCGGCAGGAGGTTCGGCCAAAAGTGCACGTGATAGGGAATTTCAGGCTATACTGCCCCTCAGAGGTAAGGTGCTAAACGTCGAGAAATCGCGAATGAGCAAGCAGTTAGAGAACAAAGAGCTGAAATCAATTATTACCGCGATGGGAACAGGCGTCCAGGACCACTTCGCGAAAGAAAAGCTGCGCTACGAGCGGATAATCATCATGACTGACGCCGACGTAGACGGTGCCCATATCCGGGCTCTTCTGCTTACCTTCTTCTACCGGAATTTCGAACCGTTAATAGAAGACGGACACGTCTTTATCGCCCAGCCACCGCTATACAAAGTGCAGACAGGGAAGAGTAAACAATACTTTTATACGGACGAAGCACTGCAGGAGTTCATGGCCAACAGGAAGAGAAAACCGTCCTCGGTCCAGCGGTTCAAAGGATTGGGTGAGATGAATCCGTTACAGCTCTGGGAAACCACGATGAATCCTGAAAATCGAATAATGAAGAGGGTCTCGGTAAAGGACGCGCTGGAGGCAGACGAACTTTTCAGCACCCTGATGGGAAGCGACGTCCAGGCCCGGAAGAACTTCATAAAGGAAAACAGCAATCAGATAACCAACCTGGATATCTAATTCGTTCCGGTTGACTTTCCGAGAAAGCCGGACGGACTTACGCAAGCGCCGGCGAACATTCGTAGTTATTACCAAAAATAGCTGAGAACCCACCAGGGCTTGCCCTGGGGATGAATCAGCTGGTTTTTGGTCCAGCAGTCAATCGAGGATAATTCTCTTAAAAGACTGCTGGTAGTTATTTGAGTTGATATCTCTTATCTAGGTCGAAATACAGAGATGGGCTCGATTGACTGCTGGGTCTCGTGTTTTTGAAGGAAGTAGTTGTTGTTTATAAAGGGGTTTTTCTACAAGCCCCGCCTGGAAGGGCGGGGTAATTGACTTAAATATCTACATTCAAGGTTATTATGGCATTAGACGGCATTACGATCCACTGGTTAAAACGGGAGTTGCAGGAAAACCTGACCGGAGGCTGGGTTCGAAAGATCTACCAGCCAAGACGGGAACTGGTTACGATCAACGTCTGGAACGGTGAAGACTACACTCTGTTGATCTCCTGCGGTACGGATTTCCGGATTCAGCTGACAAACCTGGACCTGGAAAACCCTGACAGCCCCCCCAACTTTACCATGCTTCTCCGGAAACACCTTTCCGGCGGGAAGATCTCTCGGATAACCCAGAGGGGGCTGGATCGAGTCCTTAAGGTAGAAGTGGACAAGAAAACCGAACCCGAAAACGAAGACGGGGAAGGCGAAATAGTTAGAAAAGAGATTTACGTGGAGCTCATGGGGCGGAACAGTAACCTGTTTCTGGTCCAGGACGAAAATATTCTCGGTACCCTGAAGGAAAAAGAAAACGAACGAAGACCCGTCACTCCCGGAAACACCTACAAATTACCACCGAAACAGGACAAAGTAGATCCGTTTGAACTTTCCGAGGACCAATTTTACGAGTTCTTCAATCAGGAGCAACCGGCATGGAGGAATCTATTAAACAACATTGAGGGCATCGGCCCGACTCTGGCAAAAGAGATAACCGCCAGAGCCGGAGTTTCCCGGGGAGAGAAAGACCTTTCCGGTTCCGATGTTGACTCGCTGTGGGAGGCCGCGAAAGAGTTATTCGACGAACTTGCCTCGGGAGTAACCCCCCTGGTCTACCAGAAGGACGGAAAACCGGTCGAATTTAGCCCGATCGAGCTGGAAAGCTACTCGGCCGAAGAGAAAATATCTTTCGGAACTTTGAGTGAGGCCCTTGACCACTATTACAAAGCCAAAGAGACCAGTTACGAAACGAAGGACCTTCGTGAGGAAGTAGAAACAACTTTAGAGGACGAGCTGGGGAGAGTTCAGGGAGCGCTGAAAAACGTAGAAGAACAATTAAAGCAGTCCCAAAACAGGGAAAGGTTAAAGGAAACGGGAGATATCATTCTGGCAAACCTGAGTGAACTGGAAAAGGGAATGGAGAAAGCTGAGCTCAACGACCCCTACCGAGAGGGAGAAAAAAGAGAGGTCAAACTGGACCCTTCGTCCACGCCGGAAGAGAACGCCCAGAAGTACTACGAGAGATACAAGAAATTGAAGAGAGGGAAAGAAAAACTTGAACGAAGAAAGCGGTCCCTGAATAACGAGCTCAAGTTCCTCCGGAAACTATCAACCAATTTAGAAGAGGCTGAATCCAGGGAAGAACTGGCAAGGATCGAGGGTACCCTGAAGGAAAAAGGCTACATAGATGAGGACTCCGACTCCGCCGAAGAAGGTGACGGAGGAGGGCCCAAAGAATACTGGGTGAAAGGCCACAAGATAATGGTGGGAAGAAATGCCAGACAGAACGACGAACTGGTGCGGAACGCTTCGAGAGACGACATCTGGCTTCACGTTAGGAAATACGCCGGAGCTCACGTAGTTATCGTGACGGACGGACGCCCCGACCAGGTACCGGAAGAGGTAATAGTAAAAGCGGCTCAGCTCGCGGCTCTGAATTCAAAAGCGCGGGCGGCCGACAAAGCAACAGTGAGCTACACTCAAGTAAAGTACGTGGATAAGCCAAAAGGGGCGAAGCCCGGTCTGGTCCAGATTACCAACGAAAATACGATTACAGTATCTCCGAAAGAGGTGATCAAGTAAGTCTCATGATTCCCAATCTGATTATTACGCTACTCGCACTCTTTACAGCCGCTATAGTTCACGAATATTCCCACGGATACGTGGCCTGGAAGCTGGGTGACCCCACGGCAAGAAAGGCGGGCAGGCTAACGTTGAATCCCGTCCCCCACGTGGATCCAGTGGGAACGATTCTCGTCCCACTGGGGTTAATACTGCTCCAGCTCCTGTTTGGCGGAGGGTTATTTATATTCGGCTGGGCGAAGCCGGTACCGATAGACCCTCGATACTTCAGGGATACGGAAAGGGGAATGCTCCAGGTTGGGTTAGCCGGTCCTCTGAGTAACATCCTGATGCTATCCCTGGCTGCTCTAATAGGTCACCTTTTAGTGCCTCTTTATCAAACCTATTTTCTCGGCGGGAAAGGAGGATTCCTGTTCCAGTTCGCCAGGAACGGCCTGGGACTGTTCATTTACTTCCTGGGAGTATTCGTATTCATAAACATTATTCTGGCCGTTTTTAACTTGATCCCCATGCCCCCGCTCGACGGATCAAGGATTCTTAACTACTTTCTATCCCCCCGGGGAAAACAGATAATGGCCCAGATGGAACAGTACGGGTTTTTGATAATTCTTGCCGTGCTCTGGCTTGGAGGAGATATATTCTTCTGGGCAATTCAAAAGTTATGGTTGTTTGTCCTCGGCCCGAGCTGGTACAGGATTTCTTTCCTGGGCGGAGTCTTCTAGCCCGGGTCGGTTGCTTTTTCTCAACTCTTTCACCATAGTATGCACCATAGTATGGAAGCGAAACTTAATTTAACCAGGTTTACTTCATTTTTATCAGGACTTCTCTGCTCTTACCTGGCTGCAGGATTTCGTATACCCCTAAGCTTTAAAGGTTAAATCCGCGGCAGGTAAGGGACAGAGAGCAGTTATTCGGGTCGGAGAGATGAATCCGTTTTTGGTCAGGGGACTGAACTTACATAACTCATCAATTATCAATTAAGCGGCAGATGGCAGATGAGGTTAACCAATTAACCGAGTAAACGGTGAAAAAATGAGCACAAGCGACTTCCCGTTAAATTCGCGATGAACAAGGGAGAAGCTGACCCCGGCAAGCTCTTCGTAGTGGGAACCCCCATTGGAAACCTTGCCGACATTACCTACAGAGCAGTGGAAACGCTCCGCGAAGTAGACGCCATAATAGCCGAGGACTCCCGGCACTCTCAGAAGCTACTCGATCACTACGATATTGATACCCCGTTTACGCTAAGTTACTACCAGGGAGCCGGGGCCGACCGAAGAGAAAGGCTAATCGAAAAACTTTTGGCCGGCCAAGACCTGGCCCTTATCAGCGATGCCGGTACCCCCCTGATTTCCGACCCCGGGTTTAAACTGGTCCGGAAGGTCAGGAAAAGAGGAGTGGAGGTTGTTGGAATACCGGGCCCAAACGCCGCCATAACCTGTCTTTCCATTTCCGGCCAACCTACGAACAGCTTTACCTTCGACGGCCAGGCCCCAAAAAAAGAAGGAAAAAAGCGAAAGTACTTCGGAGAGCTCCGGACTCGAACCAGGACGACCGTTATCTACGATTCACCACACCGAATAGAGAGGACGCTGGAACTGCTCGACGAGGTCCTTCCGGAAAGATCGATTACCGTATGTCGGGAACTGACGAAGGAATTCGAGCAGACGATAAAAGGAACTCCCGCCGAGGTACTGGAAAGTCTCAGCGAGGGTGAACTCAAGGGAGAATTCACGATAGTAATAAGGGGAGCGACAGAAGAGGAAGCAGCCAGGGCAAGGAGAGAAGAATACGAAGATGTCCCGATAGAAGATCAGTACGAAGGGCTGAAGAAGTTAAAGGGCCTATCTCGAAAGGAGGCTATGAAAGAACTGGCCAGAATAAGGGGTGTATCCAAGAGGGATATCTACGAAGAGTTAAACGAGTAACCGGGATCAGGCGTGCTTGTCTGCTACGGTCGAGGCCCCGTACGAATCAGGCTTGGTCCTTACTTCAAAGCCGCTACCAATAATCATCCCTACGACCTCGTCTATTATCTCCTTCGTTTTCCCCCGCTGACCTACATCGACGTGGATCTCCAGGTTGTAGTCCAGCAAAGATACTTCCTCCATTCTGTCCATCAGTACTTTTGCAAGGTCGAAAGATAGAAAGGCTTCCTTGTAAATCTTATCCCTGAGCGTATAGATGCCTTCCTCCGTTTCGCGCTTCCAGAAGTACCGACCGCCCTTGCCGACCTTGTGAATGACGATAGCGCTAACGAAATCGATCTCGTGGTCTCCCGAAGAAGCGTGAGAATCAGTACCTACCACGATTTCGAACTCGGAACGCTGATCGTGCTCCATCATGCCGACAATCTCGTCGACGACACCTTCGAAATCTAAATTTCCTTTTGAAGGATTATGAAATTCTTTCAAGTTAAACACCGTCAGGATTATAGCCAATCGTAAACATAATTCAAAGATTAACCCGGGAACTCACCGGGCGGAATCACCGAGTATCTCGTCTGCCGCCAAATAGCCACTCCTCACCGCACCTTCCATCGTCGAAGGCCATCCGGTGTCCGTCCAGTCTCCCGCGACGTACAGTCCCCTGATTTCGGGGTTCTGAGACGGCCTGAACGAGCTGCTGCCCGGTTTCGGCTTGAAGGTCGCTTTCGGCTGGTGAAGCACTACAGAATCGACCATGGTGGCCTCATTGATGCGGGGCAGAGCTCCTGTTAGTTCCTGTTTAACCAGGTCTACCAGCTCCTCGGTATCCAGATTTTCTAGCTCACCGGGGTCGGACATCGTGAGACATACGTGCTTACCGGAATCTGATTCGTTCCAGTCCACATTGAAGACCCAGCCAGCAGTTCCTTCCAGGAAACCGAAAAACTCCCGATCCATCACGCTTTCCGAAAAGAAAAGGTGTACGTTCAGAATCGAATTCCATTCGAGGTTCCAGAAGGGACGGGAAAACTTATTCAAGGTCGTCTCGGAAAGAATCTTCTCCAGCCGATGTCCGGGAACCGCGGACAGGACTTTCTCGGATTCCACTAACTCGCCGTCAGACAATTTTACCCGCCATTTTCCGTCTTCAGCCGGCTCTACCGAATTCACCGGGCTAGATAACCTTACCGTTCCCTCCTGACTTTCGACGAAATTTGACGCTTTATCTCCAATCTCAGCCAGGTTACCGTCCAGCCGGCCGAGCTTTCCGCCCTGTTTATCCAGAAGAATCCTCTTAAGAATCATCATTCCCATGGGGACGCTCACTTCGTCCACGGGAGCGTTAAGCGTGGGTACTATTATCTGGTTCCAGAGTCTTTCTATGGACCTCTCAGTAGTCCCCCTCCGCCTCAACCAGTCACTAAAGGAAACCTGCCTATTATCTTCTTCGTAATTGAACAGGAGAGCGGACAGGAGCGGGCCGGCTAGACTGGTCTTATCAATACTTGAGATGAAGGGAAATTCAATCAGGGAAGAAGCGAGGTGAAACGGCGCAGGTGTATTACTGTCCTTGACTTTGCCTCTCCTTCCCGAACCATCCCGAAACTCCGCTTCCAGTCGAGGCTGAGTCCTTATCTTATCCCCGAGTCCCAGCCTGGTCAGAAACTCCAGATAGACCTCGAACCCCGATACATGCATGTGCTGACCCAGGTCCAGCCTGTATTTTTTGTAATCTACGGTGCTCGCCCGTCCCCCCAGAAAAGGGGCGCGTTCGAGCAGGGTTAAATCGGCGTCGTAACCTCGATCCAGCATCCTCGTCGCCGCAGCAAGACCTGCCAGTCCGCCGCCGATTACGGTTATCGACTCAGGCTGCTCAGCCATTGCCCCAGGACAGCGCTAACTTTTCTTACCGTGTTCAGCCTGGTTCGCTGGTCCCAGACTTGCCACCCGGAAGACTCCATTTTTTCAAGCAATTTACTGTAAATACCGTATAGTCCGGCAGGACAGGCACGCGTTCTGGGTGTCAAGTAGGCAAATAGCTTCTTACCGGACCTAAAGAATTCTCGGGCCCGTACCGCTTCGTAATCCATCAATTCTCTGAACTGAGCGTCCACGCCGTTAGAATCGACCCTGGAGAAATCACAGTTAAATTTTGCCAGGTCCTCTTCTGGGATGTATATCCTGCCCCGACTGTAATCTTCGGCCACGTCCCTGATTATATTCGTCATCTGCATCCCCAGGCCCAGATCTATCGCGTGCTTTTTTGCTTTGTCATCGTCATAACCAAATATTTCAATAAGTGCCAATCCCACCACGGATGCCACTCTAAAACAATAAACTTTGAGGTCCTTGAAGGTCGAATACCGTTCTTTGGTCAAATCCATCTCTACACCCTGAATTAGCTGATCGAAGTAAGTTCTGGGAATATCGTATTTCTCCACCGTTCTTCCCAGAGCCTCGTAGAGTTTTCCGCGAGGGTTTCCTTCGTAAAGGCTTTTAAGATTTTCCCTCTCCTGCTCCAGGTGGTCTTTTTTTCTGGAAACATCCCACGAGCTGTCCGCTATATCGTCACACCTGCGGGCAAACGTGTAAATTGTATAGACTGCGGACCTCTTGTCTTTCGGGAGAGTTAAAATCGCCCAGTAGAAATTCTTTGCCCGGTCCCGGGTAATCCTTTTACAGTAACTTTCCGGGCTTTCATCTTCTCTGACAACCCCCTCAGGCTGGCTTTTCATCGACGAACCTCCGTAGCGGTCGCTTCATCAGGTTCGAGAAAAACAACCAGACCTTCTCTCCCCTGGAAAGAGTTGGACGCTTATGAAGGACGTCGTATTCCTCTTCCTCGATCTTGTCCAGAATCTTAAGGCCTCCCTGGTTGAAAAGCCGCACGTCCATCTTGATCCTGCTATCCAGCAGCGGTACCAGTTCCAGTCCTTCTTCAAGCAGGTCTCTGGCTCGCGAGACTTCGAACTCCATTAGCTTTACGAATTCCTCGTTATATACTCTTTCCTCCAGCATCTCCCGGGAATATCCGAACCGTTCCATATCCTCCTCGGGCAGGTAAACTCTCCCCATCCTCTCGTCCCTATCGACGTCCTGCCAGAAGTTAGTCAGCTGCAAACCGGTACACGTCTTATCGGAAAGATTCCGTCTCCGTTTGTCGCTGTATCCGAAAATTCCAAGAAAAACCCTTCCCACTGGATTTGCCGAATGATCACAGTACTCGAGCAGGTCTTCGTAAGTCTCGTAGGATTTGTTGAGCTGATCCATCCTATTTGCCTCGATGAGTTTGCGAAACGGTTCAGCGGTTAAAGAGTGCGATTTCACGGTATCCATTAGAGCCATTAAGATCACGTTCTTTGGCTCTTCCCCCCGAAAGATACCCGTGAGTTCCTCCTCCCAGAGATCCAGTGCCTCCAGGTTGCCTTCTTCCAGTTCGTCCCCTAGATCGTCCGTATAACGGCTATAGGCGTATAAGGCGTAAATATACTTCCTCTTTTCAGCAGGCATCAACCTGCTGACCACGGTGAAGTTCTCGTAGTGCCCGAGACTTATCTCCCTGCACACCTCGTACGCATCTTCCAACGTCAGATCTTTCCGATATAGTTCTGGATTCAGGTCCTCTAGTTCTAGCATAAGTTAGCTCCGAAAAATTCGTCCACGCCCCAGTGCGGTTCAACTAATTTCCTTTTCTCCAGCTAGCCACCAATGATCTGTAGAATAACTTCCCGTTCCCGGGAGTGGTCCAGCTCGATAAGAAATACCTTCTGCCATTTACCGAGCTGCAGTTCGCCATCTATCACCGGTATGGTCTCACTTGCGCCCAACCCCAGTGACTGACAGTGAGCGTGACCGTTCGGTACTTCGTTCTCGGTCATGTTCTCCGTCCTGACGGAGAAATCGTTGTGGCGATAATAGTCACCCTCCGGAGCAATCTGTTTCAGGAACTCCGCCATATCCTTTTTTAGCAGGGACTCGTTTTCGTTGATCCTAATCGCCGCCGTCGTGTGACGACTGAAGATAACGAGTGCTCCCGATTCGACCTCCCGGCCCTCCATGAACTTTTCTACTTCGTCCGTGATGTCAATAAACTCAGGGGCTTTTGTAGTCTGAACCTTCAAAACTTCCGTAGAAGTTGAAGTCAACATCCTCTAAACCTCCTTTTATAACTAAGACCGATCCAGCGCTTTTATAGTTTCCTCTACCGAAGACACAGCTGACTGAGGCGTCGAAGCGCCAGCCGTTATACCCACCTTCTTAACTCCTCCCAGCCAATCCGGCTTTATCTCCGACTCGTCCTTTATGTGATGTGTTTCGATGCCGGTATTTGCTGCAACTTCGGCAAGCTTTCTGGTATTTGCCGAGTTCTTACCCCCTACCACCAATATCAGATCGACCTGTTCTGCCAGCCGTTCAGCTGCTTCGTATCTCCGCCTTGTCTCTCCACAGGTTGTATCGACTATCTTCACGTCCTCCAGTTTATCCCTATTGGCTTCAAGAAAATCGGCCGCAAAGTCGAAGAAATATTTCTTGCCTTTAGTCGTCTGAGAGAGCAAGGCTACTCTACCCTCCGGAATGGGAACCTCTTCCCCGGGATTAAGTATCGCTACCCCTTTACCGTCGAGCCAGCCCAGAATATTTCTAACTTCCGTATGATCGTTCTCTCCGTAGATAACCACTTGATAACCCTGCTGAACCAGATCTTCCGCAGTCTCCTGTGCTTTCTTTACTATGGGACAGGTCGTATCTATCAGGTTCAACCCTTTGGCCTCTATTTCTTCGTGAATCTCCCTGCCTGCTCCGTGAGCGGTAATGATAACTGAATCCGTATTAACGCTATCCAGCGAATTTACGACTTCCGCGCCCTTTGAGGAAAGATCCTCAACCACGTTCGGGTTGTGCACTATGGGACCCAGGGTATCGATCTTCTTCCGCTCATCCAGTTTTTCTTCGACAATATCCACGGCCCGTCTAACTCCAAAACAGAATCCGAACAAATCGGCTTTGACTATCTCCATTTACTCTCCTTTCTCGTTATAATTCCTGATTTCTTCCTCCATCCGACTGACCACGGCTTCTATGTCCGAAGCAGAGACAAGACCCTTCTGTTCACCGTCTACGTACAAAACTCCTCCTCTGGCGGTCCCCACTAAACCAAGGTCCGAGGACCCGGCTTCACCTATACCATTGACCGAGCACCCCATAAGCGAAATCCTTATCGAAGCTTCCAGGTCAGCCAACCTTTGCTCAAGTTTCCGCCCCAGTGCTTGAACGTCTATCTCCGTTCTGCCACAGGTTGGGCAAGAGACGAAATCCACGCCCCGGTTTCTAATTTCCAGGGCCTTTAGAATATCGTAGGCTGCCCCTACTTCCTCTTCCGGGTCACCGGTAAGCGATACCCGTATCGTATCACCAATACCCTCATTGAGCAGAGTACCTATTCCGATCGCGGATTTGATCACGCCACTCCTGCCCCCGCCGGCTTCCGTTACGCCAAGGTGGAGGGGATAGTCGTATCGCCGGGAAAAAATCTCATTTGCTTCGATGGTCTTTTTCACGTCGCTCGATTTTAGCGAGACCACTATCCGATCGAATCCCCGATTTTCCAGTAACTCTATTTCCTTTTCGGCACTTATAACCATTGCCTTCGGGGACCTGCCGTATTTTTCTACGATATCCTTGTCCAGGGAACCCGAATTTACTCCTACCCTGATCGGGATCGACCGAGAAGCCGCTTCTTCCGCTATCTCCTCTATCGCCCCCGGGTCGGTAATATTCCCCGGATTCAGCCTAAGCTTGTCAACTCCCGCCTCCATGGCCATAAAAGCCAGGTCCGGCGAGTAATGAATGTCGGCAATTATCGGAACCGGGCTTCGGTCGACGATTTCCGCCAGTGCTTCTCCCGCTTCGCTATCCGGGACGGCCACCCTTACCAGTTCACAACCTCTGTCGATCAGACTTTCAACCTGATTTAGAGTGGTCTCAACTTCTTCGGTCGGAGTATTCGTCATGGATTGAACCACTACGGGATTATCCCCGCCTATCTTGACCCCTCCTACATCCACGACCTTCGTCTCGACCCTTTTCATGACTTCACCGCTTCCGGTTTATTCACGTAACCGTTTTCCAGAAACCAGTCTACCGCCTTCTTCAACGACTCAGCCGTCGGGGTTTCAGGAAGACCCAGTTCCTCCATCCACGGCGAAGGGTCTATCCGTTCATCCACTCTGGTTGAGTGAATTGCCGAAATTGGCACAGCTGGCTTTCTGTTCATCAAAAAACCCTCAAAAAACTCGTCTATCCAGGCAGCAGTCAGGGCAATTGGATATGGTATCTCGAACCGCGGTTTTGGTAATCCCGTTAACCTCGCCAGTACCCCGATTACCTCAGACAGACTCCAATTTTTGTGGCCCAGCACGTACCTCTCACCGGATTCTCCTTTCTCCATAGCAAGTAGATGGCCCCTGGCGACGTCCCCGACGTCCACCAGGTTAAACTTCATTTCCACGTACCCTTTCATTTTGCCGTTTAGGAATTCAAGAATTAGCCTGCCGGTCGGCGTGGGCCCGTAGTCCCCGGGACCAATCGGAACTGTCGGACTTGCGATTATAACCTGGAGTCCCGTCTCTTCGGCAAAATTTAGGGCTTCCTTTTCTGCCATGTATTTCGACAGTTTGTAATCGCTTGGTAGCTGATCCGTGGACTTCGGAAGGCTTTGTTTGTCCTCGGAATGAGCCAGCAGGGAAGCCGTACTGGTTACTACCACCCTATCAACGTCCACCTTTTTCGCTCCGTTCAGGACGTTCAGCGTGCCCTCTACGTTCGTCCTGTAGAAGTCGTCGTAGCTGGAGGACCAGAAGCTATAGAGAGCAGCGGTGTGAAAAACGCCGTCGACTCCTTCTACAGCTTTCACCATATCTTCCGGATTTCTTATATCTCCTTCTACGAGTTCCAGATCAAGTCCCTTCAGATTTATCCTATTGCTGGTCTTCCTCACCAGCCCCCTCACTTCGTTACCGTTAGCAAGCAGGTCTTTGACCAAATTACTCCCGACGAACCCGTTAGCTCCAGTTACCAGGTACTTCATCCTATCACTCCAGTAGCGCCGGCACTACTTCGTCGAGGGCCTCGCCAAGTCGCCGTCTTGCTCTGACGCTGTTCCAGCCCAGTCTGGGAAGTCCCCCCGCTCTTGAAGGGTTCCGGATCAGCCAGGAGGTAAACCGCCCCGGCTTTACCTTCCCCGTGTCACCATCGTAGCAATATACCGGAGGTAATTCCTGATCAGCTCCATCAATTACTACCCTCAAACTTAAAAACGGGACCCCCTCTTCGTCAGCTATCTCCGCAACCCAGTAGGTCTCACGATCGATTACCGAAATCTCGCCATCGAACAGGGAGCTTTTTTCTTCAAGGCTCGACGCCGTCCGATCTACAGTCAGCAACTCACAGGTTCGAAAGCTTTCCCCCAGCGACTTTTTAGCCCGGTTCCAGAACGCTCTATCCGGACAAAGCCTGGCTTCTCCCCCCTGTAACCCGACCGCTTCGATAAGACAAAGATCGCCCGGTTTAACGCCGGGATCTACCGAACCGACGAACCCGACGGATAACATCCCCTCCAGAGAGGAAGGGGATTCGAACGAGTCAAAAGTTTCGCTGACGTTTTCCCGGCCGATTCCCGTATACCTCAACTCACATTCCTCCCAATAATCAGGAGATCTATCCAGACCAAAAAGCCCTTCGAGCTCTATCTCCATCGACGCGACCACGAGAATCATATTCAACAGTTCAAGACTCGGCTAAAATGTTTTTGAACCTTTCCGGAACGGCACTTTTAACTACATCGACCAGACCTTCTCTGCTTCTAAGCTGATCAATGGTTCCGGCAGTGTCGAACCCCGAATGAATCATACAACTATTACACCTGGGGTCGTCCTCGATTCCGTACTCCTGCCAGAGATCCTCTTCGAGAATTTCGTCTACCGAAGAAACGTGTTCGTCTGCTAATACGTAGCAGGGCTTTCTCCACCCTCTTACCGTGTAAGTCGGAGAGGCCCAGGCAGTACAGTTCAATTCTCTCTTACCTCTTAGAAAGTCCAGGTAAAGTGGAGTATTGTAGAACGGGAAGTCCTTTACCTCTTCCGGGTCCAATATCTCCTGAAAGACCTCTATCGATTCCTTGCGCTCGAGGAACTGTTGCTCGCTTCCTTTATCTACTGATTCGTAATTGTAGCCCGGAGCCAGCATTATTCCTTCTACCCCGGCCTCGGTCAGCCTCCGAAATAACTCGTGCAGATCTTTCGGGTCACTCTCCTTGAAAATAGTCGTATTCGTGGTAACTCTATGACCCTTTTCAATCGCCTTCTCCAGTGCAGAAAAGGCGGTTTCGTAGGCTCCTTCTCTGTTGGCAAATTTATCGTGAACTTCCTTCGTTCCGTCCAGATGAATCGCAAAAGCAAGTTTCTCCGAAGGTTCAATGTTCTTTAACTTCTCCTCGAGCAACAGACCGTTCGTACAAAGCATTATGTAATAACCTTCGTCAATTAACCTGCTTACGATCGTCTCGATTTCGGGGTGGATCAGAGGCTCACCACCGGAGATAGATATCACCGGCGCACCAGACTCCTCAGCAGCCCGCAGAACTTCGTCCGGTGACATCATTTCGTCCAGATGATCCGAATATTCTCTTATCCGACCGCACCCGGTACATCTCAAGTTACACTGTTCGAGGGGTTCTATAATGGTCACCAGCGGGAAACGCTTTCGCCCTTTGGCCATCTGCCTGGCGACGTAACCCGCAATCTTGGCATTCATCTTAAACGGTCTACCCATGGTCATCCTCCTATTTCTTTCTAGTCAGTAAAAACGAACCGAAATCCTCAAGTTCAGTTTTAGCCCAATCGGCCATTTCCGTCTCCCGTAGTTGTCTTTCCGCGTCTCTCCAGTATTTTTCCGCCCGTTCGTTCGTTTTTTCGGCGGCATTTACTTCTTCGAGAATTTCTCTAACTTCCTCTATTTTATCCTCTCCCAGCTTGCCTTCACGATAATATAACTCTTTAAGCCGGGAAAGTTTTTCGTCTCGGCTTTCCTGAAAGGCGTAAACTACGGGAAATGAGCGCTTTTTCTCTTCTATATCGGATAATATAGATTTGCCTGATTCCTCCGGCTGGCCCCATATTCCCAGCCAATCATCCCTTATCTGGTAGACGTAACCCAGGTATTTGCCAAACGAAATTAACTTCTCTATCTCTTCCTCCCCAACCGGGGAGTAGATCCCTCCGATGTGAAACGCCGCTTCCATCAGCGAACAGGTCTTTTCATCGATCATCTCCAGGTAGCTGTCTATATCGATATCTTTTCTCTTCATATAATCCAGATCCATAACCTGTCCCTGAATCATTCGCAGCGAGTATTTACCCAGAGCGTTCAGCGCTTCCAGGGTCTTTTCCAGATTCTCGTCCGGGGAAAGGTCGGTCATAATAAGGAGGGAAAGGTCCTTGATAGCGTCACCGGTATTGATCGCCTGTTCGGGGTTCCACTTGTACTGCACCGTAGGTCTACCCCGCCTGGTCCGATCATCGTCCTGAATATCGTCGTGAACAAGAGAAAAGTTATGAATCAGTTCAAGCGACAATGCCGCCGGGAGGGCGTCGTTAGGGTTACCGCCCAGAGCTTCCGTGACGTAGAGAGCGATCGACGACCTGATTGCCTTTCCCTGGAGATTTCCGTCGGACCCCTCTCCGTTAAATCCGAGATGATAGTTGATCATCTCGTATGTTTTGCCCTCTTTGCCTTCGAGGTACGATTTGATGGAGTCGGAAACTTTTTCCCTGTATTCCTTCAACCTCGAGGGAACTCCCCTGCCAAAATCACTCATTTCTCCTCATCCTTTATTACGCCTTCTCTCAAAGCGAACTCCCTGATCTCTTCCGCGGAGTGGACGTCCAGCTTTTCCATCAGGTTGGCTCTATGGGTCCTCACTGTTTCCACGCTCCGGGACAAAATCTCGGCTATTTCCTTGTTCGAGTTGCCCTCGGCAATTAGCTGAAGAATTTCCCTCTCTCTTGCGGTTAGCTGATCCAGTACGTCCGGTTCTATAGCCTTCAATCCTCGCTCCGTCATTTCCACGAGCGAAGTGAGAATCGGCGGAGACATATAATAGTAGCCATTTTTCACCGATTCTATCGCCTCTTCGAGTTCGTCAATTGCGTCTTCCTTGAGCAGGTAACTGGAGGCACCGGTTTTTATTGCTCGCCGGATGTACCCTTCGTCATCGTACATGGAGAGAAAAATAACGTCCGTATCCAGTCCCTTCTCTTCAATCTTCCTAGATGCCTCAAGGCCATTTAAGCGGGGCATAGAGATATCTATGATGGCTATATCCGGTTCGAACTCCTCGATCAAATCCAGAGCCTCGTAGCCGTCACCGGCCTGTCCGACTATTTCCAGCGACTCGTTCCCGGACAGCAGAGTCTCCATCCCCTGCCGAACCAGGGTATGATCGTCAGCAAGAACCAACGTAAGCTTATCCTTCTTCGAACTCTCACCCGGATCATCATGACTATCCGGGCTCCCGGACTCAATCCCTTCACCAGATATGCTTAATGATAATACCATAACAAGATCACCTTAAGTTTAATAAACTCTACAACCGGATAAACGGGGGATTTGTACTAATTTCTCCGGAATAATGAGCTAACGATACGACTTTTTCTGGTGAGTAAATTACCCCGTTCTAAAAGGGCGGGTCCTGTACAAAAGCTCGAACCGGCGGAAACCAGGTCCTTCAAAATCGCGGGACCCGGAATCCTCAGTTCAAGCACCGGGTTCCCGGCAAGTTTCGGTGAAAGAAAAGTCGTCAATCCAGGGGTAGCTCGATCACTGCCCGCGTACCCTCTTCCTTTTCAGAGAAGATCTCGAATTCCCCTCCGGCAATATTAATATTCTCCCTTATCCCCTTTAACCCGAGTCCGGATTCCTGAACGACCCGTTCTGGGTCGAAACCTTCTCCGTCATCTTTCACCGATAGCTTCAGGAGGGAATTCTCGTTAGTTAAAGAAACTTTTATCCTATCCGGGTCGGCATGTTTTACCGCATTATTGAGCAATTCCTGGGCGGCCCGGTACAATATCGCTCTCTCCTCTTCCCCGCTAACCTCCCGATCCAGATTCAGCTCAGTCAAGTAGTCGATATCCGTCGAGTACTCGAAATTCTCAACCAGATCACGCAGTGCCGGGGCCAGTCCCAGCTCGTCGAGAGCTGACGGTCGCAGGAGATGCGAAAGATCCCTGCTCTCACTTATCGCCTCTCCCACCAGGTCCTTGACTTCTTTCAACCTCTGGTCGTCAAGCTCTTTGTCCAGTATATCCAACTTCATCTTTATCCCCATCAGAGTCTGTCCCAGCTGGTCGTGAAGCCGTTTGGCAATCCGACTTCTTTCCTCTTCCCGGGCCGAAATCAGTTCTTTCCAGAGTTTCTGGAGCTTGGACTCTCGCTCTCTTAGTGATTCATTTTTCTGTCTGAACAGCCTGGCAAATATCTGAACCGTGTAAGCGGTGGTCACGTACAGCCCGAACCCCCCGGCCAGGATCGTCGTCGTAACGTAAAAAGAGTCCTTGTAAAGGGGAGAGTTCCCTTCAAAAATCGTCCAGTGAGAGATCAACCCGGCGTATTCCGCGTAACTGATGCCAGTAAAAAAAGCAATTGTCAGGAAAGTAATCGTCCAGGCTTTTTTTCTGGGGAGGAAAAAATTCGCGTAAAGAATGGAAAAAACGTAGTAAGCCACACCTATCCACTCGACCCCCCCGATAATATGGATTAGATAGGTTAATATTGAAACCTCGACGACGAAATATCCGAAGTGAACGTTGTGGAGCCCTTTCTTCGAGTTCTGGACATCTATCAACCTGGAAAAAGGGACCGTAATTATTCCCCACATCAGGGGAGAAAATATCAGGGGGAGAGGAAAATTCAACCCGGCTCCGAACCTGAAATAGAGGGCAAGAATCAAAAACAGGACCAGGGTCAATCTCCGGACCCGAATCGTCTGCTGAATTGTGTCCTTTAGCTCGCCAAGCGTCCGCCCCTCTCGCTCTTTATTCCTAAAATTATCCATTTATTTACCCCGCAGTATCGTAATTCACCGATGGGCCTAGCACGTCAGGTGAAAAGCTCCGGCTACCCCCTTTTCATTACCCTCTTCCATCCTGGCATTAAAGTAATCCGCCGCTTCCTCGGTCACACCTATCCATAGATCGATCCCTTTATCATTGAGGAAGGTTCTTGTCTCGTCAGTTACCCTCATTCTTCCGTTACTACCAGTGCCAACCACCAGTAAATCAGGGTCCTTGCCCGTTATCCAGGTAAGATCTTCGGGATGTAACTTATGACCTCTTTTCCTGACCCAGCCCGAATCTACCTCTCTTCCGCAAATTATCAGATCGTCTCTGTACTCCTCACCTTCGACAACCATCCGACCGAAGGAGTAGGATTCTATAACCATTGGGGACACCTCCCGTCAGGCTACAATACCCCAGAAAGGGTTTTATACGACCCGGAGGATATAGTTTACGCAACTAAAGAAAAAAGACCAGAAAATATCTTCAACTCTAGCATCATCATCTAAGCTAATTATAATCGCAGTAGGAGTTAACTAAAACCTGAACCCCGAGAGAAAAATAGGGGGTGACTTTACCCCCGTTAAAACAACCGTCATAATAGAGAAGCATATTACGACTATTAGTATTAGATCCGGGGCAAGTCAGCAGTCGCGGCGGAACCTACCTAAAAATAATCCCGAGAAGAATGCTTCCCAGTCCGGCAAATATTCCCGCGGAGAGTAGAGACCCGGCCAGTGAGAAGTTCCCGGCCAGAGTAGAGAAAGCCCAGGTACCAAATGCGGCTCCAAAAGTCCCCAGCGTACCTCTTATTCCCATAGCGATACCTCTGTCTTCTTCTTCCGTATTCTTACCAATTATGTCGAAAACGATCGGCAAGTAGAGCCCCGAGCCCAGACCCCAGAGGGCGGAAAATATCGCCAACAGAAAGAACCGTTCCGTCAGCGAAACGAGCACTATAAACAGACCTGCTACTACCGTACTAACGATCAAGACTTTATAGTTCCCAAACGACTTCGTTAACCTTCTACAGGTTAGTTTGATGAAGGTCGAAGTCGCCACCCTGATAGAAATTAGTATACCGATAAAGAACGAGGCTATCCCGATTTCACTGAAGTAGAGCGGGACAACCGAAGCTCCCAAACCGAAGGTCATGAACACGATGAACGAGAAAAGCGAAGCAAAGAGCAGAGGTGAATTACTTTTTAATAACTGCCATCCTTCAAGATAGGATTTCATAGACGGGTAAATCGGAATGCTCGAGGGAGAAACCGAGGACATTCTGATGAAGTTTTTTACGGATTCCCTCCGGGTCAGGTCGCTGCTTTCAAAGTAGAACAACCAGGACAAATAAATAAGAACCAGAGCAACTACCAGGAGTGTAAGAAAGACCCATTCCATTCCAAAAGTGTCTTTTACATATCCCCCGGTGGGTGATCCGATCAACCAGCCAAGACCGACAGAGAAGGAATAAATCGGCAAAGCGTTGGAAGAGCTGGTTATATAAGAAGGAACGGTAACCCAGGTTATCGAGTTTGCCAATCCTAGAAATATTTCACCGAGAAACAGCAGGGGCCAGATCTTCATTGAACCGAGAAAGGCAAGGGCGGCGAAAAAATAGAGAAGGGAACCGAGAAGTACCGGTTTATGATGGCCGATCAGGTCCGATAATCTACCCAGAGGTATCCTGGTCACCGCCTGCAGCAAGTAGTACAGGAGGACAAGGTTCCCTATTAACGCTACCGGCATCCCGATCTCCCGCCCAAAAATTGGGATGTAGGGTACTATATTGCTAACCCCGAACGTACATACTAATGAGAAAACTACCAGGATCTTCGCGTCTTTTTCTATCCGAAACATGTTAAATTATTAAAACTTGCAGAGTAAGCCAAGCCACTTTCTCCAGGGCCGAATCGGCTGGTTTTTGCGAGAAGCCCCACACCTGGTGTGGAGTTATGGCCTACAGCCCCTCAACGAAAAACCCTCAAAACAGGCAAAAGGCTGAATGAATTAAGAAAAGGCCAACTATTTTGCGATTCTAACCAATCGGAAATCAGGGCTTGTATTGTTCCTGCAGGCCTCGCCTCCTTCTATTTTTTAACGGAAATGCTGGCAGTCTAACGGAAAATCCCTTCGTATTCAGGCACTACGTCCTCGCTAAAATTGATAACTCCCTGTTCTGTTTTGTAGTGATCTATCATTTCTTCCAGGACGTGAAACGGAATCGTTGAAACGTCCGCCCCTGCCTCGGCGACCTCGCGAACCTGGCGTGAATTTCGCAGACTGGCGGCCAGGACGGCCGTATCAAGTTCGTAATTGCTAAAAATCCGGTTAATCGAAGATACCACCGCGGCTCCGGTGTATATACCCTCGTCCGATATCGATTCTTTTACTTTATTTACCTCTTCGTCAAAGTATATGCCGGCCAGATCGTCCCCCTCCAGGTTCTCGTATCGAGGTTTTAACTTCAAATACGAGGCATGACGGATCCAGTCTCCGTCGTGGTAAGCGCTCTTGGGGTAGTCCTCTCCTCGGGTCAAGCCTACGTTGTTTCTTATGAAATCGTCTATTCTGCCGGCAAAAGGACTAACGTACTGGGTACCCGCCTTCGCTGCGAGAAGAGCCTGGGCCGGTTTCATAATTAGCGTGGTATTCGTTGGAATCCCCTTCGAAGATAAATCTTTCAACGCCTTCAATCCTTCGTATTTACCGGCAGTAGTTTCCGGCGAACTCGTATTAATCGGCACTTTCACGACCACGTTGTTATTCACGGGATTGAATTTATCGTACAGCAGTTCTGCCTGGGCAACCATTTCGTCCCTGTTCGATCCTATTACTTCAAGACTCACCGGACCGTCCACAGCTTTACAGATTTCCTTAATGTAGTCTTCCATATTGATATTTTCCCTTTTTTTAACCGCTTTCTTTATCAGAGAGGGATTGGTGGTCACCCCGTCGAGTATTCCCCAGGAATTTGCTTCTTTAATTTCATCTATCTCTGCCGTATCTACGAATATCTTCATAGAATCACCTCAACTGATTATATAACTAACCTGATTCAGGATAAAGAAGCAACTTTTAAACCGGACTAACGGACACCGACTGTTCCGTCTGGAGGCATATGACAAAGCGGGACCGCGGCTACCCTGACAAATAGAGACGGTGATTGGAGCCGGGGAGTGGACCAATCTTCATTCGATAGTCGAACCTTTCTAACCCGGCAGAACAAAAGTTTAAAGAGTTTTCGGCCCTTCGCTAATAATTACGGAAATCGTTCAAAGGATAAATAGGACCACTTTTAAACATGAAACCGGATCCGGAAATATCCGGCTATTGAGAAAGTATATTTCGAGTAGCCTGAAGAAAGTATTCCTTATTGTGAGGCTAACTCCAGGTACCGGCAAACGATCTAACTATTACTTCCGTTGGAGGCTTCATGCTCCACTTGAAGCTCGGATCAGTAACTATTATTCCCTAATTGCAGTTACAGCAGGAACCGAAAAACATAAAACCCGCGCCGCAGCAAGAAGTTTGACAGCGGTCCCCGGTTTCGTAAACTGTAAACCCCGTTTTCAGAGTTCCGCAACAATCCGTTTCCACTTTCACCGTGTAACGCCCGGGCTCCACGAAATTACCGCTGATATTACGCTGATTCCAGCTCCAGCTCCAGCCCTTACCGGGCTCGAATCCATCCCCGAACTCCTGGCTGTAAACGACTTCATCTTCTCCGCAGCATCTATCTCTTCGTTCTATATAAATCCGCTTGAAGATAATATCGCAGCCGCTGCAGTTCGAAAAATTCACTATTACTTCTTCCCCGGTCTCGTAACGACTGCAGCCCGTGTCGAGATCCATTGACCATCCACCACAACAATTACACGGGCAAACGGGCCTTACCTGGCGAAGCACCTTGAAGTTTGTCCTGAATATTCCGCAGCAATCCGTCTCTACAAGAGCAAAATAGCGCCCGGTTGCGACCTGCTCGCCGTGACTGCCGATCTGGTTCCAGGTCCAGGTCCATTCGGTCGTCTCAACCGGCACCGGTTGATTTATTACCTCCGTGTAAACTACGCCCTTATCCCGGCCGATTAGCTTCTCTACTTTGATCTCTTCAATCAGGTATTCCTCGGTTAACCCCGAAAGGGTTAATTTTACTGTTTCTCCGGGAGAATAGGTGTCTTGGGAGGGGTTAAACGAACTATATCTGGCGGGACATTCGGGTTTTTCCTGGTACAGATAGCACTCTTCGTCTTGAATCCCGAAAGCCCCCAAGGAGAAAACGAACAAAAAAACCAAAGGAAAGACGAATAAGGCAAATTTCTTCCAATTACCAATGAACATTTTCCACCCCCTTATTCCTTTTTGTAAAATTCACATAATCATTTTAACCCAACCCGAGTTTTTTGTCAATTATTCCCGCTATAAGGTCCAAAGCTCAGACAAACAAACTTATTAATCGAGAAGTTCCTCTATACCCAGATCTGCGAGCCTTTCCCGTGTGGGAATTCCTTTTTCGTCGTATCCTCTCAACTCGTAATATTCGGACAGCATCTCCTCCAGCTTTTCTTCGGGAATTCCTTCCCCTTCGGTCGCACCTGAAGGTAAGGGTTCTTGCAACCGGTCAGGCAGTCGATCGTCCTCGGCCGTATATCCTTCCCGTGATGCCAGCAGTCTAAGCAGCAAGTAATTTCTCTCTCCCAGGTCAAGCATTGATTCGGGTGAGAGATCACGGCCGGTAACAGCTTTAACCATGTCCCTTACAGTATCAAAGGAGTAGTTTTCGCCTACCGCGTCCGTAGTAAAAGCACACATGACGAGGGAGTTGTTAAACGACCTCAGGTCTTCAAATATCTTTGCAACTCGTGCTTTTCCTTCATAACTAAATCTATCCAGCGGTTCCGTCACTCCCAGCTCCGGTGCCAGCGGTTTTTCTTCCAGCATTGTATCGTGGGTTCCTTCCATGTGGTTTGCTCCTCTCGGGGTGGTCGCGTAGCTGATACCCACTCCCTTCTTACCCCTCGGTTCGTGCATCGGAACTTCCTGGCCTTTTATTTCCACTGCAAAGTCAGCCCCCAGTTCCTCCTTAAGTACGCTAACACCTTTGGCGAGCTCTTTCCCCACGCCTTCCTCGTTAGCAATCGCATCAACCAGCTCAACTATTGCCTGCGGGTCACCCCAGTCAACTTCCCAGTCCAGCATACCTTTCTCACTGGCCTCCATCGCGAACGCGATCGTGTCTCCGGCTGAGATTGTATCCAGGCCGTACTGGTTGCACTTCTGGTTTGCGAGGGCTATAGAATCCAGGTCGGAGTTGAGGCAGAGAGAGCCCAGAGCTCCAATCGTTTCGTACTCCGGCCCTCCGTACTCGGGACGTACTTGCTCGCCTCTAAATTCCGTTTCTACCACTCTTTTGCATCTAACAGGACACGCGTTACAGTTATCCCTCTTCTTCAGGATGGTATCCGCCATCTTTTCACCGCTTATCTCCTCGGCTTCCGAGAATTCTCCCCGTTGAAAGTTCTTTGTTGGCAGGATACCACTTTCACTGAGGCTTTCTAATCCTCCCGCGGTACCGTATTTACCCAGAGAGTCGGCCTTATCCTCGGCAAGAGCCCTGGCAAATTCGGCCTTTAGGGATTTCAACTCGTCCGGAGAAGCGAGGTCCTTTTTCTCTTCTCCTTTAACTGCAACACCTTTAAGTTTCTTGCTTCCTAAAACCGCACCAAATCCCGGCCTCCCGGCAGCTCGATTTTTGTCGAAAATTACACAGGAGTAATTGATAAGGTTCTCTCCCGCCTTTCCGATCGAGGCGACTTTTACGTCTCCTTCCTTTTCTCGAACGCGGTCCTCGAAAACGGCTGTCTCCCGACCCCAGAGATCGTCGGCGTTCTTCAACCTGGCTTCCCCGTTCTTCAATACGAGGTACTTGGGCACAGAAGCCGCGCCCCTGATAATTATCCCGTCGTATCCGGACTTTCCCAGCTCCTGACCCATAAAACCACCGACGTACGATCCGTTTACGGAATTGGTCTTGGGGGACTTCGCCATTAGCAGGTGTCTACCCGCGCCGGCTATATTTAACCCCTGGAGCGGTCCCGTGGCAAAAACCATTATATTCTCCGGGCCAAGTGGATCCACGCCGGGTTCCAGTTCCTCAAATAGAACCCGCGCTCCAACCCCTCTTCCGCCAAGGAACTTTTCGTACCACTCTTCAGGTACCGTATATTCGCTAATTTCTCCGTCCGTCAGGGAAACGTCGAGATATCGACCAAAATAACCTTTCATAGACTTCCCTCCTCAAAAAGAATATCCACTAGATATTTCTCAATTTATAAATTTTTCCATGTCAACCCCATTCTATCAACTAACAAGTACCCGGTTTAACTTACCCGATACCAATCCCGAATTCAGCAAACAGTTACAGTCGACCCAAATTTATTAAACTTATCTTAGTTCGTTCGCCGCTCTGGTTACCCAGGACAGGTCGTCCAGCTGAGCCCTGCCAACCGCAACTAAATCTACCTCCCCGGCTGATACTATCTCGTCCCCGTAAGCTGGATCCTTTATGCCACCGACACCGATAACGGGACAGGAAACAACCTGCCCGATTTCTCGTGCCTCGGAAACGAAAAACCCCTGCTCTCCTTCCAGTTCGTCCGGACTACTTCCACACAAACCACCGGAAACGTCCAGTAGGTCCACGCCCCGTTCGTCCAGTTTTTTGGCAAAAATCTTCGATTCCTCTACTGTGATCCCCCTCGGGTCGAGATCAGTGGCGCCAATTCTGTAGGAAAGAATTCCATCGTCGATTTCCTTCCTAACTTCTTCGACAATTCTAAGAGGCAACTTTATCCGGTCTTCCAGACTTCCTCCGTATTCGTCCCTACGGTCATTGGTAATCGGGGAAACAAACTGACTGAGGAGATACCCGTGAGCTCCGTGAATCTCGACTCCCTGAAACCCCGCCTTCATCGCCCGCCTGCTTGCTTCTCCGAATGCCTCGACTATCCTATCGAGTTCCCGGGAAGGGTACTTCGACAGACTTCCCTCGTAGTCAAAATCCAGCAGATTTAGCTCGTTTCCTCCTGCTCTAAGACCCGCGTGATTTAACTGAATTATCGCGGCAGTTCCTCCCCTTTTGGTTTCTTCAGCTAACGTTTCCAGATCCGGAATAAGGCTATCTTTATCGATTCCCAGCTGGCCGGAACTGTATTTACCCCCGGGGAGGACGAAACTATGTTCTACCATAACCAACCCGACTTTAGAAGAATACTGACCGTAATGTTCGATCAACTCCTCCGTAACTCCGCCATTCTCTTCGGCCAGCCCCATCTGCATGGGCGGCAGGACTATTCTATTCTTGAGCTGTATCCCGCGGACGGTGATCGTACTAAATAAATTCCCCATTACTTCCTCCAGTAAATAACCACGCCCCGGACGACGGGGCAAATAAAAATCGTTTAAATTCACTTATCTGTCTTTCCAAAAATGGACCAAGCGCTCAGCACTTAACTGGAACCTCCTACATATACCGGGAAGACCCGTCATTAATTATCAATCAAACAACTACTTGCCTCTCATTGATTTACTACCTGATTGAGTCAATTACCCCGCACCAAGGTGCGGGGCTTGTAACCACAAACCCATAAGGTGAGGAATGTTTTTCTTTAACGACAATCGACCCAATCATTCAAGGAGAACCCCGGATGGTACCGGTTCATTCGATCGACCAATCAGGAATCCTTCCAGGCCTCTACGTCTTTCAGTCCACTTCCTGTAATGGGAATTACAACCCGTTCCCCCGACCCAATAGCACCTTTATCGCTTAGTCGCTTCAGGCCAGCCACGGGAACGGCGGAAGTAGGTTCTGAAAATAGACCTTCCTTACGCGCAAGTTTCCGAAGTGCCTCCTTTACCTCACTTTCCGTGACCCCGAGAGCCCGCCCGCCGGTGCTCCGAATTGCCTCCAGGATTTCTTTCCCTCGCTCCGGGTTTGATATATGGACTCCTTCAGCGATCGTCGGTTTGGACTCGGTCGGCCTGGTCCGATCCCACGAGTTTTCAAAGGCCCTTACCACCGGATTACAGGACTCCACCTGAACTCCGTGAAGACGGGGAATTCGGTCTATCCAATCCAGCCTGGCGAGATCCCGGAAGCCCCTGTGGATACCTACAAGGAGAGCCCCGCCCCCGACCGGAACTACCACGTGCTCCGGCGGGTTCCACCCGAATTCTTCACTCAACTCGTAGGCAATAGTCTTCAGCCCTTCCGGAAAATAGGGACTGAGATTATGGGAGGCGTAATAGGTATCCGTTCCCGAAGTGTCTTCCTTAATTTTATCCGTCGCCCTTTCCCTGGGGCCCGGGACTTCTTTCAGCTCCGCTCCGTAACTTTTTACCTGAACTATCTTCTCTCCGGACGCACTCGCCGGGACATAAACGGTGCAATCGAGACCTGCCATTGCCGAGTAACCCGCCAGGGAAGCCCCAGCATTGCCTGAAGAATCATCGGCCACAGCACCAACTTCCCATTCGCAGGCCTTTGAAACTGTCATGACCGTTCCTCGATCCTTGAAAGAACCCGTCGGGTTGACAAACTCCAGTTTGAAGTAGAGTTCTCCGGGTAAATCTCCACCAAGTGAGCTGGATCCAACAACGGGTGTTGCTCCTTCACCTAGACTGGCCGGGGGATCGTCCAGAGGCAGAAATTCCCGGAAACGTTCTGTCCCGCTATCGGAAAGTTCTTCCCTGTTTACCGCTTGCTCTATCCGGTCAAAGTCGTAACGAAGCTTTAGTGGAGAACCACAGTCAGGACAGGCAGTAACCGGGGTCCCCGGATCACATCCAAAACCACAATTGTCGCATACGACCTCTTTCAGGTACATTTTACCTCCAGAGGATAAATCGGTATCTTATTAAATAGAGGAATCAATCGTTGAAGTTAATAATAAAGCGATCAATCCACTATTGCCAGACGGAATGGGCAGTCTCATATCCAGGTCGTAAGTCGAAAGTAGAGGAGAATTATCTACTCCAAATTGCCAGAAACTGCCTCCTTCACAAGACCGAAACCCGGCACACCCGGGTCAACAGGTCAAGGCCCGGTTTTACTGCTAGTGTCGGTAGAAATTCTTCCGGAAGTTGATTAAATTTAAAGGTGGAAAAGAACCTTATAAAACGAAATCGAGGATGATCCAATGTCCAGACAATCTGCAAAAGATCACAGGGCTCTCGCCCTCATCTCGGGGGGACTAGATAGCCAGTTAGCCGCTAAACTGATCTCAGATCAGGGAATAGATGTAATAGGGGTAAACTACAGGACGGGTTTTACCACGGAGGAAAACGACGAATTATTTGAAAGGATCGAAGAGGATCTGGGACTGGAAATCAGGCGACCAGGAGTCGACGAAAAGGAGTACCTGAAGATAATAAAATCTCCCGATCACGGATACGGGTCCGCCATGAATCCCTGTCTCGATTGCCGAGCTCTGGTCCTTCGAGAGGCGAAAAGTTACATAGAGGAAATCTCGGCTGACTTCGTCGTTACGGGCGAAGTACTCGGCCAGCGACCGATGACCCAGAGGAAGGATACAATGAACCTCGTAAAAAGAGAAAGCGGTCTCGATAATAGACTATTACGCCCCCTTTCAGCAAAATTACTCTCTCCTACCCTGCCCGAAGAGAAGGGCTGGGTGAACAGGGATAATTTGCTGGATATCGAGGGTAGATCGCGAAAAGTCCAACTAGAACTGGCCGATAAACTTGGTATTAACCACTACAGTCAGCCGGCTGGAGGCTGTCTGCTGACGGAGAAAGAATTCGGTCATCGCCTGCGAGAGCTCTTCGACCGGAGAGGGCGAGAAGAGGTAACGGCCGAAGAAGTAAAACTACTGAGTCACGGAAGGCACTTTCGGCTAAGCAACGGGGCGAAAGCGATAATAGGAAGAAACGAAGAGGAAAACGCGCGGCTAAGCAATTTTTCGTCGGACTTCTGGACTATAAGTGTTAAAGATTTCCCCGGCCCCCTTACCCTTGTTACAGGTCGGGCAACGGAGGAAGAACTCTCCTTTGCCGCAAGACTTACGGCCAGATACGGCCAGGGTCGGGCCGAAGACAACCTGGAAACTATTGCAAAAAAAGACGGAGAACAACTATTCTTTCAGGTGGAACCTCTGGACCCGGATAGCGACTCGATCGGGGAATTAAGAATCGAAAGCTCAAATTAACTACCCAAATTACTTTGCTTCCCGGATTATCCGACGGGACAAATTCCGGTCAGTTCAAAGTCAACGAGATTATTTCGTCTCTCCGAGTCCTGAATAACCCCAAGGAGGACTTTCATGACCAAAATACTGGAATCGGTACCGAATTATAGCGTAGGAGAGGACGAGGACGTTATCGAAAAGATAGTCGATCCGTTTAAGAGGCACGAGGACGTCAAGCTACTTGATTATTCTGCCGATCCCGACCACAACAGGCTTGTAGTTACGAACGTCGGGAGTCCCGACGGCCTTTTCGAAGCGACTCTGGAAACTCTGGGAATTGCAGTGGACCTAATAGATATGAATCAACACACCGGGGAACATCCCAGAATGGGTGCGGTTGACGTAATACCGTTCACCCCGGTGAGTAACGTAACGATGGACGAAGCAGTAGAACTCGCGAAACGACTTGCCGGTGCAGCCGCGGAGGAATACGACCTCCCAATTTACCTCTACGAAGAAGCTGCTACCAGTCCGGAACGGAAGAATCTTGCCACCATCCGGAAGGGAGAATTCGAAGGATTTCCCGAGAAAATAACAAAAGACGAGTGGAAGCCAGATTACGGCCCGGCAAAGGTACACCCGACTGCAGGAGTAACGGCAATTGGGGCCAGAAAACCTCTGGTAGCATTCAATGTCAATCTCAAGACCGACGATCCAGGCGTAGCAAAGGAAATAGCCAAAAAAGTGAGAGGTTCAAGCGGGGGGTTGCGCTTCTGCAAAGCAATGGGTGTCGATCTCGAGGAAGAAGGACTCGTTCAGGTGTCGATGAATATGACGGATTACACCAGAACATCCCTTCAGCAGGCTTTCGAATTAATTCGGATAGAGGCGGAACGGTTCGGAGTAAGCGTAGCTGAAAGCGAAATAATCGGTCTGGTTCCGGCCGAGGCGCTGATGAACGTGGCCGAACACTACCTGCAGATCAATGATTTGTCCTCCGACCAGATAATCGAAAATAGATTGCTGGAAGAACTCTAATGAGTAAAAAAATTCTGACTAACGTGGGACAGCTTGTTACGCCACGTGGAACCGAGTTCAAATCGGGCTCGGAGATGAACGAGTTATCCGTGACGAGGGATAGGGCGGTCCTGATTGAAGACGGGGTTATCGTGGAAGTCGGTGACCCGGGGGATTTTACTGACCTGGACGCGGAACAACTAGAAGTAATCGATGCCGGAGGTAAACCAGTTCTTCCCGGGTTCATAGATCCACATACCCACTTTGTTTTCTCCGGCTATCGTGCCGAGGAATTCCAGATGAGACTGGACGGAAAAAGCTACGAAGAAATCGCCCGTGAGGGTGGAGGTATAACCAGTTCGGTAAATTTTACCCGTGAGGCACCTCACTCACAATTAAAGAAAGAATCCAGGGAGAGACTTCGTTCCATGGTCCGGTTTGGCGTGACGACGGTCGAGGGAAAATCCGGCTACGGATTAGATAAGAAAACTGAATTGAAACAAATAAAAGTAATGAGAGAACTGGACGCCGAAACCCCGCTGGACATCGCCCCAACCTTTCTCGGTGCCCATTCTATTCCTCCGGAATACTCGGACCGACGGGACGAGTACGTCGACTTTGTAATCCAGGAAGTTGTTCCTCCTGCCTCCGACAGGGGTGCGGAATTCTGCGACGTCTTCTGCGACCGGGGTGCTTTTACTGTAGAGGAATCCAGAAGGATTCTTAACGAAGGGAAAAAGGCCGGTTTGATACCGAAGATACACGCTGACGAGATCGCCGGAACCGGGGGAGCTGAACTCGGGGCCGAAGTCGGTGCTATATCTGCCGATCACCTCCTTAAGACATCCGACGATGGCTTCAAGAAAATTAAGGAGGAAAGTGTAGTGGCCGTGCTGCTACCAATAACTGCATTTAGCCTTAAGGAGGACTACGCAAGGGGGAAATATATGATTGACAAAGGTCTCCCGGTAAGTCTGGCAACGGACTTCAACCCGGGTAGCTGTTACTCGGAGTCGATCCCGTTACTTATTTCTCTTTCGACCCTTTACATGAATATGTCGGTCGAGGAAACCATTACGGCCCTGACGCTAAACGCCGCGGCGGCAATCGACAGGGCGGACACTGTGGGGTCAATTGAACCGGGAAAACAGGCCGATCTTATCATCCTCGATGCTCCCGATTACAAACACCTTTCCTACAACATCGGAGTTAATTTGGTTGGCAGGGTTATAAAGGAAGGGGAAGAGGTTTGGAAGAAGAATTACCCTCAGTTCCGTTAAGGGGACAAACCTCGCTCATTTAAGATCAGGAACAACCATTCTCTGAGCAACTATAACAAAGCTCCTTCCGGGAGATTACTAATTCGAGATTTGAGACCGTTCCCTGGGTACTCAAGCAAGAAGTTCCCGAGGAACCGGGCCTAACTCACACTTCTGCAAAAGGGGAGTGGAAATCATTTTGGTCGCTTCCACGCCGAACTGTGTCCGCACCGTCCGGCAAGCTTGTTCGTCCTTAACAAATTAGATATACTACGATAGGCAACAACATGACCCGGGGAAGAGATATCTCGAAATGTCTACGAAGTACGAGTTTTTGTCTTAAAAAAATCAAAAGTTCCGTCCTTCTCGATGGTTTCATAACACGTTCGGGAGAATTATCCCTTGAGGGGGGATAAAATGAGCGAGCTAAAAACCGTAGACGAGATCGACACAGCCTACAGTAAATCACAAATATACTGGCGGATTAACAAGCTGGTAGAAAGCGGATTAATGGAGCCCCCGGAGAGGGGAAAACGAAACGAATACCTACTGGGCCCGGAGCAGTTAAGAATCCTGCAAAGGCTTTCGGAAGTAGAGGAGAATCATGATACCGTGGCAGAGGCTATAAATGGGCTCGAGGAGGAAGAATTTGCCGAGGCGCCTAACAAGGAGCTTCTTGAAAGGGTCGAAAAGCTTGAGGAAAGGACTGATGCCCTGAAGGATAAAGTTGAAGTCCTCGAAAACAAACTATCGGTTCAGAACGATAGGCTTCAGCAGTTTCGGGAAAGGTGGAAGAACCAGTTACGGGAGGGGGCAAAGAGAGTTAAAGACCTCTTCGGATAAGCTTATCTGCTCCCTCCGGTGAGTTGGGGTAAGCCCAACTGCATGCCCTGTTGAATTTTCCAATCCTTCCTTTAGAATCTGGGTAGTCCTACTTAAGCCCCGCTATCTATAACAATTCTATATCAATTCAATAACTGCCCGAGTTGAGTAAAGAAATCGCTTGAATGGTGCTATCCCCGTCCAGAGCCCTTAAGTCAATAAACGTCCAGAATTACCGGCAACTTATTCCGGGGTGACGAAGTAATATACTACAAAGAAATGGGAAACTCCCCCGCTTAAAACGAACAGGTGCCATATCGCATGATTATAAGGAAATTCTTTCCATTTATAGAATATTATTCCGAGGGTATAGAATAGCCCACCCAGTATCAACAGTATCACCCCTACCAGGCCAATGGAAGAAAGCAACTGGTGTAAAACTATCGCCGAAAGCCATCCCATCAGAACGTAAGTGGCCGTGTCAATTCTGGAGAAACGCCCAAACGAAAAGCTGTTAAACAGGATTCCCCCAGCTGCCAGTCCCCAGACGGTTCCAAACAGGGACCAGCCCCAGTTGCCCCGCAGGCTGACCAGAGTAAACGGAGTATAAGTCCCGGCAATTAATATGTAAATCGAGCAGTGATCGACAGCCCTGAGTACCGACTTCACTTTCGGGTAAGAAATGGCATGATATAGAGTGGAAGAAAGAAAAAGCAAAATTAGACTGGCACCGTAAATTGCAAAACCTGTAATCATCCACGAGTTATCCAACCGGACTGCACGCAACAACAACAGGACTAAACCTGTGACGCTGGCTAAGGCCCCAAGCCCATGAATGATGGAGCTGACAATTTCTTCTTTCTTATCGTATACGGGAAGAGATGACATATTACATCCTTAATTTACCGAATATCGCCAGGAACACCCAGGGGAAGCCCTGAAGCTTCCTCGGCAAGTTTTAGTGATTTTGCAGATCCCCTCTTTGAGTGAAGAGTTCCTGCCCTCCCGGGGAAACCTTATTCTTACGTGAACTTATAAATCGATCGAACAAAAACCAAAGACCGAACCAAAAACGCGGTTTCCAGAAAATAGATAAAAATTCCGGTCCCGCCTGTGAAAGCGGGGCTTTAACCGACAACTTCTCCGGTCTGCAAGCTAAATAGTTACTCTAAGTTATCTTCCACTGCCCCCTCCACCAGCTCGTCCTCGGCGTGGAAAGGCAAGGTAGCGTGGCCCAGGGCTCCTTTTCTTTTATTCCATTCAACCATGGTCTCCACGGCGTGTTCGTTTCTGGCCCACGACCTGCGGGCTACCCCGCCGTGGACGTCCCAGTCGATCGCCGATTTTATTATCTCGTCCACCCTTTTGCTCCCGTCCAGGACGAGGCCGAAGCCCCCGTTAAAGCACTTTCCGATTCCCACCCCGCCGCCGTTGCTCTCTACGGCCATGGTCATGCCGCGAGCTACGTTTCCGGCGAAGTCGTGGACGGACATCTCGGCCATTATGTTGCTACCGTCTTTTATGTTCGAAGTTTCCCGGTAGGGGGAATCTGTACCTCCGGGGTCGTGATGGTCGCGGCCGATCATTACCGGACCAATTTCGCCTTCCCGAACGAGCCGGTTGAACTCCAGAGCCATTTCGACTCGACCCGGGCCGTCGGTATAGAGTATACGCGCCTGGGATCCGACAACCAGATCGTTATCCTCGGCGTCTCTCATCCAGACGTAATTGTCGTAGTCCTGGGAACGCCTGTCCGGGTCGATGATCTCCTGGGTCGCTCGATCCGTTCTCCGTAGGTCTTCCTTATTTCCGGAAAGGCAGACCCAGCGATAGGGTCCGTAGCCGTAATCGAAGAAGACCGGCCCCATTATGTCCTCAACGTAGGAGGGGAAGATGAATCCGGTACTGGGGTCGGATTCGTCCCTGGCTATTTCCGTCACGCCTGCATCGTAAACGGCTTTCATGAAGCTGTTGCCGTAGTCGAAGAAGTAAGCACCTTTATCCACGAGATTCTGAATCAGGTGGAAGTGTTTTTCGAGCGACCTGTCGACTTCTTTCCTGAACTTATCCGGATTATTACTTAAGAGCTCTCTGCTCTCTTCGTAGGTGTAGCCAACGGGATGGTATCCTCCGGAATAAGCGTTGTGACAGGAGGTCTGGTCGGAGAGAAGGTCGACGTCGATGTCGTTTTTTACCACGTAATCCAACAGATCTACGACGTTGCCGTGGTAGGCTATTGATACGGACCTACCTTCTTCCAGGTAGCTAGGAACCAGGTCAAATATTTCATCCAAATCTTCGTAAACCTCACTCAACCAGCCCTGTTCGTGGCGGGTCTCTATCCGGGACTCGTCCACTTCAGCTATTACACCGACACCACCGGCTATCTCGATCGACTTCGCCTGGGCTCCGCTCATCCCGCCCAGACCTGAAGTCATATAGAGCTGACCGCTTAAATCCTCTTTCATGTCGTTGCCGAGGAACTTACGGCCGGCATTCAACAAGGTGCTGTAGGTTCCGTGGACTATGCCCTGAGGTCCTATGTACATCCAGCCGCCCGCCGTCATCTGGCCGTAGTTTGCCACCCCGAGAGCGGCAGCCTTATTGAAGTGCTGCTGGTCGTCAAACTCCCCGACCATCAGAGCATTTGTCGAGATAACCTGAGGGGCGGTCGGCTTTGAGGGAAACAGGCCCAGCGGATGTCCGGACTGGACTACCAGGGTTTGGTCCTTGGTCATTTCCTGAAGGTATTTCTTTATCAACCGGTACTGCATCCAGTTCTGGCAAACCTGACCGGACTCGCCGTAAGTTACCAGTTCGTAGGGATAGAGGGCTACGTCGTAGTCCAGGTTGTTGTCTATCATTAACTGTATCGCCCTACCTTCAAGCGTTTTACCCCTGTACTCGTCCACCGTCTTTGCCTCGATCGGCCCGTTCGGACGATAGCGGTAACCGTAGATACGGCCCCGGGAGACCAGCTCCTCCGCAAATTCCGGGGCGAGCTCTTCGTGTAGTTCGGGTGGTATATATCTAAGGGCGTTCTTTACTGCTAGCTCCATCTCCTCTCTGGACAGGTTCAGCTCTCTTTTCGGAGCCCTCCTTATTCCTTCTTTGAACTCCGTCTCTTCAGGGAGTTCTCGGGGAAGTTTTATTCTCATCGCTTCGGAAACGTCGAGGTTTATCAAACTCACATTCCCACCTCCAAAAATATTCAGTTACCGACGATTGCTTACAAACCATCCAAAGATCGCCCCGGGGCTTTTCAATTGCTTTAAGGGGAGTCCGGGTGAAAATCCGGGTCGAGGTAGCTCCAGTATTCGATCAGCTTAACCCGTATTTTTCCGAAACCTTACCCAGAAACCCGTCGTCCTTTAATAGTTCTGACCCGCTGTTTATCAACGAGGATAGTTCCCTGTCTTCGTAGACCGGCGGAACATCCTCTCGGACAAGATTATAAAAATCTGCAAGAGGTTCAGTTAGAGTCCGATCCGCAAATTCCTGGGCCTGGCAGGCACTAATCAATTCTACGGACAGAGCCCCCCTGACGTTTTTGATTATATCTTCCAGGGCTTTCGCGCCGTGCATCCCCATTGATACGTGATCTTCCTGATCACCCGAAACGGGTATCGAATCGACCGAAGCCGGTGAAGCGAGGTTTTTGTTTTCAGCCACCAGGGACGCACTGGTGTATTGAGCCAGCATAAACCCTGAATTGGTCCCCGGATCCTCCGCGAGGTAAGCCGGAAGGTCACCGTTCAGGCCCGGGTGCAACAGCCGGTTGACCCTTCTCTCCGATATACTGGCAAGCTCGGATAACCCGATCTTCATGTAATCAGCGGCCAGAGCCAGTGGTTCTCCGTGGAAGTTCCCGCCCGAAACTACCGCCTTGGGATTACTGAATATCAACGGGTTGTCGGTTACGGAGTTCATCTCCGTCTTCACCACTTCACTTACATGACCCAGAGCCGTTCGAACGCTCCCGTGAACCTGGGGCATACATCTGATCGAATAGGGGTCCTGGACGTTGATCGGGCAGTAATCTTCAGGATCGTAATCCGTCAACTTTCTCAGGTTTCTCGCCACCTGAGCCTGGCTCTCGTGAGGTCTTAGATCATAAATTCGGGAATCGTACTGGGCAAAGTTCCCGCCAAGTATAAACGTCGTCAAACCGCCTACAATATCGGCATACTTTACCAGCTTGCGAATCTTCGAGATAGCTAGAGCCATAACCGACGTCATCGCCTGAGTTCCGTTGATCAGAGCCAATCCTTCCTTCTCCCTTAACTCTATTTCGTCAATTCCGGCCCGATCGAGTGCTTCCCCGGCCGGTAACAATTCCTCCTCGAAGTAGGCCTCACCTTCTCCTATCAAAACAGACGCAACGTGAGCGAGCGGTATCAAATCCCCGCTTGCCCCGAGGGATCCTTTCTCGGGAACCCGGGGGGTAACCCCCTTGTTGAGTAATTCAACTAATTGCTCCAGTACTTCCAACCTTATCCCGGAATTTCCCCTACCCAGGGAATTGACCCTCAAAGCAATAATAGCTCGAACTGTTTCCTCGCTCAGGGGATCACCGACCCCGGCTGAGTGACTCTTGATCAGATTTTTCTGGAGCTTGCGCCGTTTCTCCTCAGGAATTTCCTCACTTACCAGATCGCCAAACCCGGTAGTAACTCCATAGATAGGTCTGTCGGTCTCATCCATCAAAGCTCCCAGGGTTTTCCTGCCCTCCTTTACCCTGGTCCGAACCTCACGGCCAAGCTCTGCTTCAGCCCCCTCGCGAGCGAGATCAACCAGGTCGTTTATCGATAATTCGCCATTCAATCTGACTTTCATAATATAATCACCATAACCAATAGCATCGACAGGGAAGATTTATTCTAATAGCTGAACTTTACGATATATTAACTCCGTATCAGGTTCAGTAATCCCAGATCCTTTAGTTTTTTCTCTTCTGGAATTCCTTCCTTATTCCAGTGCATCAGAGAGTAGAACTCAACCAGCATACTTTCCAGATCCACCACAGCGCCTTCTATGGGTCCCTCTTCAACGGGATCCGAAACGAACTTCTTCGGTAACCTGTCGTCTTCTCCCGTTAATCCCATCCTAACGTTGAACAACCGCTCCCCGGTCACAATTCTCTCTCCTATAGTTAGCAGGTCTTCCGGGCCCATCTGCTCGCCGAGCACCCTGGTTGCAAGCTGAGCCGTAAGCGAGAGGTCGTAATCTTCCACAAGTGAAAGCAGAGGAACCTTGCAAATACCAAGGGAGTCAACAATCGCGCTTACTATGGCAGCTCGTTTTACAAGTTGAGGCTTGCCTTCTTCGGCAAGCCGATCGGCAGCCTTCCTGGTTTCAAATAACTCTTCGGCAAGTTCGGGGGAAAAGCTGTACTCTGGCCTTGCGTATATGCTGGTAAAATCGCCCCCCCTGTTACCTATGGCGTACCCCAATCCGGACGCCTTGAACCCTCTGGGGTCCATCGCCGTCATGGCCAGTCCTTTGACGTGATACGCCAACTCTTCAGCTCCCTTACCGATCTCGGCTGCGGCGCTTTCGAGCCCCTTGCTCAACGTTTTACCCAGCCAGTCCTGACCTGTTGCGATCCTCTCGATTAACTCCTTCATGGCCTCGTAGTTACCCCATTCCAGATCGAGCCCTCCGGTCTCCTCCCTCGATAAGATTCCTCTATCGTAGAGGTCCACGGCAAATGCAATCAATCCCCCTGCCTCAACGGAATCGAGACCCAGATCGTTGCACTTATTGTGAAGACTTATCGTTTCCATCCCATTGCAATTGCCGCACTTCGGCCCAAGCGCTACCAGGGGTTCGAAGCATGGCCGTTCTACTTTCTCTCCCTCGTCGGGTCCGCGGGTCAACTCCAGCTCAGCTTTGCAGTGCACTGGACACCTGAAACAACTCGAGGGGGTTCGGGGAAGATCCATGAAGCTCCTGCCGTCGGCGTCTTCCACGTCTTCACACTGGACCTCTCGATAATTCCTGACCGAACTGGCCCCAAGGTCGTCAACCCACTTAACGGAAGTTGAGTTGTCGTACTGGGCCCATTCTTCGTAGTCAGGGTGAGACCGTATTTCTTCCAGGTAGGTCCGTAAGGGTTCCTCTTTCTGAATATCGTTGCCGACCCCTCGGTCTCCCGGCGTAGACCCTATAGCCTTTACCATCTTGGAACCCATTACTGCACCCATACCCGTCCTCCCGGCGGCGTGTCCGTCGTCGAACATAATACAGGCCATTGCGGCCAGGTTTTCGCCCGCGGGACCTATTGCTCCGACGCTCACGGCCCCTTCAGCACTATCCCTTACGACTTTTCGCGCTTCATCCGTATTACTGCCCCAGATATTCCCAGCGTCCTTGAGTTCGACCTCGCCTTGATCGATCCAGATATAGACAGGTTTATCGGCTTTCCCCTTAACGACCAGAGAGAATATACCATTTTGTCTCAGGTGAACTCCAAGATGCCCTCCCACGTTGGAACTACCAAGAAAACCGGTCAACGGAGAGAGGGATCCGACGTGCAGTCTAGAAGAGGAATAGACATCGCTTCCCGTGAGCAACCCGGGAGAGAATACGATCGGGTTTTCGGGGCCCAGGGGATCTGTCCCTTCTTCCAGATTCCTTAACAGGTAATGAACGTTAATCCCTCGGCCACCGAGGAAGTCGTTAACCACTTTATCATCCGGACGACCTCTTTCAATCTCCCCTTTACAAAGGTCGATTTCTACTATTTCTCCTACGCAGTCCAATAAAACCTCCTCCGGTTAAAATAAGGAGGGACATAACAGGTCTATGTCCCTCCTATCATCGAATACACTTAGGTTTTTTTGACGAATCTCAATTCGTGCGTACCGTTTCTGATTTCCTTGTAATCTTTTATTTCATCTTTAACTGCACCGAATATACCTTGGTGGAAAGGTATAACAGCTGGACCTTCCTCCCGTAAAATTTTCTGAATCGCAGTGAAGTGTTTCTGCCTTACCTCAGGTTTTATTTCAGACGCAGCCTTTTCTATATGTTTATCAAGTTCCTTGTTACTGTAATGTCCCTCGTTCCATTTAGCTCCAGTTTTGTAAGCTTGATTGAGAAAACCAAGGACGTTTTCCCGATGCCCCCACTGCGTTACGGTCATATTTGACTTTAGCCAATACTTTGAGAAGTATACCCCCGACTTAGTACCTTCCAGTTTAATATTAATTCCCGCCGACTTTACCATTTGCTGAAAGTTTAGAGCCGTATCGGGACAGGGGAATATGTTGGTCGGATAATGAAGCTTCATATCCAGTCCCCCACCGTGTCCCGCTTCCGCAAGTAGCGATTTTGCCTTCTCGATGTTTTGCTCTCTTGTACCGAGGTCTTTATACCAGTCGTAAGAGGGTGCTACGGGATGATCGTGCCCCAAGTCACCAAATCCTGACAATACTGAATCCAGTATAAACCGCCTATCTGCAGCGTATTTAACGGCTAATCTGACTCTGTTGTCATCGAATGGAGGTCGGTCCGTCCTCATACTTATCGGTGCCTGGAAGCCTCCAAGAGCGTATTCGCCGCGGATTCCGGACTGCTCCCTGAGCTGTTTAAAAGAAGTAAAGCTGATGTTTGTAAGTACATCAACGTCACCGGCCTGGAGCATTAGTTTCTTCGTTGAGTCTTCGGGCACAATAACAAACTGAAGCTCGTCTATATAAGGCACATCGGGTAGGAAGTAATCGGGATTTTTCTCCAGGACTAACCTCTCTCCCTGCGTATATTCCTTAATTTTAAATGCCCCTGTTCCGGACGGCTTAGTATTCCCATACTTCTCATAATCATAGTCATGAGCTACTATTGGAGTGTTGTAGTTAAAGAAATTCAAGTTAAAGTCCGGATCGGAACTTTTAAGATAAACCTTGGCCGAATATTTGTCGTCTTCTTCTACTTTGTCGACATTGCTGAAGAGCGGCTTAGCGGGAGAACCAAAATCCGGATTCATTATTCTCTCCAGCGTATATTTGAAATCTTTGGAGGTAAGTTCGGTTCCGTGATGAAACTTCACTCCTTCCCGGAACTTGAACGTCCACTCACTTCTATCCTGGTTAAAGCTGTAGTCCTCAATTAACGAAGGTGTCCTCTCACTATCCTTCCCCCTAAATCTGAACAGGTAGTCCGCGTAAGCACCGGTAATAACCTGGGCCGGACTGGTCTGCATTAGACCCGGCGTCAAATTTCCTGGAGGCCGAATGCCAACTTTCACTACTTTCTTGCCGTTACCTTTACTCGAAAAAGAAATCAAACCGGGTAGAGATGCCGCTGCCCCGGTAACTACAGCACCTTTAATAAAGTCTCTTCTCGATACTTTGCGGTTTTTACTCATATTACCTCCCTGCAAAATTAATCTCTGATTATTTAGAACTTACTCCAGTTGAAAATAATTGACCTTCAAACCACCTCCGATTTAATTTCCGGATAGAACCGGCTCTGCTTTTCTCAGTTCTTCTTCCGGAATGACGCACCTGATTACGTGATCCCCGCTCTCTCTATCCGGGATAGGTTCCCGCTCGCATTCGTCACCAACCTTCCTCGGACACCTTGTGTGGAAGACACAACCGCTCGGGGGGTTGACAGCGGAAGGGACTGAACCCGTCAGCCTGATTCTCTTCCTTCTAAGATTCGGATCGGGTATCGGAATTGCCGACAGCAATGCCTCCGTATAGGGGTGATACGGAGAAGAAAATATCTCTTCCGTGGAGCCGAACTCGACCACGTGACCGAGATACATAACCGCGATAGAATCGCTAATATGACGGACTACGTTCAGATCATGTGAGATGAAGAGATAGCTCGTACCCGAACCTTCCTGAAGGTCCAGCAGGAGATTCAGAATAGTCGCCTGAACCGATACGTCAAGGCTTGAGGTGGGTTCGTCGTGCAGAACAAGGGCCGGATTGGTAGCAAACGCCCTGGCAGCTGCAACCCTCTGTTTCTGTCCTCCCGACAGTTGATCGGGATACCTCTTGGCAAGTTTGGGGTCAAGACCCACCGCCGACAACAGTTCGGCGGTAGTCCCGGGAATCTCGTCTCGGGGGAAGTCCCCGTGCATTATTAATGGCCTGGCAATTGCCTGTCCGACAGTTCTCTTCGGGTTCAACGTCGACCTCGGGTCCTGAAAAACGATCTGTATCCTTTTCAGGATCTCCTTCGATCTTCGGGATACCCCCCTGGTAATGTCTTCTCCGGCGAAGTCAATTGTTCCTTCCGTAGCTTCCGTAAGACCAATAATAGTTCGGGCCAGGGTGGTCTTTCCACAACCTGATTCACCGACGACTCCGACTGTTTTTCCCCGCTCCAGTGTTAGGTCCACGTCGTCCACCGCTCTAACCGGTGGTTCACTGGTTCCCGGTAACCAGGTTCCCCCGCCTCCAAAATACTTTTTGAGTTCTCGAACTTCGAGTATCGATCCCTCTCCCTGTAGTTCCGGAGGTCCTTCCCAGAGGGGTTTACCGCTGACTTCTTCCTCTTCCGTCACCTCCGCTCCTTCTATCGGTGCAAAGAAACATTTAGCACTGTGGCCCCCTTCTTTCTCTTCCAAAGCAGGTTCTGATTCGAAACACTTTTCTTTCCTAAAAGGACACCTGGTGTTGAACTTACAGCCAGCGGGAAGATCAGTGAGATCGACCATAGAGCCTGGTATATCCTCCAAGGAGCCCTTCTTGCCTTCCGGGTCGGGCAATGACCTGAGAAGGAGCTTCGTGTAGGGGTGAAATGGCTCCTCGAATAATTCGTCTATCTCCGATTCCTCTACTACCTGACCGGCATACATCACTTCTATTCCATCACCTATCCTGGCTATCACGCCCAGGTCGTGAGTAATGTAAAGGAAGGCAGAATTGAGATCGGCCTTCAGCTCTTCAATTATATCCAGTATCCTGGCTTCGGTAGTCACGTCCAGATTCGTCGTCGGTTCGTCCAGGATAAGCAGTTCCGGCTTACCCATAAGCCCGGCAGCGATCCCCACTCGCTGACGCATTCCCCCGGATAGCTCGTGGGGGTAACGGTTTATTATCTCTTCGGGGTCTCTAATATGGACCCGATTCAGTAGCTTGACGGCCTCCTCCATAGCTCCCTCACTAGAAGCCAGTCCGTGGGCGGTAGCCACTTCCGCAATCTGCTCTCCGACCGGCAGGGAAGGATTTAGAGAAGCCGTGGGATCCTGATAGATCATCCCCATATGCTTTCCCCAGATATCTTCCATCTCCGAATTAGACTTTTCTTTAAGGTCTTCACCGTTGAACAGTATTCGACCGCCCGTTATCTCCCCGTTTCTGTCCAGATACTTCATGACTGCAAACGCCAGAGTACTCTTGCCACACCCGGACTCACCTACGACCCCTCTGACCTCTCCCGGAGAGACTTCCATAGACACTTTGTTGAGTGCTCTAACGTCCGCCCGATCCGTCCTGTAGACTACCTCCAAGTCTTCAACCTCAAGTATCGGTTTCTTCATTACTGGTCACCCCCGGTAACTTCTTCCAGTCCTTCGGCAAGGAAGTTCGCTCCCAGAACCATTGAGGCAATCGCCAGCGCGGGGAAAATGGCCAGCCAGGGGGCGACCTGGAGGTGGCTCCGGGATTCGCTAATCATGAGACCCCAGTCCGGCGTCGGAGGCTGAACTCCAAGCCCCAGAAATCCCAGAGAAGCACTCAGAAATATAGAATAAGCAAACCTGATCGCCGCTTCCACGCCAAGTGTATCCAGAATATTCGGAAGTATTTCGGCCCCCATGATGTATAGATCGGATTCTCCTCGAACCCGGGCTGCCTCGACGAATTCCTGGTTTTTTACCTGAAGAGTTGCCGACCGGGCAACCCTGCCTATTCTCGGAGTATGGGCAATTCCAATTACTATTATCACGTTTATCGTCCCCGGCCCGAGAACTCCCAGAACGAACATCGCGATAAGTAAGGCGGGAAAGGACATAAGAATATCCATCAATCTTCCCAGTAATTCTTCAACCCACCCCCCAAAGTAAGCGGCAGATAGACCCAGTGCAGTTCCACCGACCAGTCCCAATAATGTGGCTGAAAGGGCGAGCGAGAAAGCCGTTCTGCTCCCGATCACTACTCTTGTGAAGACGTCCCTCCCCCACCGATCCGTGCCAAACGGATGCTGCAGAGAGGGCCCGAAGAACTTGTCGGTCGAAAAATTCGTAGGTCCGTAGGGGGTGATATAAGGAGCCAGTATGGAAATAGCTATCCAGAACAGGATAATAACCAATCCCGCCAACCCGAGTGGCTTTTCTCTGAGTCGAACCAGGTAAGAAAAGCCGCTTTTTACTCTTTCCCAGAAGCTGGGCGCGAGGTTAGGAGTACTTTCGGCCATTAGCTTTCACCCCTATCGTACCGGATCCTTGGATCCAGCAAAGTGTACAACAAGTCAGTACCAAAGTTGACAGTAATGTAAGCAGTAACTACGAAAAGGAGTCCGGCCTCCATCACGGGAACATCGCGGTGCTGAATGGAATTGAGAACCAGTCTGGCGACACCGGGATAGCCAAACGTCGCCTCCACGACAACCGCGCCCCCGAGCAGCCAGCCAAGGTTAATCGCAATCACCGTCACAGCAGGAAGCAGGGCATTGCGAAGCACGTGTTTGGTTATTACGGTCCGTCGTCCCAGTCCTTTCAGGGTCGCGGCTCTGGTATAATCCGACCGCAGGACCTTGACCATGCTGGCCCTGATATGCCTGGTAATATAGCCCAGCATGACTCCAGATAGCGCCAGTATCGGCAGGATAAGTTTGGGTATCTGACGCAACCACCCCTGAGACAGGTCGATCGAACTCGAGGCCGGTAACCAGCCAAGCTGGACCGAAAATATTAAGATTAGAACCAGCCCGGTTATAAACGAAGGAAACGAAATCAGACCGAGAGTTGTAATAGAAATAAGTCGATCAAACCAGCTGCCAGGCCTGAGTCCCGCGATAATCCCCAGGAGGAAAGAGATCGGAATGATAATTATCATTGCTCCCGCCGCGAGGATTAACGAATTTCGTGCTCGTCGTAACAGCAACGGCCTTACCTTAACTCCCGTCTTGCTGAGTGAAGTACCCAGGTCACCCCGAAAAACACCGGCCAGCCAATCGAAGTACCGTACGTGAAGCGGTTCGTTCAACTTCAACTTCTCCCTTAGTGCCTGGAGAGATTCCTCTGTAGCAAACTGACCGAGAATCATTTGTGCTACGTCGCCCGGTAGAGCCTCAGCTACCAGAAATATGATAATCGAGGCCACCGCTACACTGACTATAGCCTGTAGTAGACGTTTACCGCTGTATGCTAACACTTTTGATAATCACCAATTTTTTCTTGGGCTTTTGGACATTTCGCTACATTGACACAAAAGACTATAAGTTAAAGCTCCTTTTTCGACGAGCGAGGCAAGTTCACCTTCCCCTCAGCTTATTGGAAGTTATTCAAAATCTGGTTCAACTTCCGGATATTTCCTAGTCAAAAAATGTCGAAGCCAAACTAGCTAACCCGCCCGACATAGTTTCAGGATTTGCATTTCCCCAATCAGTATTTACCCAAGCTTCTCTTCTTTTTCCTCGATAATTTCGTCCATTATTCCAACCCTGTCCTCGGCAAGCGGTTCTGAGTTAGGATCGTCCAGAAGTTTTTTTGCCTTTTCCCGAGCTCGTTCTCTGAGATCTTTACCACCTTTTTCCTTCCAGCTATCGTAACTGTTCCTGTCCAGTAATTCAGGTTCATACAGTTTCTTGAACGTATCCAGGGTTGATTGGTCGGTCAGGAAACCTCCTCCGGGGCCGACCCTCTTTAACGCGTCGATCGCCAGATGGTCTTCATCCAGCTTTATTCCCTCCTGAAGCCTCCTAACGTAACCTACTATCTCGTTACCGATTACCACCGATTCCAGCGATCCCGTCTGACCGGACTCCAGGTAGCCGACATCGTGAATCAGATCGGCTTCACTGCGGGCCATTTCAGTGATCGATATTGATGCTTCCAGCGCCTGCTGACCGTCTATTAGCTTGGAATCACTGAAGCCGGCTTCGCTAAATACTGGCATGTCCAGGTATTTACTGACCTCGCTTAATGCCTTATCTATTAAAAGAGCAGCCGGTAGACCGTAGGAGGCTCCGGCAGTTTTCATGTCCATCGGCGACGCGGCACCACCTATTATTACCGGAGCACCAGGACGCTTGAGCTGAGATATTACCACACCGCTCAACTCCTCAGCCAGGGACATGACCACCGTTCCAGCTGGCGTCGCCGGACTTGAAGCCCCGGGAAGCGTGCCGGAAGTATAGGTAGCGGGAACTCCGTATTCGGCGGATAGCAATAGACGACCGAGGGCGTCCTCACTTCCAACCAGCGGACTGGTAGGTTCTGTATACTGAACGAAGAACGGCTTTTCTTCGAGTGCTTCTCTTCCGCCGGCAACTGCCGACGCCATTTTAAACAATTCCACCGTATTCCTGTTGTCGGCAGACGTAAAAACGAACGGTTTGCTATTGTGGACAGTCATAGCCCTGAACTGGTAAAGGTCGGCCAGCCTGGTCGGAACGTCCTGGGGTAGAGCCATGCTCATCAGGAAATCCAGGTTTGGCAGAGAGTCCACGAGCAGGCTGAAGTTCTTCACGTCCGACAGCTTGCTTTGCCTCCTTTCCCCCGTTTCCAGGTCGACCGTAGTTGGATTATCCGAACCGGGACCGAAGTAGTTATTTTCGCTTCCCAGCTCTAGAGCCAGCTCTCCGTCGCGATCAAAGACCGGAACGTACTTTGGGGCTGAAGTCAGGGCTTCCTCAACTTGATAGGGCTTAAGGTAGACCCTTTCCCCCTCAACTTCGGCACCGGCCTCCCTGAGCAATTCCACCGCTTCGCCGTGTCTTATCTCTACGCCTACCTTCTCCAGAACGTACAGGGCCTTGTTATAGATTTTCTTTTTTTCTTGTTCCGATAACATTTTACCGATTCTCCTTTTATATAATTGGTTTCTTGAATCCGACTTTCAAAGCAAAACCTGGATGGCCAACCTCAACTAGCCTACCTTAATTGGCGTCTAAGAATATCTTTCAAAGTGGCTTTTAATCCGCTTACCCGCCAGGATTGCGTCGTTTTTCTTAAGGGCAACGAATATTTTCCTGTGGATACCCAGCGACTCCATCAAGTATTCCCTTTTATCCGGGAGGTAGTGCAACTCTTCCAGCTTGCGCCACATTAAATCGTTCATTATCCCCTGGAGGTTCTTTAGAGTATCTTCCACCACGTCGTTCTTGGTCGCTTCGGCCACCTGGAGGTGAAACCTTTTGTGAAGATCCAGAAACTCCTGGTAATTGTCGCTGCGAGCAGCGTCATGCATTTCGTCTAGGGTGGTCTCCAGTTGCTGTTCGTCCTCTTCATTAAACTTCCTCGCCGCTATTTCAACCATACCGACCTCGAAGGCAGCTCGGGCCTCCTGAAGCTCCAGCGGTTTCGGGTGGTCGATCAGTATATTGATTATCTTGTCTCGTACCGTATCTTCTTCCGGTACCTGTCTGACGTAAGTACCTTTTCCGACCTTGGTTTCGACTATTCCACCCAGCCTGAGGGCTGCCAGAGCTTCCCGAACCGAAGCCCGGCTTACACCTGTACGCTCCGAAAGTTCTTCCTCGGTAGGTAGCTTGTCTCCTACCTCGTAGTTACCAGCCTTGATGGCACTTACCAGCTGATTGGCCACGTGCAGGGGTTTCTTTTGCTGCTTGAGTTTCTTAAACTCGAACTCCATCTCCTCCCTCCATTTTCGTAAGCTATCATATGTCAGACAAATGTATCATATCACAAAAACTTTAGCCGGTCAAGCAAACATTGAACCCGTCCTATCAAGTCCAGAACCCAGCCCCGGGGAACGAAGCTTTTCTAAAAGCCCTAAACAGTTTTTGGGCCTTTTACAAAACAACGAGCTGATTCGTACTCAGGGGGCACCGGGGTTTCCTCGGCAAGTTTCGGTGAAAATAAGTGGTGAGCGACCGGATTCTTTCACCGAATCTCGAATCCGGGTATTTTTAGCGCGTTCTCGACGCGATCCAGCAACTTGGTCAGGATGAGAACAATAACCAGGTAAATTAGGGCTACCACGGAAAACACTTCGAAGTACCTGAACGTCTCGGCCCCAATTATTTTTGCCTGCCCCATTAGTTCGGGGGCATTGATTATGTAGGCCAGAGAAGTGTATTTGAGTAAGTAGATCAGCTCGTTCGACCAGGACGGAATGGCAAGCCGCAGAGCTTGAGGGAGTATGATGTAAATAATGGCCTTGCTCTTCGTCAGTCCCATGCTCCTTGCGGCCGTCATCTGACCCTCGCTTATGGACTGAATCGCGCCCCTGAAGTATTCCGCGGAATAAGCTCCCGAATTCAGCCCTAGCCCTATGATAGCGGCTAACTCGGGCGATAACCTGAATCCCCAGGCCGGTAACCCGTAATAAAGGATAAAAAGCTGGACGAGCAAAGGCGTTCCCCGGAATAGTTCGATATAACTACCGGCCAGCCAACGAACGGGCTTATTGCCGTATATCCTTCCGAGGGCCAGAAAGGTTCCCAGCGCCGTCCCAATAGAGATGCCTATTGCCGTCAACCACAGGGTTACTTTTAGTCCATTAACCAGCGTGGGGAGTATCTCCCAGGTAAACGCGAAGAATTCCATCATTCACCTCTAACTAAATAAAAAGAAAGGGTCAACGCATCCTCCCGCCGGTTTCGTAACCGGGAATTTTCAACTTTTTGTCTACGTACTCCAGGGCGGAATTGCCGAACCGGGTCAGGACGAAATAAATCAGGGCGGCAGTGATAAACACGACCATCGGTTTGAACGTGCTGTAGATAATATAACGTCCCTCTCTGAGCAGCTCCACGACCCCGAGGGCATAGGCAAGCGGCGTATCTTTCAGAACGATGGTAAACTCGTTCGCCCAGGGAGGTATCGACCTCCTGAGTGCCTGAGGGATGGTTATATATCTAATCGCCTGAAATCCAGATAGGCCAATCGATCTGGCGGCCAGGAGCTGTCCGCTCTTTATGGACTGGATAGCACCTCGGAATATCTGGGACTGATACGCGGAAGACCTCACCCCTATTCCTATAACAGCCGCGAGAAAAGGGGGCAGGTTTAGCCCTACCCAGGGGAGGCCGTAAAAAACGAGCATCAGTATTACCAGGAGTGGAACACTCCTAACCACTCTCTCGTAACTTGATATCAGGTAAGATACGACCTTCCGTCCGTACACTTGCCCCACGGCAAGAGGCAAACCTATCAAGAACCCCAGAAGTAGACTGAAAAACGTGAGCTCCAGAGTAATTATCGTCCCCCGAAGTAGTGTCGGCAATATAGACCAGCCAAAGTTTACGTTATTTATAAAAGGTTCTATCATCGATGATCCTCGGACGATGGGTCAGGGATTTCCCTGACCCATCTCGAAAGTTCTCTATTCTTGTCTATTCGAACCACTTCTGCACCAGTTCGTCGTATTTCCCGCTATCCTTTATCTTACTCAGACCCGTATTGAGTTCAGCCAGTAACTCAGAATTGCCTTCTTTTACTGCCAGGCCGTAATTTTCGCCCGTTACAAGCCGAGCGATCACCTTCACGGGTTGCCTTTCGGTGAAGGTTTCTGCAACGGGTGTATCAACAACCACCGAATCTATGTTTTTGTTGACCAGGTCCCGGACTGCCATTACGTAAGTGTCGTAATGGCGCAGAGCAGAATCGCCGATAATACCTTTCTCAATCAGCTCTTCCTTGACCCACGACGCTCCCGTTGTACCCGTCTGAGAGCCTATCATGCGACTTCCCATCAGGGCTTGGACTACATTCAACTCGGACTCTTCCCTTATGATAACAGCCTGGTCGGCGGACCAGTAAGGATCGCTAAAGTCAACTTTCTTATCCCGCTCCGCGGTAATAGTCATAGCCGCCGCGGCTACGTCAATCTTGCCCGCGTCAAGAGCCGGAATAAGGGACGCGAACGACAAATCGCGCCACTGGAGGTCGAATCCCTGCTCCTCGGCAATTGCTTCCATCAGGTCTACGTCGAATCCTACGAGGTCTCCTTCCTCCATAATTTCAAAAGGGGGGAAACCGGCACTGGTTCCGACAGTTAACTCCTCCGTATTCTGGCTAAATCCGACTGCGGTCGTTAGCCCTAAACTCAGTACCAGCGCTACAAGCAAGGTCGTAAAGTACTTCAGGTTAATCTTTTTCATATTCTCCTCCTTGGGTTTTTGCTTGAGGTTAAATATACCCTCGAGACAAAATGAAAAAACAGAAAAACTAGTTTTCCACAACATTAAGCTTCCCCGCTACCTAAATCTATCACCTCCGGAATATTTCAACAAAAACTTTACTAACCATGGTAATTCTACACAAGGGATGAACAAACCACAAAATAGACAAATATCGGGCCTTCTGACCTCCCCCACTTCCAAGCCCGTTTAACGAATACAGAGAAGCGGCCAAACTGGATTCCTACCCCGGGGCCTTTCCAACGTAAAGGAAACCCGGTAAGATAGTACTGTGGGATCCGAAGTTCTCAATTTTAATTAGCCATGCATATAAAGGAACAGAGCAAGGTCATCGGCTGGAACGAGGGACCGTTCGACTTCGACCAGGAAGAACCGACCCCGCTGATCGGAGTCATTACCAGGGGTGGAGGAACGGTCGACGGGGTACTGAAAAGGGAAGTCGCCGTGGACGGTCTGAACGGGACCCGCCTCCTATCTACAGCTATAAATGAAAGCAAACACAGTGAGGAGTTGAGCCTAGTCGTCCTCGCAGGGGTAACTCTTGCCGGATTCAACGTGGTGGATATCTCGAAAATATCCGAAAATACGAAGTTACCCGTCCTGTCGGTGACGAGAGAGAAAGTCGATATGGAGTCGTTCAAATCCGCCCTAAAGAACCTACCTAATTTCCAGCAGAGGTGGCGTGCAGCCAGGAACGCCGGAGAGATCGGGGAGCTCGATTTGGACGATCACCGAGTTTATTATCAAACTGCAAACCTTTCGAATTCCGACGCGGAAAGGGCTTTAAAGGTAATGGCCACGCACTCGGTGTTGCCCGAACCCATTCGCCTGGCGGGTATGATAGCTACTTCACTGGTACGGAGAGAAAGCTGAAAAACAACCATTAGTATGATGAATCTCAGTTCTCTCACCATCGTCGCAGGTCATTGTCCTGTCCTCGTCTGCCCCCGCCCCTTTCCTGGCAACTGATTTAACCTTAAAATCTTAGCAGGAGAGGTAATTCCGACAGCCAGGTAAAGAGCAGTAGGTGAAACTAAAGATATAGTTATTTCTTATGACCTATATCTCTCTTCCAAATAGTCAAGAACCCCGCCCCAAGGGGCGGGGCTTGTAGAAAACCCCTTTTAAGTAGTTTTTTTGGTCTTTTACAAAACTAGACCCAGCAGTCAATCGAACCCGCCTCCTGGCTATACCATGGATAAGAGGGATAAACTCAAATAATAACAAGCAGTTCTTAAGGGAAGTGTCCTCGATTGACTGCTGGACAAAAACCAGCCGATTCCTCCCCAGGGGGGGGTGCCCTGGGGTTTCCTCGGCAAGTTTTGGTGGTGAAAGAATTGAGAATAAAAATATTCTGAAAAGGAGGAAAATGAAGGCTTTAATTCAGGTAGTCGAAAATGCCGAGGTAAAGGTAGATGGAAAAGTAGAAGGTTCAATCGATTACGGGATGCTAATATTTCTGGGGGTTAAACAGGGCGACGGCCGGACTGAATTAGAGGAATTACTGGAGAAAGTGGTCGATCTCAGAATATTTCCGGACGAAGAAGGAAAGATGAACCTCTCTATTAAAGATGTAAGAGGAGAAATTCTCGTGGTTTCTCAGTTTACGCTCTACGCCGACGTGAATTCGGGCCGAAGACCGGGTTTCTCCCGAGCGGGAGACTACGAAGAGGCGAAATTAATTTACAAAAACTTTGTGAAACGACTGGAAGAATCGCTCGATACTAACGTCGAATCGGGGAAATTTGGAAGTCACATGAAAGTAGAGTTAATCAACGACGGACCGATCACCTTCCTGGTGGAAAGTTGAAAAGCCACCAACCCTACATTAAAATCAGAGGAGATTTGAGAATACAGAACACGAGGAGGAAATATGGCAGTACCAAAGTTCAGGACATCGAGATCGAAGAAAAGATCCAGACACGCGGGAAACAAGCCGGTAGTTAACCCTACTGCCACGGAATGTCCCCATTGTCATGAGTTGAAGCTCCCGCACCGCGTCTGTGCCAGCTGCGGCTATTACAAGGGGGAGCAAATTTTACAAGTAGAGGAAGAAGAGGAATAGAGATAGATGGAAAGTGCCCTCCTCTAATTTCATAAGGTAACTTCTGGGACTCGGGACTTTTCGGATGGACGGAGAGCGTTCTATAAATTATTACACAATAACAGGTAAGCGATAAAAGTCAGATCTTTTCCAACCGGGGTTGTTTTCGGACAAGCTGGACCCGTGTTATAGACCTCTATACCCCAAGTTTGGGCGAACATCGGGATTCGGCTACCACTCCGAGAAAAATTATTCTTCAGACCCAGGGTCATTTTTATTTACATTTTCTAAGAGGTTGAAGTTCCCATGGGGAAAACGGTGGCAAGAAACAAGCGCGCATATCGGAATTTCGACTTTGAGGAGTTCTACGAGGCGGGACTCGTCCTCAAGGGCACCGAAGTTAAAAGCCTCCGGGCCGGCAGGTGTAGCCTGAAGGACGGATACGCAAAAGTTACCGACGGAGAGGCCTTCCTCCACAATGTCCACATAGCCCGATACGAAGAAGGAAACAGGGAAAATCACGAACCAAGACGAAAAAGAAAACTCCTGCTGCGAAAATCCGAGATCAAGAGACTTATAGGAAAGACACAGCAGAAGGGGTATTCTCTAATTCCCGTAGAAATCTATTTCAAGGGGGGCTATGCGAAGGTAAAACTAGGACTGGGAGAGGGAAGAAAGGAGTACGACAAGCGCCAGAAGATCAAGGAAAAAGACCAACAGCGGCGGATCGAAAAGGAACTCAAGGAACGGAGCAGGAATAATTATCAGAGTAGGGACTAGATATGGCTAAATCCAAAGACCCTCGAGTTGCAAAATCGGTAGACGGTTCAAGGTTTGAATTGGTTAGAGGGGACATAACAAAGCAGGAAACGGAAGCAGTGGTAAACGCGGCCAACAAAAGACTGGCGCCCGGGGGCGGAGTAGCGGGAGCTATTCACCGTGCCGCAGGAGATCAATTATGGGAGGAATGTAAGGGGCTCGGGGGATGCGAGACCGGAGAAGCCAAGATAACTGAGGGGTACGAGCTATCGGCAAATTACGTCATCCATACAGTGGGACCCGTCTACAGTGACTCTCCAGAGAAACCGAAACTGCTGGAGTCCTCTTACCGAAATAGCCTGGAACTCGCCCGGGAAAACGGGATCGAAAGCGTATCTTTTCCCGCTCTAAGCACAGGGGCGTTTGGATATCCCGAACGGGAAGCCGGAAGAATAGCAATCAAAACGATAATCGATTTTTTAACCAATTACTCTCAACCAGAACTCGTTCGGCTGGTGCTTTACGGCAAGTCTTCTTTCGATTTGCATAGAGAATTGCTGTCCGACATCCAAGAGGATTAACTCTTACCCGGGGAACCCGGGAACCGGAGTTTGTCTGGAACGCTTAATTAACGTAAAGTTTATTTTAAATTGTGATATTTCTATTTATTCAAGTTAATGGAAGCTGATACCATGACCGATAGTTTCGACAGGTCCGAAAAGAAGTATATCTTTGTGACGGGGGGAGTACTTTCCGGTCTCGGAAAGGGAATAATAGCCGCATCGCTCGGGCTTCTTTTAAAGTCCCGGGGTTACAGACCTACCCTGCAAAAGGTCGATCCGTATTTAAACGTGGACGCTGGAACTATGAACCCCTACCAGCACGGCGAGGTCTTCGTAACCGACGACGGAGCCGAAACCGATCTCGATCTGGGTCATTACGAAAGGTTCATAAACGAGGACCTGTCCGGAGCCAACAACGTCACTACGGGAAAAGTCTATTCTTCGGTCATGGAAAAGGAACGGAAGGGAGAATACCTGGGCAAGACAGTCCAGATAATTCCTCATATCACGGACGAAATAAAACGGGACATAAACGAACCCCTGCGGGGCTCCGAGTCGGACCTCATCATCACGGAGATCGGTGGAACGGTCGGGGACATAGAAAGTTTACCGTTCCTGGAAGCATTGAGGCAGATGAAGGACGAAATACCCCCGGAAAACGTGTGCTTCATTCATTTAACCCTCGTGCCCTATCTAAAAACATCCAAGGAACTCAAAACCAAACCGACCCAGCACAGCGTAAAAGAATTACGGGGAATCGGAATAACTCCCGACATTATTGTGGCAAGGTGCGATCGTGATTTGCCACAATCAGTCCGGGAAAAAATTGGGCTTTTCTGTGACGTCCCCACGCGAAACGTTATAGAAGGCCGAAACCTCGACATCATCTACGAAGTTCCGATGGCAATGGCGGACGAAGAACTGGACGAACGGGTCCTGGAAAAATTGAGCTTGCCCAAACGGGACCAGCATCTTTCGAGCTGGACTTCCAGAGTGGAGAGAATAAAAAACCCCGACAAAACAGTGACGATAGGTATGTTCGGAAAGTACACCGAACTCGAAGACGCCTATATCAGTATCACCGAAGCCTTTCAGCACGGCGCTGCGGAAACGGGTATAAAGCCGGAATTTTCCTGGTTCTCCTCCGAGGATCTGGAACAGGACGAGCTCGGCGGTCACATGGAGGAAGTCGACGGAGTAGTTATCCCTCCGGGCTTTGGTGAACGGGGCGTGGAAGGCAAGATAGCCACGGCCAAAATAGCTCGAGAGAACGACGTACCTTTATTTGGAATATGTCTCGGCATGCAGGTAGCCACTATCGAGTTCGCCCGAAACGTAATAGGAATGGAGGAAGCCAACAGTACCGAGTTCGAACCTGAAGCCTCCGATCTCGTAATCGCCCTGATGCCGGAACAGATCGATATCGAAAAGAAGGGCGGGACCATGCGCCTAGGTAGCTACGAGACTACTATAAAAAGCGGAACGAAGGCAGAAGAGATATACGGAAGAAATACGATAGAAGAAAGACACAGACACAGGTACGAATTCAACAACGATTACAGAGAAACCTTCGAAGAAGCGGGTATGGAACTGGCTGCAACCTCGCTGGACGGCCAGCTGGTTGAGGTAATAGAGCTTAGAGACCACCCGTGGTTCATCGGCGTACAGTTCCATCCCGAATTTAAATCTCGCCTCGAGGATCCCCACCCGCTCTTTGCCAGCTTCCTCAGGGCCTGCGACCGAGCGGTTTAACTGCCTTCAGGGAGGTAAAGCTTCCTGTCTATCAGGTAGTACCCGGACCAGGCAACTATTAAAATACTGATCAGGTGAGCAGCTCTAATAGGTCCAATCCAAAGGCTTCCCGCCCGGAAGAAACTCACTAAAGATCGGCCGATCGAATAGGATATCAAGTAAGAAACTCCAATAAATCCCGGCTTGTAATTTCCCTTCCTCAACTTCCATAAAAAGGCAAATATCAACAAATCAAGGATCATTTCGTATATCATCGCCGGATGAAGGCTCTGATTGGGAAACTTTGCTCCCGCCGCCGTGTTGGACGGGAAGACTATTCCCCAGGGAAGCTCGGTGGGATAGCCATAAGCATCCCCGTTCAACAGGTTCCCCGCTCTGCCTATAGCCTGACCGAGAATAAGAGCGGGCGCCAGGGCGTCGACGAACTTTCGGAACCCCACTCTTTTCAACTTTACGAAAATTAGCAACCCGACCAACCCGCCAATGAGCCCTCCGTGAATTGCCAACCCGGAAAGGCCAAACCCGCTGCCGCTTCCAAGACCGAAGAACGCAAGAGGCGCTCCCCTAAAGTAATCGAGATAGAACAGGGCGTAGTATATCCGAGCTCCGATCAAACCCAGAGGGAACGAGATGAGTACGAAATCTATCAAGTCGTTGAAATCCAGATCCAGACCTCTTCTTTCGACTTCCTTATTAAGTATCCCCAGACCAACCAACAGAGCCACGGCGTAAGCAATTCCGTACCATCTAACCGTCACGGAACCCAGGGTAAAAGCAATGGGTTTCACCTTTAACCTCCGAGAGTTATTATGAGAATTTGTAAAAGGCCTATCACGAAACCTATTAAAGCACCAAACCAGGTAATGGCCCTAAACTGATCCCCCGTAACATCCAGGATCAACTTTTCTACCCTGAGAGTCGAAAATTTTTCCACTTCATCCTTTACGAGTTCTTTAACGTCCAGCGCGCTCAGAATATTTGAGCCTTCACGCGCGACCACCACACTCAGTCGATCCACTACGGGTCCGGCAAAAGGGGTAAGCAATTCCGGATCGACCCATCGGGAGAGTTTGCCCAGTTTCTTTCTCTGTAGGTCGTCTATCTTTCCTTCTACGACTGAGACGAATTTCTCCTGAACCTTCTCCGATTTTAACGAGTCAATAACATAACCGCTAATTGCCCGGACCAGCGCCTCCTGCTCGTCTTCCCTGCCCAGCTCTACCAGATCGCCAACTTTCCTGTGCTCCGATTTTTTCAGCACGACCACGAGACCCTCGAGTACCAGCGACTGGACGCGGTCGTTCTTTACCAAGGTAATAGAAAGATCAGTCAGGATTTCAGCCAGTCTCTCCACCCCTCTATCTGTCCAGCCCAGTTCTGAAAGATCTTTTTGAAGTATCTTTTCCAGCGACTCGACTGCGGAGTCCGTCATCTCCTTCCTAACCTCCTCCCGTTCCAGCAGACTCTTTAGCCTCGGCACTCCGTCCTCAATTATCTCTGAGACCTTTTCCCTCAGCTTATCCCTTGGCAGAACGAGGGTTTCAAGGAATCCGAGCTTGACCTGGTCCCAGACCGAGTCGTCCTCGAATTCCCCATGGATTTTTTCGTCAAGCAAGTCGACTACTAGTTCCTCGATTCTGGATCGCAGCTCCGGTCGGTCGAGCAGTTCCGCCCCTTTATTGAGAAGGGAGGGAAGATTTGTTTCTACCTGGCGGATGACTAATTCAGTAAGCTCCTCCCTGAGGTAGTCAGCCAAACCACCCCCACCATCCTTCAGTTCGGTGAGCTTCCTTTTCCAGAACTCCCGAATATTTGCCTCCAGATTATCATTGTCCGCCAGCGCTGAAAGCAACTTTTCCAGTTTTAGAGTTATCTCCTCGTAGGACATCCGATCCACTAATTCACCAAGTTTCTTTTCTGAAAGGTCTTCAATTCCGGTCTCGATAATTTCTCTTAAGAGAGTTTCCAGTTGTTCTCCGGCCACTAAATTTTCTATCCCGGCCTGGAGTTCTTTAACGAGATTCTCCGTTAGCGCTTCCAAATCCGTCTCCGCATCCTCGGGAATCATTTCCTCAATAGAACCTCGTTCTTTAGTAAGAGCACTTTCTATCCAGCTTTCCAGCGCCTTCTTCAATTCTGACTTTACTTGAGAAGACCCAAGCCTCTCCTCTAAAGCCGCGGGAGTTAACAGATGCTCTCCTACCGCGCGTCCTATATTATCCGCTATATCTGATTTCCGTCTGGGAATAAGGCCCGGGGTAAATGGCATCCGGAATCCAAACAATTTCTTTTCTTCCAGAGGCCTGAACAACATCCTAATAGCTATCCAGTTCGTGGAATAGCCTATTATGCTTGCGACCGCGGGAAGACCGAGCAGGTAAAGTTCAAAATCCATAGATTGCTCCCTAAATTAGAAATTCGACGCTCTATAAATATAGGCTGCGGTCCGGGGAAAAGAAAGTTCGAGCCCAGCCTGGGTCAGAAAGTAGTTACCCTAAGTCTCAAGGGAACTTAAACAGAGCCCCGGGGCGCGAGAATTTAGAGAATTAGCCGTTTCAAATAAACCACCGGGCCTTTATAATTTGTTCTGACAATATACGGATTTTTTTAGTATCGTTAAGCTGTTCCGAAAACGACAAAATGTTGCGAAACAAAAACTAGTGGCTAAAATATTGGGAATGGTTTTTTCTGACTACCTAGCTCGTTTTCAAACCGTTACCAACTTTTGTAACACAGCATTACTAAGCCAACTGAACTAAGTGATACCAAAATTGTGCGGTTTTGATTTGTTAAATTAACAGGGAAGAGTTAACCGAAGGACTTATTTGATAAACGGGAGTTGGTCCAGCACCCAGTTTAATATGGACTTCAAAAATGAAACCAGTTTACAGAAGAGGTTTTT